>JAJVIF010000002.1:300000-388257 GCA_022072165.1 bacterium | reverse complement strand
TGGGACCCGGACGCGCCCCGCGTCCGGAGGGGGACGCCTCGTGCATCGTGAATTGTCGCGTTCCCGGCCGGAGCGGGGCGCTCCGGCGGCCCAGGCGCGAGGCGCGCCATCACCGGGCGACCGGGGGTCGCCCCTCCGAAGGTGGTCGGAGTTTCGCGACGCGCTCCGTGTCCGGACAACAAGCACATCGCCCCCGGGAGTCCCGGGGGCGATGCCGCTGATGCAAGGTGAGTCGTCGGAGTCTGACGCCATACAGCGTCGACTTAGAAGTCCATGCCGCCGCCACCATGACCCCCCGCCGCCGCCGGCACCTTCTCGGGCTCCGGCTTGTCAGCGATGAGGGTCTCGGTGGTGAGGAGCAGGCTCGCGATGGAGGCCGCATTCTCGAGGGCCGAGCGGGTGACACGGGTCGGGTCGATGATGCCGGCTTTCACCAGGTCCTCGAACTTGCCGCTCCGGGCGTTGTACCCGAAGGCGTCTTTGCCCTCGCGGACCTTGCCCAGGATGACCGCACCCTCTTCGCCCGCGTTCGTGGCGATCGTGCGGAGCGGCTCTTCGACGGCGCGCTTGACGATGTTCACGCCCGTCCGCTCATCCCCTTCGAGGTCCTTGAGGAGCTTGTCCAGGACGCGGCTGGCGCGGATGTACGCCACCCCGCCGCCCGGGACCACACCTTCGGCGACCGCACTGCGGGTCGCGTTCAGGGCATCCTCGAAGCGGTGCTTGCGCTCCTTGAGCTCGGTCTCGGTGGCCGCGCCGACCTTGATGACCGCGACACCGCCGGAGAGCTTCGCCAGCCGCTCCTGCAGCTTCTCGCGATCCCAGTCGCTGGTCGCCTTGTCGATCTCGTTCTTGATCTGATTGATGCGACCGACGATGTCGGCCCGCTTGCCCCGGCCCTCGACCACCGTGGTGTCATCCTTGGTGATCTTGACCTTCTTGGCATAGCCCAGCTGTTCCAGATCGATGTTCTCGAGCTTGACCCCCAGGTCTTCCGTGAAGAACTGGCCGCCGGTGAGAACCGCGATGTCCCGCATCATGTCCTTGCGGCGATCGCCATAGCCAGGGGCTTTGACGGCGCAGACATTGATGGTGCGGCGCAGGGTGTTGACCACCAGGGTCGCCAGCGCTTCACCTTCGATGTCCTCGGAGACAATCACCAGGGGCGCGCCCTTCTTGGCGATCTTCTCCAGCAGCGGCACGATGTCCTGGACGCTGGAGATCTTCTTTTCCCAGAGCAGGATGTAAGCGTCATCCAGCTCGGCGGTCATGTTTTCTTTGTCGGTGACGAAGTAGGGGGAGATGTAGCCCTTGTCGAACTGCATCCCCTCGACAATCTCCAGGGTGGTCTCAGTGGTCTTGCTCTCCTCCACCGTGATGACCCCGTCCTTGCCTACCTTGTCCATCGCTTCCGCGATCAGCTCGCCGACTTCCGGATCGTTGCCGGAGATGGCGGCGACCTGGCTGATGGCCTTCTTGTCCTTCACGGGGATGCTGATCTTCTGCAGCTCATTGACGATCTCTTTGACCGCCTTGTCGATGCCCCGCTTGAGGGCCATCGGATTCGCCCCGGCGGTGACATTCTGCAGGCCGACCCCGATCAGGGCCTCCGCCAGGACGGTCGCGGTGGTGGTGCCATCGCCCGCGACATCATTGGTCTTGCTGGCGACTTCCTTCAGCAGCTGGGCGCCCATGTTTTCCTGGGGATCTTCCAGCTCGATTTCCTTGGCGACCGTGACGCCGTCTTTGGTGATGGTGGGGCTGCCCCACTTCTTCTCGATGACCACATTGCGGCCGCGGGGACCCAGGGTCACCTTTACGGCGGCGGCGACTTCGCGGACACCGCGCTCCAGGGAGCGACGAGCCTGCTCGTCAAACGTCAGAATCTTAGCCATGTGTAGAGTTCCTCCACAGTCAGACGAAATGCGCGTGCGTTAAAGGGAACGCCGGACCACCCAGCAGGGCGGGTCCGGATGACCAGCGATGGCAGCACTAGCCTTCGTACACGGCGAGGATGTCGTCCTCGCGCACGATGATGTACTCCTGGCCGTTGACCTTGACGGTGGTGCCGCCATAGCGGGAGTGGAAGATGCGGGCGCCGATGGCGAGGTCGATGGGGCTCAGGGAGCCGTCATCGTTTCGCTTGCCAGGGCCAACCGCGACCACCTCGGCGAGCTGGGGCTTCTCCTGCGCCGACTCGGGCAGGTACAGCCCGCCGGCGGTCTTCTCGACGAACTCTTCAACGGGCTTGACAACGACCCGGTCGCCCAGGGGGCGGATCGGGGACGCGCTCGCGGCCTTCTTGGCGGCGGGCTTGGTGGCAGTGGCAGTAGCCATAGAGATGGATGCCTCCGTGTTGGGATTGGTCCTTGGCAACCAGCACTGTCGATTGCCAAGGGTGGAGTATGCCACGTCTTTTGGGAGTTGGCAATAGGGCGAGGTGGTTGCTGATTAGGAGCTTGCTGTGCAGTGATAGGCCCAGTGGAGAGCTAGCAGGCTTGAGTCGTACCTGCGGAAAATCCCCTCAGTCTCGATCTGTTCCGCTTGAGCAAGCCGTCCCAGCTACGCTGTCAGGAACTCCTCTATTTCGAGACCACCCTGCCGCAATATGCACTTCAGGGTGCCGACCGCCATATCGCCTGGGTGACGCGGGACAGTCGTCTGAGGTTTCGACTTGCGGTTGATCCAGATTTCGTGACCACCTGCTGAGCGGTCATATTCAAATCCCAGTCTGCGCAACTTTTTCGCGATGTCACGATACGTGAACCCCGCCAGAAGTCCCAGAGTTAATCGACGCCGACCGGAATCGTGAGCATGATCTTTGGACTCGGTGCATCAAGAGGGCGCAGGGCCGGCGGGATCGGCAGATTGTTCTCTACGCACGATTCATAGATCAGGCGCGCGATATCCGGGGCCAGTTTGGCGATCCCGCGGATGCTCTCCGCCTCCACTACCAACCCTGGGACATCGGGGCTCGTGGCGACATAGCCGCCTTCTTCCAGCGCTTCCACTTCCAGGCGGATGGTGACCTCGCTCATATGAGTAGTATCGCATGTCGAAGTGAATTCAGAGTGGCGACGATCTCCGCATGGCTTCCCTGAGTAAACCTACCCCAAAGGGAACACCTCGCTGCTGGCCAGGGGGAGCGCCAGCGGATGCGGGACCTTCTCCGGGTTCAGCGACAGCGTGTCCGGACCGAACACCACCACGCGTCGCGGCTTCTGCCCCAGACGCGCTACCATGCCGACTCCCCCCAGCTGGCCCAACGCCCGTGACAGCTCCGGTTCCGGCACCTGATACGCCTGCGTGGCATTGATCGCACTCAGCACATCCCGCATGAAGACCGCGATGCCGGGACGTCCTTCCAGCCCGTAGACCGGGATCTCAGGTTGTGTCGTGATCAGGAGTCGTGCCTGCCGTGCCAGGGGCGATTCCACCCGCAGCACCCCCAGCCCGGGAGCTCCCGGCGTCTGCAGCATCGCCGCTGGCGATCCCATCGGCACTGGCGCATGCGCCCCGGCAGGTGGCGGTGACGTCATCGCGATGGGCTGGGTCACGATGAGTCCGCGATTGGTGAGCTGAAAGCGATTCCCCTCCGGATCGACCCCATCGGCAAAGCGGACGCCGTGCGCCTCCTGCACCGGGGCCAGGACCGCGCCACGGCCGGACCAGAGCCGATGGGTCGCGTCCACATCGAAGGTCGCGAAAATCAGTTTAGTGGCTCCCCGGGCATCCTTCGGCTGGCCCCCGGTTTCCAGACGCAGCAGTAGCGACCCGGCACGAAACTCCACCCAGGTGCCATCCGACGCGACCTGCGCCTGCGGAAGCTGCAGGACATCGCGGTAGTACGCGGCCAGCGTGTCCAGCTGCACGGCCAGGAGCACGATCTGCGTGAGGGACACCGTCATGCAGGCATGTATACCGCACCCGTTGGGATGTCGCGAAACCGTCTGGTCCTTACGGGGACCCGGCGTGCATAGGTGAAAAAGCCGGGCCCCCGCGGACCCGGCCTGTGTGAGTGATGCTGCAGGCGGCTGGACTACCAGACACCATCCGCAGGCCACTGGGTGACGAAGGCTTCGGTCCCACCCACCACCGGCAGGATGGAGAGCTCAGGACCAGGGGCGAAGTCGGTGGTGCTCTGATAGGTGCCACCGATGGCGATGGCCTCGACTCCGAAGGCCGCGGGTCCTGCTGCGATCGCCAGTCCCTCTTCGCCCTGGTCGCCACCGAACTCCCGGGCCCACGCTGTGCGGAAGGCACCTTCCGAACCATCGCCGCTCAGCGCCCAGACAAACCCATCCTTGTTGTCAGTGCCCGAGGGGAGTCCCAGAAGCGTCGGCTCACCGAAGAAGTAAAAAGAAGAAGAGTAGGTCGGGCGAGTCTTGTAGCCCGTGATGTAGAACGTGAGATCTTCGGGAGTGGAACCGGGCCTGACGGCCAGGCTATTGGCGCGCTGGATGCCAAAGCTGTGGAGGCGCTCGATCCCCTGGGATCGCAGGGGAATCAGATTCAACAGGAGGAGATCCAGCGAGTAGCCATCAGTGACCGGATCTGGATAAGTGTAGTTGCGAGCCATCAGCAGGCGCGCACTGGAACCGCTGCTAAAGGCGTGGAGACCTCCCACCGACTCTGTTCCTTCCAGGTTGGAGGTATAGACCCAATTCATCCCACTGGCTCCCGGAGTCGTGCTCATGGCGAGGCGCGCGAGGTAGATGTCTTCGTCGCCAGAACCGGGTTCAGCGCCCCAGGGGCCCGTGAGGGAGTCGACAAACACGCCGGCGATACCGAGCTCGCCGTCCTCGAAGAGGCTCATGTGCGACACCGTGGAGTAGTCACCAGAGGCCAATACATAGGCGGACTTGGCGTTGTTTGTGATCCGGTCCATCCCGGCGACAAAGCCTTCGAGGGGATTCACCGGGGTCAGGATATGGCCGCCACCAAAATTGACCGGCCCATTAATGTAGCCAGCGATGAAGTAGTCGCCGGTGCCGCGATTGCCGTTATCCGCCAGGCAGGTCAGGACATCGACGCCTGGGGAACCATACGTCCGGACCGTGGTAAAGGAGCCATTGGTGCTCAGGAGCTGCAGGACGAACATGTCGATCGCCGCTGCTGTCCGCGGGCTGCCCGCCGGCGGGTCGAAGTTCACGGTCCCGCTGAAGGTGCCGCCCACCTTGAGGCTGAACATGTCATCGTCGCTGATCAGGAGGCTCGTGACTTCATCTGCCCCGGTGCCGCCCCAGGTCTGCGCCCATTCGAAGGTCCCGGTGAGGGAGTACTTCGCCACGAAGCAGTCGGTGCTCCCCGCACTGGTGTAGGTGGTGCCGCCCAGGCTGATGCTCCCCAAAAAGCTGCCGCCGTAGTACACGTTGCCCAGGGAGTCATAGGCGACTGCACTGGCCCAGTTGTTCCCGGCTCCCTCGCCGGAGGCGGCCCAGCCGGTCTGCGTGGAGCGGGGCTGGACATCCAGGGCGAAGACCTGATAGGTCACGTTGCCTGGCAGATTGGTGGTCAGTGGCTGCAGATTGCCATCCAGGACCTTCTGATAGCCCGGAAGGGTGGCCTCGATGTCCGCGACTTCCAGCACACCCCAGATCCGGTTCCCCGCTGAGGCTGGCACGCCCGTGGGGGAGGAAATGGTGCGACGGTAGTAGAGCTCATCGCGGGGCTGCCCGGAGTCAGCCCCCACATCGCCGTTGCGCTGGTACATATGGGAGTCATCATCCGTGGGAGTGCTGCCGAAGGGGACAAAGGCGGCAGGACCACCCAGCGCAGCTGGCACACAAGCGCGCAACGATGGCGTTCCAGCGCTGGAAGCCAGCACTTTTACGGGATCGGGTTCCAGGGAGAGATCGCTCTCAGCGCTCACCGATGCCAGGGCATCCCAGTCGCGCACATGGAAGTGGACAGTCGTTTCGCTGGGCTTATCCGTCACCAGCCCCTGCGATTCATAGTCGAAAGCGACATGCGACACATCCCAGCAGCCGTGGGGATAGCGATACCCGAAGTGACCCAGGAGGTCTGGCGGATCCGCCGGGAGTCGATGCAGCGATCCCGGTGTTGCGGACTTCGGGTCAACGTACTTGTCGAAGATCGCCACCCGGAAATTCACCGAGCCCGCACTCTCAATAGCCGCCAGGTCCAGTGACAGCACTCGTTCGGCAGTCTGGCCCTGATGGAGCACATCGAATCCGGTCCAGGTCTCGGTGGTCCCGGTCTGCCACCCGTGGGGCAGAAAGTTGCCTGTCGGCGCGAACCCGTTGTAAATCGGCTCACCAGAGACCGAGTCCGTCCGGTTGCCGTTGCCCCAGTCGTTCACCAGGAGCTGTTACGGAAACGTGTTGGCGGTGTAGCCCGTCAGGTCAAGAAGCGCGCCCGGCTTGAAGTAGCCATCAGGCCTGAGCATCAAACTTTCGTTGAGGATGACATCAGCATCTCCGGTGAAGTACGAATGCCCGGTGGCAGTGGGGACATCGAAGAGGAAGCAGGCGATCCCGGTGAAGCCCAGGTCGGCGCGGGGGATGGAAGCCGACGACGCAAAGGGATGTTCCAGGGTCCAGGAGAGATCCAGACGAGGAGTCCTGGAACCGACAGAGCCCGCAGCCGGCATCCGTCGGACAGCCTGGATGCGGAACGAGTCAGGTCGCAGGAAGCCGTCGATGGGCAGCAGGTAGAGATCGCCATTTTTCTGACCGGAGCGACTCTCCACCAGGCTGACAGAAGCCGATAGCGTCCCGGGATCCACGGTGACGTCATATAGTCCCATCGCGTTGATCGCGCCATAGTGGGTCGAGAGCACCGCGCCGAGCGCTGCTTCCCCGCCAGGAGTAAATGTGGCCGACTGGTCGATCGGATTCCCCAGCTGTTGGCAGCCCACAAGCAGCCCGGTAGCAATGCTGAGGGCGAAGGGGATGGCAGAGCGGGACATGGTTGGCTCCTGTCGGAGTGACTGGCGGTCTGAGGTGTTGCCAGGGACTAGTACAACGAAGACGCCACTCTGCCCCAAGCGGGGAAAATCTTTCTGTTAATTGCATTACAGCGGTGGCGTGAGGTAGGTGGAGGCCACCAAGCCCCGCCGGGGAGCATGGTCCCCGGCGGAGGAAAGGAGTATCTGCGGCGCGAGATCAGTTCGCCTACCAGCGGGTGACCGCGCACTGCAGCGCCCAGCGAGTCGCGACGAAAGTAGCTGCAGGTAGTGACTATGTCTGTAAACGGGACATAGACGCCTCTGGGGGGCAGGATGGAAGCTGACGCTTCGGGAACGGCGCGAAGAATCCCCGCATCATTGGTCAGGCAACTGTGATGCTGGGCAAAGTCGCGTTCTTCCCCGGCTCCGTTCCGGGATAGGAGTACCATCCCCCCGTGCTACAGCGCCTCCAAAAGCTCGAAACCGGATGGAAGCTCTTCTGGGTGTTCGCCATCCTCTATCTCTGCTTTCCCTCGGCGCGGTACTACTGGGATGGGGTCGAATACGCCCAGCTGGCGGAGCGGGCGGGCAACTGGCGCGAGACCCTGCATCCGCATCACCTCTTCTACAACCTGCTGGTCCTCTGGGTGACCCGTCTGCTGGCGGAGCCTGCCGGCTTCCTCCATCCCGGACTCGTTGCCCAGGGGTGGATCAACGGTCTCTTTGGGGCCTGCGGCGTGATGTTCTTCTATCGGACCACCCGCTACTGCTTTTTGGACCCCCTCGCCTGGCAGATCGCGGCGATCGGCGGCACGGCCTACACCTGGTGGCTCTACTCCGCCGACCATGCGCCATACATCCCGGCGATGCTCCGGCTGGTCCTGGCCTTTCAGATCATGCTGGTAGCCCTGAAAGATCCCGCCTTTGAGCCAAGGAAGCTGATCATGCAGGCGATCAGTGTCTTTCTCGCAGTGATGCTGCATCAGGCCAGTGTCTTCTTCGTCCCGGTCTATCTCTACTTCCTGTTCCGCCAGACCGCCGGGATGAAGGATGCCCTCAATTGGCGACTCGGCGGGATGCTGCTGTCCGTGGGGCTGATCGGCTTCCACTATCTGTTGTTCGGCTTCGTGAGTCTCAAGTTGGGGAGTCTGGATCACTTCATGGGCTGGCTCACCAGCTATGGACACGATTCCCGCTGGTGGTATCTCACGCAGCTCCCGGAAGAGATGTCGCAACGCCAGCAGCTGCTGACGTATGCCGCAACGGTGCTCAAGAGCCATGTCGCGACCTTTGTCTATCCCGACTATCTCTACAGCGGCTTCCTGGCAGCGCCCACCGGTCTGATGGATCTGGCGAAGAAGGGGCTCCTGGTGGTCATCCTCTGGCATGGGGGGCTCGCGACACTGGGAGGGCTGCAGCATCTTCCGCTCTTCTTGCGGCTGCAGCCGGTCATTATCAGCCGGGTCCTGGTCTGGTGGGTCGTGCCGTTCTTTATGTTCTTCCTCTTTTTTCAGCCGCAGATGCCGTTCTACCGGCTCTTCTACTTTGTCCCGATGTTGCTGGTCCTCGGCACAGGCCTCGACCGGGGGCTGGCGGTGGGGTCGCGACGTTTTCTGCCGCAGGCGATGCCCCTCTTAATCGCGCTGTTCATCTACAACGGCTTTGCAGGGGTCCTGCCACAGCACGATGCCCGGAAAAATCCGTGGTTGCAGGAGGCCCGAGCGCTGGTGGAAGCAATTCCCTCCGGGACAGTCGTTGTGTTGCCCGGGGGGCCGGACTTCAGCGTGGCTGAGGAGACCTACGCCACCCGGACCTGGGAACTGGTGGAATATCTGAGCGGTCCTTTGCCCGGCGCTCCGGCATCGAACGCCATTGAAGTGGTGTATCGCATGGAGCCTGACCCCGCCGACCTCCGTTCCAGCGTGGAAGAGTTCCTGCAGCCCGCAGGACTCCCCCCCTATGAGCGTCTCTGGCTCTGGATCGGCCTGGAAGACCCCGGGTCCGGATGGGGCTTTTTCCGCATCGAAGATCGCACCTTTGCTTACAAGGGCCTGGAGCCGCGGCTGCAGCGGTGGGACAAGCAACTCATTCTGGCACCCTCTGATCGGACGCACGAGGTCCGGGGACAATGGTTCCTGGCCTGGGATATCGATCCCGCCACGCCATCCCACTAATGACCGAACATCTGTGACCACCAGCGGGGATCCAGCCGCAGGATGGTCGGCTCCCCTGTCAGACTGGTGCAGTACCGCCACTCCTGCAGATGCCCGGTGAGCCACGCGACTTCGGCCGCAGTCCGATGTCGACTCGACCGGTCCGCCCCGCGAAACGCTGCCTGGCGTCGCGCCTGCTCCAGCACCTGGACGCGGGACTCCCCCGCCACCAGTCCCGCCGCGCAACTTTCGACCACCGCCCGCACCAGCGACATCGGGTCCGCCTGTCCCAGAAGTGCCGGGAGGCCTGTGACCTGTGTGCCATCGTCGCTGAATTCAAATCCCAGGGCCTGCATCAGCGGCTGGAGTTCCGCCGGATCGATACCGGAGCCCGTCGGGACTTCCAGGGGCAACGCAAAGAGCAGGGGCTGTGAGGTGGGAGGCGAGGACTCCTCCCGAAGCTGCTCATACAACACCCGTGCATGGAGCGCGGGGAGATCCACGACCACCAGCGTCTCGCCCTCGGCATACGCCAGGAGTCCTGGGCCGAACTGCAGACTCCCCGGCATCGGCAGCGACGGGGTCAGGGGCGTTTGCATCGCAGGGGCAGCCGTGGGTGTCCAGCGGACCTCGCCGGTGAGGTCATCGATGGTGTGCTCCGGCATTGACGGACTGACCGGAGCTTCGAGGGCTTCCAGGGGCAGGACTCGCCCGAGAGACAAGCCCTCCTGCCGGACCACCGGTGCGCGGGATGGCTCGGGCGGCAGATTCCAGTCCGGCGGCGCCTGCGGGAGGTCCGGCATCGAGTCTGCGAGCCGTCGCCCCGGTGATGCCTCCGGGGGGGGGCTCCAGGTATCGACCGGCACCGAGATGCTGCCAGCGAGCGCTTGTTCGGTAGCCCGATAGATCGCGCGTTGCAAAGTCTCAGGATCGGCGAAGCGGACTTCTGTTTTGTGGGGGTGCACATTGACGTCCACTTCCTCAGGGGGCATTGCGACATACAGCACACAGAGAGGATGCTTTCCTGCGGGCAGACGGACTCCATAGGCCCGCTCCAGCGCCAGCATTAGGGTGTGGTCCTTCACCCAGCGACCATTCACGATCAGCGTCTGTTCTTTGCGTCCCGGACGGAAGGTGCCGGGGGCGGACACAAAGCCGGTGACCAGGATGCCCGGTCCGGCAAAATGCACCTCCAGCAGCTCGCCCGCGATGTCCGGTCCATAGAGCGCAATCAGCGGGTCCAGGGGACTGGTGCCCAGTGACTGGAGCAGGCGACGTCCGTTGTGACTGAGTTCGAAGCGGACCTCCGGACGGGCGAGGGCATAGCGGCTCACGACTTCCGCGATCCGGCTGTACTCCGCCCCCGGGCCTCGCAGAAATTTGCGTCGCGCCGGCAGGTTGTAGAAAAGATCCCGCACCTCGATGGTGGTCCCCACCGGACCCGCCCAGGGCTGGATGCGGACCCCGTTGGTGTCGTCGCGGAGCAACTCCGTCCCGGTCTCCTCGTCCCGATGCTGGGTCAGGAGGCGAAAGCGGGTGACGGCTGCGATGGAGTAGAGGGCTTCACCACGAAAGCCGAGGGTGCCGATGGCCTGGAGTTCTTCAAGGGTCCGAATTTTACTGGTGCTGTGCCGCTGGAGCAGCCAGGGGACATCTTCCTGCCGGATCCCGTGACCATCATCCGTAAGACGGACCAGCCCAATACCCCCCTGTTCAATCTCCAACCGCAGAGACCGGGCGTCGGCATCCAGCGCGTTCTCGACCAGTTCCTTCACCAGCGAGGCAGGTCGATCCACCACCTCCCCGGCGGCGAGGTGACTGACCAGTTCCGGCGCGAGGGGGCGGATGGGCATCAGGGGAGCCGAGGCGGCTATCCGGCAGGTTGCGGCGCCGCTGCCTCGACCCGGTCCCGGATCGCAGTGAGCATCGCCGCGCAGTTGTCACGCATCAGTTTGTCGAGCAGTTTGTTGATCAGGGGACCAACCAGGGGCAGCCCGAGATCGAAGTCGGTCGTGAGAGTGATGGTGGTGCCCCCCTCGGGGGTCGGCTCGAACGTCCAGAAGCCGTCATACTTCTTGTAATCCCCCTCAACCAGCACAAAGTCGCAGCGACGTTCGGCGATGTTCCAGGTTTCGTCCTCGATCCACCGGATCGGCTTCCGGATCGACTGGACATCCACCTTGGCATCCCATTTCACCCGGGACCAGCCCCGAGCCTCATCGCGTTCCAGAATGGTGACCCCGGTGACATCGGGCATGAATTCCGGGAAATCCTCTACCCGACGGGCGACCGCCATGACCGTTTCAGGGGGTGCGGCGACAGTGATGGTGGCAGAGACAAGACCCATGAGCCGATTGTAGCCGCGGCGAGCCGATTTTCGCGCTGGCCCGCGACGTGTATTCTCTCCGCTCATGCAGCATCCGGCCCTCAAACTCACCCTCTGTGCCCTCATCCTGACCGTCCCGGCCCTCGGGTTCTCTGCCCCGGCAGACGAAGCTGACGATGACTGGATGGACTGGCAGGGAATGCCCCTGACTGTCCAGGGACAGCCCGACTTTCCGTCGCAGGCGGTCCGGACCATCGACATCGCCAGAATCACGGGCAAGGATCCCATCCTGGATGGGGAACTCAACGACCCCGGCTGGCAGTCCGTGACTCCGCAGACACTGACGCTCACCGAAGCGGGTGGCAGTGGGGCGACGAAATCCGCCACCCTGCAGGCGTACTACAACAGCCACATCATCTACTTCGCCATCTCCTGGGATGACACCACGTTCGATGATGCCGCCCAGATGCAGCAGTGGGATGTCCGCAAGACCAAGTACGCCCCGATGTCTGTCGCTGAAGACACCATGACTCTCCTGCTCAAAACGTATGGCGATTTCCGGGGCGACATCCTCACCGGTCGTGGCTACGCCGCCGACATGTGGCGCTGGGGGGCCGCCAGTACGAATCCTTCGGGCTACGCCGATGACATGTGGAGGGTCGTGCTCCGGGCTCCGGAGAAGGGTCTGACGGCCCAAAAAGTCGTCGGACCCGAGGGGACCCGCTATGTCAGTTCATTGCCCGACAAGGGACGGCTGAGCCATCGTACGCGCCCCGTGCCGGAGCGCTACGAGGGTGATGTCATCACGCTGCTGGAGCCCCAGGAGCCTGCCGACAGCGCCGGGGATGTCCGGGCCCGGGCGACCTATCGCGCCGGGGAAGGCTGGCGCCTCGAATGCGCCCGGCATCTGCTGACATACTCCGAAGACGATCTGGAGATCCATGGCAACACCACCATCGAGATTTCCGTGACCGTGGTAGATGGTGCCACCGGACGGAAGTACGTCAGCCCGGCGCTCGCCCTGCGACTCCTGGGCTAGCTGTCCGCCGCATCAGCGTCCGTACGGACCGGCGAAGCGACCGACGATAGCCGTCCTGCGCTCCGCATCCCGACAATCCCCAGCAGCAGCCAACCGCCGAAAGCGATCAGGCTGATCCAGCGTCCCAGGCGATAGCCTGGGACTTCGTATGTGAGTTCCACCTGGGCCGCTTCCTCGCCGGTCAATGGAATCGCCATCCAGACACCATCTGCTCTGGCGATGGGGACCGACTGACCGTTGACCGTGGCGCGCCAGCCGGTCGTGAGCGACTGGCGCAGGATCAGCCAGGGGGCATCGGTGGCCGGAACCTGCAGGCGCAACGTGAGCGTGTGCGGACTGCGCTGCATCACCGGAGTTGCCGCGAGTGCGCGTCCCCGGTCTGCCACGATGGTGGCCGGGGACCTTACCTGACCATCCGGGGTGTTGTCGGCCAGTACCACGAACCGGTGGCGTTCCAGCGGGCCACCGTAGGGGTACGACGTACTCGCCTGCAACTGCTTCAGTGCCTCCAGGCGGAGCGTGGTCCACGCGGCCGGCGGCAGACTCAGGGGGGTGTCGGTCCGTTCCCCGAGGATGGCGAAGGGCATGTTCCCCCGGGCCTGATACCACGCGAGGCCCAGAACGAGCTGCTGCTCGAAGACCGGGGGAACCGCTGACAGCTCCGGAGGCGTCTCACCAGGCAGGACAATCTGTTCCAGGACCGCCGCTTCCAGTGCATCCCTCTCCGCTTCTTCGGCGGCTGGGGGGGCAGGCAAACGTCCGGGATGCGCCGGATCCAGTGGGCGGTAAGCGAGATACGGCACGTTGGGGTGTCGCCCAGCAAACGCATTCAGCCCCAGTCCCTGCGCCAGAAACTCGAACTCGATGAGTGTCGCCAGACGCTGTCCCTGCACCGACTGCTGGCGCTCGGTCAGGGCATCCAGCGCGCTCTGCCACTCCCGATGCCAGGGGAGGGCGACCGCGGCGGCTGCGAGGTCCCGATCTGGCGCGAGATTCCACAGTAGGGGCCAGGCGGCGGTTCGTGAGTAGTCCCGCCAGCTCAATGGACGGTCGTAGCGTCCGACCGGAGCGGCTGTCGGACGATCCCGCCAGGGAGTCGCGAGGATGGCGATGCTGGGGTGCGTTTCCCGGGGATAGAGCCCGCGTCCCTGATTCACCATTTCCCGGATTTCCGCCGGAGCGATCGAGGCCACTGGCACCATGGCAAAGCCCCACAGCAGCAGCAGGGGCACCAGTGTCCAGCGCAAATGTCCTAACCAGGGGAACCGGGCAGCGGCTGGCTGATCTGCCCACCAGAGGACCACCGCGAGCCCCAGCAACCAACCCAGGGCATCGACCCAGCCATAGCCGATGGCGATGAGCACCAGCAACGTCACGAGCAGCCAGGAGCGGTGCGTCACTCCTGGCAGACAAAGCAGCACCACCAGGGCACCGATGGGTCGCAGCGCACAGAGGAAGCTCCAGGCGACATCGCTCCACTGCTGACTCTCGGTCTGCAAGAAGTACGGCATCAGTTGGAGTGCGGCCAGCGACCATCCGATGCCGACACCCAGCATCAGCATCCAGCGTTTCTCCGCGAGGCAGCGCGCCAGTGCGGCCAGGACCACCAGCAACCCGCTCAGCGGGTCCGCCAGGGTCGCAAGTCCGATGCCCAGCCCCCAATGCGCGATCCGCAAAGGTGCCGGTCGCGAGGGGCCGAGATCCGCGAGCAGTATCCAGAGGAGCCAGGGGAGTCCCCATACGACCGCTGGTACCTGCACGGAATAGAACGCATCAGGGGAGGCACCGCAGACCAGGGCCAGGACCAGCGATGGCAACACGCCCCAGCCTAGACGTGTCGCCAGGGCTGCGCCGAGCATGGCCGCCGCACTCAGATGCAGCAGGAGCGTGAGATTCCAGGCGGTCGCCGGGTCCGGTATTAGCAGCATCAGCAAGTGGCCGGGGTACCAAGCCCCCCCCTGCGATGCGGCATACAGGGGATACCCGCCGAGGATCGAGGCGGGGTCCCACAGGACCGGTTGCCACCCCGTCGCGAGCGCGACATGCTGCAGCACCACTGCGTGAAATGCTTCGATCGCCGCCGGAGGGACGAGCAGGTCCCCCCTCAGGAGCACCTGCAGGCCCACCAGCCAGGGGGCCAGTCCTGCTAAAAGGACAAGCCACCAACGACCTGATACGCGGCTCTGATCTGAGATGGGTGGGGGGGAAGTACTCAACGTGGTGATGGCATTGTACGAATCCGTCAGCAGGGTATGCTCCCGTCCATGTCCGCTGCCCCCGTGCCGGTCTCCGAGGCCCTCCAGCTCATCGCAGAGCTGGCGCAACCCCACCCCCTCGTCCGCAGGTCGCTCCTCGAGGCGTGCCAGCGTCCGGTGGCCCGGGATCTCATCGCGCCTCGCGACCTCCCAGGCTTCGACAACTCGCAGATGGATGGTTTTGCTCTCGCCGGACTCCCCCCGGTCTGTGATCGCTGGCGGGTGATCGGGCAGATGCAGGCCGGAAGCGAGACCGCGATGGCCCTGCAGCCAGGAGAAGCAATCCGGGTCTTTACGGGCAGTCCGCTGCCATCAGGGACCGAAGCGGTAGTCATGCAGGAGTTCGTCACTGGAGGAACAACCGAAGAGATTGAGGTCGCCGGAGCGCTGACCGCGGGGCAGTACATCCGGAAGCAGGGGAGCGACCTCGCCGCCGGAGCGGTGGCGTTGTCCGCTGGGGAGACGCTGAATCCGGCAGCGGTCGGACTCCTCAGCTCTCTGGGAATCGCCGAAGTCGACATCTGTCAGGCTCCCCGCATCGGGCTCTTTACGTCGGGGGATGAAGTTGTCCCGGCTGGCAATACCCCCCTGCCGCATCAGATCATCGATGGCAATCTCCCAATGCTGGCCGCCGCCCTGCAGGGACTTGGTCTCACGCCCCATGCGACCAGCTACGCCCCCGACCAGCCCGAAGCTGTGCGTGAGCGACTGAAGACATTGCTGGAAGAGTGCGATGTCATCCTCACGACCGGGGGGGTGTCGGTCGGGGACTTCGATTTCGTACAGAGCGCCCTCAACGCTCTGGGCGCGACTCCCCTCCTGTGGCGCGTGCGACAGCGTCCCGGCAAGCCGTTGCTCATCGCCCGGGGTCCTGCAGGGCAGGTGATCCTCGGGCTCCCCGGCAATCCGGTCAGCGCGCTCACCTGCTTCTACATCTATGCCTGGCCCCTGCTGCGCGGGATGCTCGGCTATCGGGAGACCCACTTGCCATCACGGCTGCTGCCGCTCATGTCCGCTGTGTCGGGTATACCGGAACTGACGCAATTCCTGCGGGGCACCTTCACCTCCCAGGGAGTCTCGCCCCTGGAAGGCCAGGGATCGCATCAGCTCAGCCGGTTCGCCCATGCCCATTGCCTGATCGTGATTCCAGAGACTGAAAGTCTCCTGCCCATCGGAACGCCCGTCACCTGTCATCTCCTTCCTGGCACCGACGTGTAGACTCCCCGGCGTGGAACGGTCCCTCTACGATTACTCATCGCCGGAACTGGCGGCCCTCATCGCCGCGGTGGGGGAGCCCTCATTTCGGCTGCAGCAGGTGCAGTCGTGGCTCTTCAAGCAGCGGGAAAGCGATCCCGCGAAGATGACCAATCTCCCGGTGGCTTTGCGGGCTGCCCTTGCGGCTGCTGTTGTCCCCACGATGCTGGAAGCGGAAGCGATCCTTGAATCCGCCGATGGCTCCCGCAAAGTGGTGTGGCGCTTACGGGATGGCGCGCGGATCGAAACTGTCTGGATGCCGACCGAGTCGAGGCTCACGCTCTGTCTCTCATCACAGGTCGGCTGTGCGCTGGGATGCACCTTCTGCGCGACCGGGACCATGGGACTGGTCCGTCAGCTGACTCCCGGCGAGTATCTGGAACAGGTGTTGTTGCTGGATCGACGCTTCGAGCGACGTCCGGATAATCTGGTGCTGATGGGGATGGGGGAGCCGCTGCACAATCGCCCGCACCTGGACCACTTACTGCATGCCCTCGGTGATCTGGCGGGCTATGGCTTCTCCCTGACCCGCGTCACCTTGTCGACTGCCGGACTCATGGATGAGCTGTTGGAGTTCCATCACGACTTTCCGCAGGTGAATCTCGCCATCAGCCTGGTCAGTCCCTTTGATGAGACCCGCAGTGTGCTGATGCCGATAAATCGCAAGTACCCGGTCGCCCGGATCGCGCAGACCATCCGGCAGATCGATCCCAAATGGGGGGGGCGGGTGACGCTGGAGTATCCCCTCATGGCCGAGATCAATGACCGCCCGGAAGATGTTCGGGAACTGGTCCGGGTCTTTGGCGGCTGTCGGGTGAAGGTCAATCTGATTCCCTACAACACCACAGCGCACGCCACCTACAGTCGTCCGGAGCGGGAGGTCATCGCCCTCTTTCAGGACGCCCTCCAGCGAGCCCACATCCCGGCGTTTGTCCGATGGTCCCGGGGCCAGGATGTTGGGGCCGCCTGCGGACAGCTCGTCACTGCCTGAACTGCCGCTTTAAGCGCTGGCGTTGCCAGCCGATAATCCGTCGGACATGGCCCTGGCATTTTCCCCATTGCCGGCGACTGCGGCCCCCGGACTCCGGGCGGCGGAACTCCTGGAATGCACCCTGCGCGATGGTTCCTACGCTATCGACTACGCCTTTACCGCTGCCGAGGCCGCGGCGCTGGCGCAGGGCCTGGAACAGGCAGGAGTCCGCTGGATCGAGATTGGCCACGGCCTGGGACTGGGGGCCAGCACCCGGGGGCATGGCCAGTCGGCGGCGACCGATCAGGAGTACTGCGAGGCGGTCGATGCGGTCCTGACCTCCGCCAGGTGGGGTGTCTTCTTCATCCCTGGCATCGGCGTCCATGAGGAACTGGCGGCCGCTATCAGCGCCGGACTCGATTTTGTCCGCATCGGTACCAACGTCACCGAATGCCACCAGATGGAGCCCTTTATCCGGCAGGCTATCGACGCGGGTGTCGTGCCCTGTGCGAATCTGATGAAAAGCTACGCCGTCACCCCTGCGCAATTCGCCGACTTCGCCCGCCAGTGCTGGCAGATGGGGGCGCAGGTGGTGTCGGTTGTTGACTCCGCCGGTGGGATGCTCCCCGCGGAAGTCGCGCGGTATGTTGATGCCGCCCTGCAGGCCGAGCCAGCGATGGTGTTGGGCTTTCACGGTCACAACAATCTCGGACTCGCCAACGCCAACGCCCTTGCTGCCCTGGATGCCGGGGCGGTCTGGGTCGACAGCACGCTGAACGGCCTCGGACGCTCGGCGGGCAATGCCATCACGGAGTCGCTGGTCCTGGTCCTCGAGCGGGCGGGGTATCAGACCGGAATCGATCCCATCCGTATCCAGGACCTGGGACATCGGGCCATTCGTCCTTATCTTGAACATCGCGGGGGCATCGAGCCGCTGGACCTCACCCTGGGTGCCGCCCGCTTCCACTCGTCGTACCTGGCACAAGCCACCGCCATCGCCCGGGAGTACGATCTCGATGCCCGACAACTGGTCCTGGCGGTCGGGGCGGTGGACCCCGAACATCCGACCCCGGAGCTGATGCGCCGCCTCGCCGCCTCCCTGGTTCGGGAAGCGGCCTCAGCGGGTGAGTACCCGGCCCGCATCCCGCTCTGATCCAGTCGCCAGTTGTCGCCGGTCAAACCGACCGGCATACTCCCATCAGGTTGGAGTCTACGAACAGGCCTACGATGACCAGCACGACCCTCCGACCCACACCCATGACATCGACCGAAACACACGAGGAATCACTGCGCCGTCTGGCAGTCGGTGCGACCGCCCGGGGGCTGACACCAGTCCTGACCCTGGCGCAGAGTGTCTGGCCGACACCCCGCAGTCGCTGGCATGCCGCGACCCGGTCAGGCTCGCTCCTTATCGGGAATCTGGAAGTTGCCACGCCGGATGAAGCGGCAGCCGCCATGGCGCTCGCTCCGGCCTATGAACTGGATGTCTGGCTCGATAGCAGCAGCAAAGGACCCGCGTCGCAGCAGTACCGCGACCTGCTGGCAGACCATCCCGACGTCGGCTGCTACAGCGATCTGGCCATCTGGGCCGACGCGGTCCTGGCGCTGGTGCTGCATCACCGACGACCCTCGCCCGCCGAAGAACTCCTTCTCGTCGGAGCCAGCCCCCTCACCGATGCGGTGGCACAGCGCGGCCTGTCGTTTGGCTTTGATGTGGTCCGGAGCCTCGCCATCCTTGGTGCCGAACCGGGCCAGCTAACACTGATCGGAACCAGCTTTCACACGCCGGTCATGGATGCCCCGGCACTGGAAGCGATTGCAGCAGATGGTGTGCAGCCGCTCTGCATCGATGGAGGCATCGGGACTTTCACGACCGCTGCTCTCGAGTACGCCCGGGAGCAGGGCTGGCCAGTCTGGCGGCCTGATATGCGGGGCGCACTGGCAGCGGCCATCACCCAGGGACGCCAGTACCGCACCTTGCTGACTCGTCACGCCGGCACCCGCTCGGCGGCGGGAATCACGCTGGTCGCTGGAGGCCTGCTCGGTCCTGCCGGAGCACTGGTGGTGGACCGGCTGGATGACCCCGGGGAAGTCCTTGGCTGGGCGGATGGGCAGGGCGGACTTATCAGCGAGACGACGAACCCGGTCTGGCTGGATGCCCGGGCACGCTTCGAGGCGGAGCTCCCGGCGCACGGCGCATAAGGCGCATTGCTATTATCAGTCCCATGGCCCAGCCCATTGTCGGCGCGATTCTGGCGGCAGGGCGGGGGGATCGTATCCTCCCGTTGAGCGAGTCGTGGCCCAAGCCGCTCCTCCCCATTTGCAACAAGCCGATCATTCAGTACCAGCTCGAACTGATGCACCAGGCGGGGATCCGCGAGGCGTATCTCGTGGTGGGGCACCTGAAGGAGCGGCTGCGCGACTGGTTCGGCGATGGGGAATCCCTCGGCATGACGCTGCATTACCTGGAGCAGGAATCGCAGCTCGGCATCGCCCATGCCGTCGGGAAACTCGAAAAGCACATCGCGCATCCGTTTTTGCTGTTTTTGGGCGACATCTTCATCATCCCCGACCGCCTGGAGCGGATGGTGGAACTCTTTCACCAGCGCGAAGCCGGGGCGATTCTCGCCGTCATGGAAGACACGCCGGAGAACATCCGACGGAACTTCTCGGTGCGACTTGCGACTCGTCCTGATGGCTCCCTGGACCCTTCCAGCCGGGTCGTCCGGGTCATCGAAAAGCCCCGCTACGTCAACAATCCCCTCAAGGGCTGCGGCATCTATCTGTTCGATGTGACGATTTTCGATGCCATCCGCCGAACCCCCCGGACCGCGCTCAGAGATGAGTATGAACTCACCGAGGCGATCCAGATTTTCATCGACGATGGCGCGGCGGTCTATCCGGCAAATGTGATTAAAGCCGACATGAATGTCACGGTCCCCGAGGATCTCCTCCGCATCAGTGCCCGGGAGCTGGAGCGACGGGGGCTTGATGCCGTGGTCGATCCCTCCACCGACGTCCCGGAGGGCTGCAAGCTGGTCCGGGCGGTTGTTGGAGCGCAGGTGTCGATTCCCGAAGAGGTCACCCTGATTCAGGACACTGTTATCTTCAGTCACTCCCGGGTCCGGCCCCAGCCGCACATCCGCAACAACCTGATTACGCCGGAATACGACCTCTACTTCGAGGACTACCGGCCCCCAGCCGCACTCTGATCCGCTGACAGGAGACTGGTCATGGCGATCGCGATTGCGGGAGGGACCGGCGGGATTGGCCTGGGAATCGCGGTGGCGCTGGTACAGCAGGGCTATCAGGTCCGGCTGCAGGATCGCGGTCCGGGTGCCACGCGGGACCGGGCGTATGCGACCCTGGAGCCCCTCCGGGCGGATGCGCTCCTGGACTGCACCTCATGCGACTTCCGGCGGCCCGGCGAGGTCGAGCATCTGGCGGCGGTCTGGAGCGAAGGCCCTCTGTCGGGGCTGGTGTGCGCGGTCGGACCCTTTCTCACCGGCAGTTGGGATGCCCTCTCACCCGCCCAGCACCAGATGCTGCTGCAGACCAATCTCCTGAGCCCCTGGCAACTGCTGCAACTCCTCATGCCACGCTTTCGTGCCACCGGCGGGGGTGTCATCACGCTCATTGGGCAGAACCGCATCCAGGACCTTGCGGCAGCGCCACGATGGGCAAGCTACAACGCGGCCAAAGCGGGACTCGTAGTCCTGACCCGCACCATCGCCCAGGCCGAAGGCCCCGCCGGAATTCGGATCAATCTCGTGAATCCCGGCATCATCCACAACGGGATGTACAGCGAGGCCTTCTTTGCGCGGGCTGCCCAGCAGGTCCCCCTGCGACGGGTCGGGCAACCGGCAGACCTTGCGGAGCTCGTCTGCTTTTTGCATTCCCCGGCGGCAGGGTACATCTCCGGGGCGGTCATCGACTGCAACGGCGGCCTCGATAACACGGCGGCTATCTGAGGCTGTCGGTCTCCCAGACCTGGCGATTGAAGAGCAACGCCCATGAGGGGTCAGGACGAACATCAAAAAAGGGAGCCTGCTGCAACAGGCGAAACAACGACCAGCCGGAGCGCCGGGCGGTGATATCATCCGTACGACGCATAAAAGATTCGATCATCGCCTGCTGACTGACCCGCCCGGTTTGCCAGAGCTTTTGCAGCGTGGCATCGATGTCGAGATTCTTCAGCAGCACCGGACGCCCCTGCTGCGGAATCCAGAAGATGCCATCGCGATGGGCTTCCCAGCGCCCTGGTCCCTCGCGATACGGGGCGCCGCAGTCCTGCAGGAAGACCGGACTTCGCAGGGTTTTCAAGGCCATTGCCCGGAAAGCCTGCCAGTCTGACTCCTGTCGCGCCTGCGCTGGTGTACGGGTCGGCTGCCGCATCCGGGCATCGATGGCCGCCTTGCGGGCCGTCGTAGTCTCCTGCGCGACCTCCTTCTTTTCTCGTTGTTCCCGACGTTTCGCATTGCGTTCAGCGGCGGTGGCCGCCAGCCGCGCTTTGTCGGCAGCCAGTCGCTGCTGTGCGGCTTCTTTATCCCGACGCAGCGCTTCCCGCTTGGCCTCTGCCGCCGCGAGTTCTGCTGCACTCGGCGCTGGACGTCGGGTTTCTCTGGCCCGACTCGATGCCGCCTGTTCGGCTTCGCGACGCGCATCGCGGACTTGCGGATCGTGACGGGTCGAGAGAGTAGGGCGACGGGGCCGGCGGGTGGCGTCATAGGCCTGTCGTTTGGCCGGATCGCTCAGGACCTCGAAGGCGGCATTCACCTGCGCGGCGGCGGTGGGATCCACCTCAGGATTTAGGTCTGGGTGCACTGCCTTCATGGCGCGCTTATGCGCCACCCGGAGCTCTTCCGGGGACGCCGTCGGTTCGACTCCCAGGAGCGCGTAGTAGTCCGGTTGCTGCACCCTCTGCATCCCCATCAGTGTACTGATTCGCTCTGCCGATCGCAGTCAGCTGGTGAACCGCCACGCAAGCGACAGGGCAGCCTTTGCGGGCTGCCCTGAGGCGTAAATCGTCAGGATGGCCGGAGGACCGCGGGTCGGTTACTGCACCGAGGGGCTGGTGTCGTCCCAGGTGTTGTTGGTGAGCTGTCGCAGGTTGCCGCCGGTGCGGTCCATGGCGAACAACTCCTTGTCCCCATCGCGATCGCTGACAAAGACGATGCGACTGCCATCTTCCGTGATCGACGGCTGCCCGTCGTAAGACTCGTTGGTCGTGAGCCGGGTCTCGACCATGGTTTTCAGGTCGCGGATGTAAATCTCGCTGTTGCCATCGCGGGTGGAGGAGTACACACACCAGCGATTCTGACCATCGACAGCGGGCTCGTGGCAGTTCGTGCGGACCCCATCTTCAATCCCGGCGATCCGCTCCGCCTTGGCATCCGCGTAGGCATAGCGCCAGACTTCGGTGTGCTCGCCGTTGGTCTGGGTGGCATAAATGTACTGCCCGGTCGCATCGACCGCCGGGTTGGACTCCACCGCCACCGACTGCGTGAGCTGCCGCTGCTCGACAAACGGACGCTTGTAGGCCATGAGGTCGATGACGTCCTGGGGACGACCCACCTTCGGGGTGAAGTAGCGCTTCGCCGTAAAGGCCAGAATCTGGTTGTCCCGGCTGATGGCCGGCTGATACTCATCGCCAAGTTCGTTGGCGGTGACACCCTGCTCGGTCCCGTTGGGCCACTGCCGGTGGTAGATCTTGGTGATGATCCCCCACACGGGCGTAATGACCCGGTTGTAGTAGATGTCGCCGCTCCGGGAGATGCCGGGATGGCTCGCTGGTTCGTCGGTCACCTGCACCGGGGTCGTGTTTTCCAGGGTGAAGGTGTAGATCAGCGGCTGCCCATCTTTGTTGACGTCCGACTCGTACACCACGCGCTGGCCACTGCTCAGCACCGCGGGGGCCTTGGCGGAGGCAGGGGCTGGGGCGCTGATGGCGGTTCCGGCAGGCAGCAGGCAAAGGGTGCAAAGTCCGGACAGCACCACGGCTGAGCGCATGGGTGGCTCCTTTGGGGGTTGCGGGGCAGGTTCCTAATTGTGGGTCAAGTTACGCCGCCAGACCGATGGTGTCAAGGAGACCACCCAGGCAGAAGGCCCGATTTTCCAGTCCCAGACCCGATTTGCGGGGCTGCCAGGGGACTTGTGGCTAGCTTTCATCATCGTGGGCGTGATAGACCCGGTGGTCCGTGACCTCCCAGGCCAGCGCTTGGGTCGGGACCCCTTCCTGGGCGATCCGCCACGCCACCGCCGTACAGAGGCGCGCTGCCCGCTGCAGGATCGACGCGTCGAGTTTGTCCGGGGTATCCCCCGGCTGGTGATAGTCCGGATGGTCGCCCGACGAGACAAAGAAGAGGGCCGGGATCCCGGACTTTGCGAAAGGCGCATGGTCGCTGTTGTTTTGCGCGACCCCATACCCCAGCTTGTCGACCGGAAGCTCCGACGCGAGATAGCGTCCGCGTTGCAGCTCCACCAGCCCCCGGAGGCGGTCACTGCCTCCCTCCGGCGGGACCAGGGTCGTGATGCCGCCGTTGCCGAGGCCCACCATGTCCATGTTCAGCATTGCCACCATCCGACTTCCCGCCGGGATCAATGGCGATTTCACGAAGTGCTCGGACCCCAGCAACCCCATCTCTTCGCCTGAAAAGTGGACAAACAGCAGCGACCTGGCCGGCCGTACAGACGCTGTGGCAAATGCCCGGGCGACACTCAGGAGCGCCACCGTGCCGGAGCAATTGTCGTCAGCGCCGGGGTAGATGCGGTCCCCCCGATAGCCCAGATGGTCCAGGTGAGCACCAATGACCACGATCTCCCGCTTCAGGAGCGGGTCCTGGCCTTCCAGATAGCCCACCACATTCACGGTCGGCTGTTCAGGCTGGAATGTCGTTGGGACCTCCAGGGTCGCCTGGACGCCCAGCGGAAAGCTCAGGGGCGTCGCCGTCTCATCGATGGCAGCCTGGATCGCGGTCAACAGTTGCCCTGAGGGGTTAAACCAGGTCTGGGCATGACGAGTATGCAGAAAGATCGCCGCGAAGCCCTCTCCCAGATTGATGGACGCGTTGGGAAAGTCCAGCGGCGCGAACGCATCGTGCCCATTGGGGTCGGTGACCAGGACCAGCCCAATCGCTCCCTGCTCCTTCGCGGTCTGCGCCTTTTTCACAAACGTCGCATGGGCATCGAACCGGGTCATGTCGTGCTGCGGGCAATGCCGCATGGCGAAGACAATCTTGTTCGTCACATCGATGTCGGCGTAGTCGTCGTAGTCCAGGTCCGGCGCGTGGATGCCATACCCCGCGAACACCACGTCGCCTGTCACTGGGGATGATCCACCGTAGGGGAATGGATGAAAATCCTCGATGTCGCTGAACGCGATCGCTTCGGCATCCGGTACCTGAAGGGTGCAGTGTGCGATGTCGGTCACCCGCGATGAGAGGACTGTAAAGGGCTGCTGAAAGCCTGTGTCTCCGACCGGGGTGATGCCCCATTCCCGCCAGAGGTCCGTAATGCGGCTCGCAGCCTGATACAACTCCGGCTCTCCGGTCATACGCCCCCGGTACTCCACGCCCGCCAGTTCCTGCGCCAGTGCCCGGGCTTCCCCGCCATCGATCGTCGCCAGCATGTCGGGGAGCGGGTCAGCGGCAATCGCAGGGAGGATGCCGATTAGCAGCAATGCAAGGGTCAGGTAACAGTGTGCAGTGACAGGACGCATGGGCGACACCTTCAGACGATGAGGAATGCGGGCAGCCAACACGACATTGTAACGACCACCAACGCTGCTTAACGTTGTCGTTGCCGTGCCGCCTCGAAGAGCAGGATCCCGGCGGTCACCGCTGCGTTCAGCGAGTCCACGACACTCCCCGGAGCCATCGGGATATGGATCTGCGCTCCCTGCTGCGAGGCGTGCTGGAGCCAGAACGCCGGTACGCCGGTCGCTTCCGCACCGATGAGCAACGCGGTCGGCTGGGTCAGATTGGCACGCGTATACGGCAAAGTGGCCGAAGGAGTCGCGACCAGCACCTGCACCTGGTGCGCTGTGAGCCAGTCTGCGAGGGCCTGCTCAGTGGACGACAGGACCGGCAACTCGAAAATCGCGCCGGTGCTGGCCCGGATGACATTGGGATTACAGGCATCGATGGGGCCGCCGGTGAGGATCAGCCCGTGCGCGCCGGCGGCAGCGACACTCCGGACCATCGCCCCCAGATTCCCTGGCTTTTCGATGCCGGCGCAGATGAGAAGGAGCAGCGGCGAGTCGCCCGCCCGGTCGCGGATCGCCTCGAGGGTCCACGCCGGCTGCCGCATCACGACCACGAGTCCCTCGGGCTCCTGTCGATAAGCGAGCTTCCCCAGCAGTGTTCCGGGGACTTCGTACACGCCGCAGTGCGTCGGAATCTGCGCCAGCTCTGGAAGCCAGTGGGGCAGGTCGGCAGTCGACTGGCCGGTCAGCTCCGGAGCATGGAACAGTTCCACCGCCTCCAGTCCGGCTGCCAGGGCGCGTCCGATGGCCCGTCGCCCCTCACACAGAAAAAGACCGCTGGCCCGTCGGTCCGCAGGATTGCGGAGGAGGGCAGCGGCCTTCAGTCGGGGATTCGTGGCAGCGGTCAGGACCAGGGGCGGACGTATGGGCACGACCGGCAGCGTACCGCAATCCCTGGCAGGAACTGGTGTGGCGTTAGCGACGCGACAGCAGTCGCAGGATGTGCCAGAACATGACGATGAAGTCCGTGAAGAGGGCGATGCTCGCCGGGACGACATCGGTGACGGCATAACGGCGCTGGATCATCTGGGTGTCGTACATGACATACCCCGCCAGCAGCGCGACCCAGAGGGCGCTCCACCAGAGGCCGACATTGAAGCTGGTGAACATCCCGACGACCCCGATACCAAAGAGGATCAGCGCCCCAATGAAGAGGTAGGTCCCCCACCGGCTGAGGTCTTCCTTGGTCGTCAGCGCCCAGGCGCTCAGGCCGACAAAGAGGATGGCGGTGAGTCCCAGGGCCTGCACCACCACATCGCCGGATCCGGTGGCCATGACAGCCATCATCACCAGCGGCGCGGTGATGGCACCGAAGAAGAGCGTAAAGACGCCGTACCCCACCACATTCAGCACGGGGATTCTGGCGACCGCCTGCACCCCGAAGGTGAGCCCGACAATGGCCAGGATGTAGAACAGTGGGTTCTGCATGAGCCCCATCACTGCCCCAAGCAGCGGCTTGGAGTTCAGGGTCGCGACACAGGCCCCTCCAGCCAGCACCAGGCCGGTCCCCAGGAGGGCATAGACCTTCCCCAGAAACTGGGAGCGGACATCGGCTGACTCCATGATGGCCGGACGCCCGAAGTACTCCTGCGCCTGATTCATCATCTGGTTGCTGTAGTTCACCGACGGGTCCTCCCTCTGCTGCTGACAGCCCGACGCCCGCGTCCGGCTGGAACACCTGGTCGTATCTTAGACGCTGCAGCCGCGGTTCCGGTTGCATCCGGCGGTTCCCGCAAGGATGTTCAAAGGGAAACGGACGCAACACACGAAAAACTGAGGAAGCTGGTTAGTTCCCGCGACGGGCTTTTGCATCAGCCAACGCCTCTGCCACAACGTCGTCGTCCGGAGCGAGCCTGAGTGCCGCCTGATAGTCCGCGATGGCCAGGTCCAGATTCCCCAGTGCTGAAAACGCTTTCCCACGGGCACAGTGGATAACAGGGTCCTCCGGATCCAGTCGAATTGCCTCTGAGAAGTCGGCGACAGCCTGCTCCAGTTCGCCCTGGTGCTCAAGCGCGGACCCGCGGAACACAAAGTAGGGGGAGTTGGCAGGGGACAGGCGAATGGCCTCCGAATAGTCAGCGATCGCCTGCGAAAGATTTCCCGTCTGCTGAAACACACGTCCTCGCAGGCAAAAGCTCTCGGCGTCCGTCGGATCCAGCCGGATCGCCTCCGAGTAGTCAGCGATCGCTGCAGCAGTTTGTCCCAGAGCAAACTGGAGAAACCCCCGATTCGCATAAGCGCTGTCATCGGCCGGGCTCTGCCGGATGAGCTCAGTGAAGTCCGCTATCGCCAGGTCAGCCTTGTCCAACCGTTGATAAGCCAGGGCGCGGGCGTGGAGACTGTCTGTATCTGACGGATTCAGTCTGATGGCTTCAGTGAAGTCCGCGATCGCCTGCTCTGCAGAACCCAGCGCCAGGTGAGCTGAACCGCGATGGGCATGGGCCTTCGCGCCAGCAGGATTCAGCCGAATGGCTTCCGAGTAATGATCGATCGCGGGCTTCAACTCTCCCAGCAAACTGTATGCCCGCCCGCACAGATAGCTGTAGTTTGCTTCTGCCGGATTCAGGCGCTTCGCTTCGGTGTAGTCTGCGATGGCGTGATGCAAGTCACCCTGAAGCTGAAAGGCGGTACCCCGCAAGCCATGACAGAGCGCACTTGCTGGATTTAGCCGGATTGCCTCGGTGTAATGAGCGATGGCCTGATCCATATCCCCCTGTTCAAAGCAGGCATCCCCACGAAGGCGACTTGCCTCAGCCTCCGCCGGATTCGCA
The DNA here is from genome assembly GCA_022072165.1 of bacterium. Lineage (NCBI taxonomy): Bacteria > bacterium. The sequence continues at coordinate 360,817 of JAJVIF010000002.1, read as the reverse complement.
AGCGGTGGTTCCTGCGCAGCCCAGCGATCTACCGCGTCGCCTGCTGCCTTCAGGGCCTGTTCTGCCAGTCGTATGATATTCATGCTGCTTAGCATAGCAGACAGCCACAGAACCTGGCCGAGTAGATGCAGAACTGAATCACACTTCACCTTCGCTGACCTCTACCGCTCCTGCAGCACCCGCTTTGAGGCCACGAAGCCGTTCCAGAGACTCATCACGATCAGCCCCAGCAATGTCAGTCCCATGATGCCGACCGCTACCCCCAGCAGGACGCTGAACGAAATCCCCGACAGCGCCGGAATCCAGGGAGCCCATTCGGTATAACTCGCCAGCAGGGTCGCGAGCAGCAGGAATACGCCGATTACTACGCCATCCACCATAGCGATCGCCAGCGCCAGGGTCGGACTCACCCGCTGCCGCTGGGCGTAGCCCTCGAAGTCGGGCCACCGGGCTCCCAGGGACAAAAAGGCAAAGTTGAGGGTCCCCGCCATCAGCAACGACCCCGCCAGGGTCGGCAGGACATCCGCCGGGGCCAGCTGTCCCACGCCGAGTAGGCAGAGGACGCCGAAGGTCGCCAGGATCACCGTGCAAAAGAGAATGACCTGGAACTTCCCCAGCAGCAGCTGCATCGGACGCAAGGGGAGCGCGTGCAGGAGCCAGCGTCGCGACCCCTCCCGGCTATACCCCAGCACGGAGAGTTCCTGCAGCGCCATGGTCGCCATGATGACCACGATGAACGCATTGGAGATAGTGTTCACCAGCAGACGCCCCATCCCATGTGCGCCAGTCATCGTGCCGGTGGGGTCGACAGGCAGGAAAAAGAGGACCCCGAAGAAAACCAGGTAGTACCACTGCCGCGGATCCCGGCTGAAGGTCAGCAGGTCCTTGAACCAGAACGCCCGGGCCGGGGAGGGGCTCCCCCGGTCGATCCGCAACAGCCAGGGAGTCGCCGAGGACCCGCTTCCTTCCGCTTCCAGCTCCAGATGCGAGATACCGTACTGATACGCCATATCGCCGAGCCAGGCCGAGGCCACAAAAAGGGTTGTACCGAGCCAGAAGTACTGCGCGAGAAGGGTCTGACTTGCGGGGTCGGTCGGGGCGATAGCCCAGGACGCGAGCCAGGAGACTGGCAGCCAGTCCCAAAGGAGCGCATGGACATCCGGCGGGCCGCCACTCATCTCAATCCGGATCGCCTGCCGCATGAGGGCGTAACACGCCACACTTGCCGCCATACTCCCCAGCATCAGGGTCTCCCGCATCCGGCTCCGGGAGACAAAGCGACTGATAGGGACACTGATCAGGATCCCGAGGGCCGTGGTGTAGACCGGGAGGTAGAGGAGCCCCAGGACCGCCACGAGCAGACGGGACCAGGGCCAGTCGAAGGCCAGCCCGTACGCCAGAAACGGACCCAGGGCGAAGATCGAGACCAGCTGATTGGAGAAAGCGAGGTTGTCGAGGTACTTCCCGACAAAGATCCCGCGAGTCGGCAGGGGGAGCGACTGCAAGAGTGGGAGGTCGGGAGCGCCGAAGAAGGTTTGGTAGGCGAACTTGATCGCGGACACAAAAAGCAGGAGCGCTGTAAAGAGGGCCAGCATCGCGAGGAGAAAATTCGCGGAGGCATCGCCAAAGAGCGACGCGTGCCGCAGGCCCCGAAAGACATACGCCCCAAAGAGTGTCCCCCCCAGGGGCCAGAGGATGCGGAACGCGAGGCCGCCCCAGCGGCGGATCCGTTCCCCCGGTTTGGCGTAGCGGACCAGGTTCCAGCCCTGTTGCTGCCGTGTCCGCTCGATGATCCAGGCAGCGCGGAGCCAGGAGAGGGCGGGGGTGGGCGTCTGCGGGGTCATGCCTCGAGGCTGCTCCCGGCGACCGACGCGCTGTCGCCTTCCGGCAACGCGCCCTCGTCCAGCTCGGCGCCGGTGGCCCGGAGAAAGATGTCTTCCAGGGTGCCCGGGACATCACCGAGCCAGGCGGCCTGTAGCTCGGGCATGGTCCCCAGGGCGCAGAGCTGTCCGCCATAGATGATGGCGATTCGGTCGCAGAGTTTTTCTGCAATCTCCAGCACATGGGTGCTCAGGATGATGGCGCTGCCGGCGGCAGCTCGCAGCTCCAGTTGCTGACGCACCTTCCGGACAGTCAGGGGGTCCAGCGAGATGGTCGGCTCATCCAGCAGCAGGACTGGAGGCTCGTGCATAAGGGTGGCGATCAGCAGCAGCTTCTTGAGCATCCCGCCGGAGTAGCTCTCCAGCAGTTTGTCGGCATCTTTGGTGAGATCAAATGCGGTCAGCCAGTGCTCGAAGAGGGTGGCACGTCGCGCCACCGGGATGCTCCGGACCTCGGCAATGAAATGGAGGAACTCCCGACCCGTGAGCTTTTCATAGGCATAGGGCTCCTGCGGAAGGTACCCGAGCCAGCGCTTTGCTTCCTGGGGGGCCCGCACGACATCAATCTCACCGAGGCGAATTTCGCCGGCAGTTGGAGCCATGACCCCCGCCAGCATTTTCAGCGTCGTGGTCTTGCCCGCCCCGTTGGGGCCGAGGAGTCCGAGAATCTCGCCCCCATGCACCTCAAAGTCGATTCCTTCGACAGCAGTGAAGCGGTCATATCGCTTGGTGAGGTTTCGGACCGACAGGGCGATGGCCATATGCGACAGGCTTACCACAGTTCGCCCGGGCTAGAGGCCCAGCGACCAGGAATAGTGATGGGTGTTCTCGTACTTGCCTGCAGGCCAGGGAGCGAGGCTGATCCGCTGCATCAGGGCTTCGGCTTCCCCATAGTGGAGCGCTGGCAGCAACGGCAGATCGAGGGTGACACCCCAGGTGCGACCGATGTCGCTGCCCCCGGTCCGGACCGCCAGCCAGGGACCGAGCCAGCACTCCACCCCCCAGCAGGCCACCGGCGACTCGCTCTGCTTCGCTTTCACGCCATCGATCAGTGTCCGGTAACGGACCTGATCAGTCTGCCGGGTGAGCGTCAGCCAGCCGGTGGGATGCACCGCCCAGCCCTGACTCGTCTGGACCTTGGAGACACCGTAAGTCGGAGCTCCAGCGGGGAAGTAATCCTGCTCCAGCTTCGATTCGCTATAGCCATAGCGCACCCCCGGCGCGACCTGCGCCAGGAGTCCCCAGGTGAGTCCCTCGCCAGCCATCGTCAGGCTGGGACCATCCAGCGCCGGGGACTCGGGGGTCCGGCGACACGCTTCAGGATCGGCGTAGCGATAAGTCTGGGTCCGGTGACTGACACCGAGCTGCAGCAGCAACAGGTCCCAGGCGAGGGCTTCGCTCCGCTCGGTCCCCCAGAGGTGTTGTGGCGGGAACGCCGGGTCTGAGAGGTCGTGGTGGGCATAGCCCAGTTCCCCTTGCGTGACCCATCCCTGGCCGATGGTGAAGCATGGCGTGAGGGGCCAGATCAGCGCAGTGGGGTCGGCATCGAGGTGGTCCCGTTCGCGGGGACCAGGAAAATGTCGCGCGGAGTGCGAGGTGCCAAAGCGGGGGAGTTTGTGACGCGCCAGGGTCGCGGGGTTGTGGAAGAGTCCCTGCTCATCTGGCCCATAGGCGACCCAGGCTCCGCCCATGCCGACCGGACGAGTCCCCAGGTGCGTGAAGTCGGCCGGAGTGACATCGACGATAGGTGCGGCCTGGGACGCAGTACACCAGAGAAGCCCGAGCAGGACCGGGAGTCGAAGTCGCGTCATGTGGGACTGGAGGATACGCGACGATTCACCTCATGGCGCGGCGCGACCTATTGCTTCAGGCTGTCGAAGTACTGCCGCACCAGGTCCTTGAGATTCGCCGGGATTTCCTGATTTTCCAGGGCCTGGACCTCCGCATCGGCGGTCTTGGGGTCCACGGAAAAGTACGGCGTCAGCGCATCCCCCTCTTCCACGTTGGGGGCTTTAACCATCGTAAAGCCGCCGGACTCGCCTTCCTGGAGGTAGCCCTGGACTTTGTGCTCGTCGCGGATCCGGGCATCTATGAGATGGGGATCGTAGAGCGCCTGGAAGTCGAGCATCTGGTCCAGGGTCAGCTTGCTCTGTTGTGTTTTCATCCCCGGCTGGTTCTGGGCTTGCCCGCTCCCCTGATTCGAGGGAGTCCCTCCGGGGTTATGCCCGAGGCCCCAGCCGTTGCCGCCTCCGGCGCCGCTCCCCTCACCGGGCTTGCCAGATCCGCCGCTACGAGTCTGTCCCAGCTTGCGATTGGTGGAAGAGAGACCCTGGTACTCCTTGAGCATGTCAGCCCAGTTGCGCATTTCTTCCGGGGACATGGAGGAGAAGCCCTGGGACCCCTGGCCACTCCCCTGACCCTGCCCCTGACCGGGATTCTGACCCTGGGGTCCGAGTTGCGGAGAGCCTTCCATCGGCTGACCGCCCTGACCCTGGGAGTTCCCCTGCTGCGACTGCTGCTGTTGCTGCATCCACTGCTCGACCGTCATCTGGCCCTGTCCCTGCCCCTGGCCATCAGGATTCTGGGAGGGCTGCTGGCTGGGTGACTGGCCGGACTGTCCTTGTTGCCCCTGGCCGGACTGCTGCTGGCCTGCGCTCTGTCCCTGCTGGGACTGCTGGCCCGGCTGTTGTCCTGACTCCCCCTGCTGTCCCTGTTGGGACTGCTGGCCTTGCTGGGCCTGTTCGCCCTGCTGCCCCTGCTGGGACTGTTGCCCCTGTTGCTGTTCGCCCTGCTGGCCTTGCTGGGATTGTTGTGACGGTTGCTGATTCTGGGACTGCTGCTGCTGGACCTCGTTGCCCAGCTGCTGTTCTTTGCTGAGGGCCTGGTTGAGGCGGTCGTTGAGCTCCTGCATCCGGGTGGCGGATGCGGGGTCCGACTGGCGCTGCTGATCGATTTTCTGCTGCAGGCTGTTGGTGTCTTCCTGCCCGAGCTGCCCCTGTCGGGCCTCCTGCTGCATCTGCTGGACCTGCTGCTGTAACTGCTGTTTGAGCTGCTCGGGGGTCTTCTGCGCGCCCTCTTTCGCCTCTTTGGACATCTCATCCAGCAGGCGATTCACCTCGCCGCCCAGCTTCTCCTGCTGCTGCTTCAGCGCTTCCTCGCGCATACGCCCCAGCTCTTTGTTCAGGCTGTTGAGTTCTTTGTGGTCTTTCAGATTTTCCTGCTGGGCTTTGAGGGTCTTTTCCAGCTGGTCGAGCTGATCGAACTTCAGGTCCTTCTTTTCCAGACGCTTCTGGAGGGCATCCATCTGCGCCGCGAGGTCCTTCGCTTCACCCACCTCGGGGATCGCGAGATCCGACATCGATTCCTTCAGCGACTCCAGCGCTTTCGCGGTCCCCTCTTTGTCGAGGTCCGCCATCCGGGATTCGAGTTCTTTCTGAATCTCATCCAGTTCGCGCAGGAAGTCCTCTTTGGTCAGTCGCTGCTTCTGGGAGCGGACCGCCAGGTCCTCCACCTCCCGGGCGAGTTCCTCCAGGGCGGCATCGTCTTTGCGGATTTCCTTCAGGTCGCGGGCGAGTTCCTGCAGCGCCGCTTCCCGGGCTTTGAGTTCCGCGAGTTCTGCCCGTTTCGCCGGATTCAGGGTTTGCAGCGGCGGCACAAAAATGAGGAGACCAGCCACCGCGATGCTGGCGGTCGCCTGACGGGTATACGCGGGTGGGCGAAGCCGGAAATCGCGGGTGAAGTTCTGCGACTTCACCAGCCGGTCAGCCGCCGTCGCGACCGCCGCTTCGAACTCGCCCGCGGCGACCGGCGCGAGTTCATGCGCCGACCCGAGCAACTCCTGGAGCCCATAGTGCGCGTCAATCGCCCGGGCGGCATCCTCGAGTTGATAGCGCTTCAGCAGCGCACAGGCCCCCGCCAGCACTCCGAGGCCGACACCAACGCCCAGTGCGAGAAAGCCCGGGTCCCAGGAGGTGGGAAACGGCCGGATCTTGTCAGCCAGAATGACAACTGCTGATCCCAGACCGCCATAGAAGAGGCCACGCGCCCCGACTTCCAGGGCATGTTGCGCCCGGAAGCGTCCAATCAGGGTGCGAAGTTGACGGGTATCGAGGGTCACTGTAGCCTCCTGGCGCACACGGCGCCGCGTTACCGGCTAAGGATACCCGGATAGGACCCCTGATGGCGGGGTCCGGTTGCCGGAGAAGCCCCCGCAACTCAGGCCATCGCGGCCTCGACCTCGGCGATCCCCTTCGGAATCCCCGGTCCCAGGACCCGGGCACCGGTGTCGGTGACCAGGACATCGTCTTCGATCCGGATGCCCCCGAAGCCCCGCCACTGCGCGAGCTGGTCGTACCGGAGGAAATCCCGATGGCGCCCCTCGGCGGCCCACTGATCGAAGAGGGCATCGATGAAATAGAGTCCCGGCTCGACTGTCAGGACATATCCCGGCTGGACTTCCCGGGCGAAGCGCAGGAATTGCGTGCCGAAATGGGACGAGCGCTGATACGAGAGCCCGTAGCCGACCGCGTCCTCCCCCAGGTCCTCCATGTCATGGACATCGAGCCCGAGGGCATGTCCCAGCCCATGCACAAAGAAGGCGGCGTGTGCGCCGGCCGCGACCGCTTCCGCCGGATCCCCCTGCATGAGTCCAATGTCGCAGAGGCCCGTTGCGAAATGGAGGCAGACCGCCTCGTGGACCGCCTGATAGGGGATCCCCGGACGGATCTGCTCAATCGCCAACAATTGCGCGTCCAGGACCAGCGTATAGATCAGTCGCTGCTGGTCCGTGAATTGGCCACTCACCGGGAGGGACCGGGTGATGTCCGAGGCATATCCCATCGGACTCTCCGCGCCGGAATCGTTGAGCAGCAGCTGGCCCGGTTGCAGGGTGTGCTGATACCCGTGGTTGTGCAGGATCTCCCCGCGGACCGTCAGGATCGGGTGGTACGACTGCTGGCAGCCCGCCGCGAGGGCGATCTGCTCCAGTTCCGCCACTAGTGCCTGCTCGGTCGCGCCGGGGCGACAGCCCGCCATCACCGCCCGGTGCATCCGGTCGGTGACCGCCAGGGCTCCCTCGATTTCCGCGATTTCCTCAGCGGATTTCACGAGACGCTGCTGGATCACCGCATCCCGCAGCACCGTGGAGCAGCGCGCTGCGAGTTGGGCGACCGACACGTTGCAGAGCGCGGCGAGGGCAAGTTGCTTCGCTGCCTGGACCGGCAACAGGTGATGCACCACCACCCGCCCGTGGTCGGCGTCCTGCACCAGGTCCGCCAGTTGCACCCAGGTGATGGCGGAGGCGATGCCCGCCTGGGCCGCCAGATCAGCCGGGGAGGGGACCGGTCCGGTCCAGACCACGCTCTCCAGCGATCCGGGATCGGCGATCAGGCACTCCCGGCCATCGGGAAAGACCCAGAGCCCCAGGTCCGGCTGCTGCAGTCCGGTGTAGTAGAGGAAGGTCGAATCCTGCCGAAACGGATAGGTATTCGCAGCGTAGTTCCGGGGGACTTCCGGCGCGCCGAGCAACAGCAAAGCGCCGCCAGGGACCTGCGATCGCAGGGTCTGACGACGCTGCTGGTAAGTCGTGGCAGGAAAAGACATATGCGGCCTCCTGCCGTGAAGCATACGGCAGCCGCCAGGGGAGGCGACTGGTGCCCGGTTGCCGCAAGTTACCCCTTTTGGTCGCCGCCTTTGCCTTTTTTGGGGGCCGCCTTCTTCTTAATAGCCGACGTGGTGGCGTTAATGAAACTATCCAGCGCCTTGGTGCTATTGTCGGTCCCATCGAAGCGACCAGCGCTGTAGGACCCCGGGAAATCAAACACGGCATAGTGGATCTGGTCCTGGACCGCCGGGAGCCAGCGACGTGTGGCGTCATCGATGATCCCCACCGGCAGGAACTCCCGCAGGTGGTCGAGATCCTCGGCGGCATAGCGGGTATACGGCGTGTCGGGATAGACCGCGATCACCATCACGCCCTCCAGCAGCGGCTGGTACTCCTTTGAGGCGAAGCGCTGCAGCGCTGCCCAGTTCCATTTGGTGGGGTCTTCGGTGAGCTGAATCAGGATCAGGCCCTCTTCACCCATGTGATCCCCGAGCCGCGCTTCTACCCCATCCAGATTCAGGGGGTTGGCGGAGCAGTCTGTGCCGGGGGCCAGGGGCGTATCGGGACGTCGCTTCTGCGGCAGGCCTGTGCCATCGCCAGGAGCCGCGCTGGCGGCGGCGGGCGTGAGGAGGCCAACAGCGAGGAGCAGTACCGGCAGGAGCCGTACGAGTGATGTCATGAGCGGAACCCTCCTAACAGGGGCGACTGTGAAACTGACCGCCCCGGTCGATGCTGTACCTGCGTTATACACCCCCCAGGCCAGCGGTCGGATGTTTTTGGGTGACGTTCATGAAACTGTGACAGGGCAGAGGGATTCGAAGTGTTGGCGTATCAGTTGGGCCATGAGCTTTCGGCGCTCCAGCAGGAACTCGTCATACTCCATGAGGTACCAGTTCTCTGGTAATGCGTGGGCTTCTGACCACGCCTTCGCGTCTTCGGATGAAGCCATCATCAGGAGGCGTGGCGCGTAGTCCTGGGGAGCTTCATCTGAAATTTTCAGGTTTTGCGGCCACTCCAGAATCGCCAGATTGGCCACCTGATTGACTTGCTTCTGGTCTGTGATCCCAGAGCGCTTCAGGAATGCCTTAGGGAAGAGGTGGTGCTTTTCGATGGCAGTTCGTTTGCGACGAATCTGCGGGTCCATCAGGTCACGCACCAGCTTTTGAGAAAATAGGACTGGGGCTTTTCGGGCATTTTGACTGGCAAGGAAGGTCATGAAGGCTGTATTGCGGGCACCCGAACTGTCGAGTTGTTTTACCAACTCTTCCTTCCAGTAAGCATCTGTGGCAACCAGATCCATAAGGCGTCGCAAAGTCTGGATAAACTCATCAGCGGATTGCGGTACATGCAGCGCCTGCAGGTCCTCTTCCGCCTGGGTTTCGGAAGAGCCGGTATACCGTGAAGTCAGCAGGGACAGCACAAACCACTGAGGAATGAGCCAATCCAGCGTGACACTGGAGACCTGGTATCGTTCCCGGCCAATGAGGTAAATGGCGTAGCTGTACCAGACCGCCAGCTCGGAGGAGATCAGGTCTTTGCTCAGAAAGCCCGCCCCCCGCAGGGAATCAATGAACCCATGCCAGTTATTCAGATTTAGTGCTGCCTGCTGGGCAGTTTCCAGTTGCCTGAACCGTGATTCTCGCAGTTCCTCAGTGACCTCCTGGGTCTCCGGATTGCGACCCCGCAAAATCTGATACACGAATCGCAGCCGGGCACGATTGAATGCCAGGGCTGATGAAGCCCTCAGAAAACCTGCGGGATCTGGCTCCTGCACATAGTTGTAGCTACTGGCTGCTTTGTTCGGTGAGGGCCGTACACCGGATGTACAAAACTCTTCCAGTTGAACCCGCCCCTCTGGCCAGTTCACCGACATCAGCGTCAGGATGAAGTCTGCTTGCTTTAGTGCAACTCCCTGACTGTTAATGCGTACGAAAATCTCGGCCACCTGATCCTCTGCTACGCCGCTGTCGACTTCGAGGGCCGTGAAACGGAAATCTTTGAGGGCGAACAGGCGATTGAGCATCTGCTCGATCTGCTCTTCTTCTGCCTCCGTCAGTTGTAACCCCTTTTCCTCTCGGGCCTTCGCCAGCCGTTGGATGAAGTCCTTGCGCAGTTTGCTCTGGCTGGAGCCTGGAGCCCAGACTTCAGTGATGTCCGGTAGCCACATCGGGTCTTTTCGGATGGCTGCATCCGTGACTTCAAACTTGCCCTCCAGCGGGCAGAAAGCAATATGTATGTGCTTTTCCCGGTACTCCTTGTCCAGAATGGGGATGCCGCGCATGACGGCGTACAGCGACGTCAGGCGTTGTTGTCCATCGATGATCAGCCACTTCGGCCGTTGGCGGGATTTCTGTTCCACACCTACCTGTCGCGAGTCAATATCATGCGGACTCTCCCAGAGGAGAAGGAACCCTACGGGAAAACCACGAAACATGGAATCAAACAGATCCCGCACCTTGGTGCTGCTCCACACAAAGGGTCGCTGGATGTCTGGCAGCGCAAGATCGCCCTGTGCGATGTTTGCCAGCAGCCACTCCAGTGGATGGCCCGTATCCCTAAATAGCATGCCGTCGTTTGCCACAGTGAAGCTCCGATGCAACGTGAATGATGCGAGAACCGCATTATAGACATGCCGATCACCCGAACAAGGGGAGCGTTTCAGCGGCCGTCGACCGGGGGGTCGCAGGCGCGGCGGTGATGTCTGGCTCGATTTTCTGATGGTCCAGCTGCTGCAAAATCTCCCCTGCCCGACCCACCACGGCTGGCGGGAGCCCCGCCAGACGCGCCACCGCGACCCCATAGCTCTTTTGCGCCCGCCCCTCAGTGACCCGTCGCAGGAAAATGATCTGGTCGTCCTGCTCCTTGAGTGTCACCCGCCAGTTCTTGATACCGGGGTAGTGATCCGCCAGCTGGGTCAGCTCGTGATAGTGCGTCGCGAAGAGTGTGAGCGCCCGACACGTGGGGGTGTTGTGCAGGTACTCCGCGATGGCCCAGGCGATGGCGAGGCCGTCATAGGTGCTGGTGCCCCGTCCGATTTCATCGAGCAGGACCAGCGACCTTGGGGTCGCCCGATGCAGAATCTGGGCGGTCTCCACCATCTCCACCATGAATGTCGACTGCCCCCGGGCGAGATCATCGGTGGCGCCGACCCGTGTCAGGATGCGATCGAAGAGCCCGAGCTCAGCGGTTCGGGCCGGCACAAACGACCCCACCTGATGCAGCAGGACACAGAGCGCCACCTGCCGCATGTAGGTGCTTTTCCCCGCCATGTTGGGGCCGGTGAGGATGTTGATCTGACTCGACACCGGCTCGAAGTGGGCATCGTTCGGTACGAACTGATGACTCCCCACCAGCGATTCCACCACCGGATGACGCCCATCGGTCAGCGCGATCCGGGGCTCCTCCAGGGTCACCGGACGACACCAGCGCTGCTCCGCCGCTACCTGTGCGAAGGTCGCCAGCAGATCGAGCCACGCGATGGCCCGTCCTGAAGTCCGTAACGGGTCCGCTGCGGCTGCGACCGCATCGACCAGTTCCCGAAAGAGCGCAAGCTCGAGTTGCGCCGCCCGTTCCTGCGCCCCCAACACATCGGTCTCCAGGTCCTTCAGCGCCTGCGTGACATAGCGCTCGGCGTTCACCAGCGACTGGCGGGCGTGCCAGTGGGCGGGTACCTGGTCCTTCTGGCTCTTGGGAATCTCGAAGAAGTACCCATGCACCCTGTTGTGTCCGACCTTCATCCGGAGGCCCGAGGTCGCCCGTTCTTCGGCTTCCAGCTGGCTCAGTGCGGTCTTCACATCACCGGACATCGCCCGCAGATGGTCGAGCTCAGCCGAGGCCCCTTTGCGGATGACTCGTCCGGCCTGGAACTGCGCCGGCGCTTCCGGATCGAGCATCCGCAGGAGGCTGGTGGTCAGTTCCGGGAGAGGGACCAGGTGACGGCATTGCTGCTGCAGCAACGGGGCCTGCAGCATGGCGCAGTCCTGTTGCAGGGCCGGCAGGATTTGCAGCGACTCCGCCAGCGCCACCAGATCCCGGGGAGTGGCGACGCCCGCCTGCGCCCGCCCCGCGATCCGTACGATGTCGCGCAGGGGCTTCATCCGCTCCCGGATCCGCTCCCGCTGCAGCGATTGCGCCCGGAGTTCCTCCACCGCCGCCAGCCGCTCGCTGATGCGGGTGCTGCTGGTGGAGGGGAGAGTCAGGATCTCCCGGAGGAGCCGCTTTCCTGGCGGCGTCACGGTGACATCCATGACCCCGAGGAGGGTCCCGGTACTCTTGCCAGTCCCGGCGTTTTCCAGGACCTCCAGATTGCGGAGGGTGGCGGCATCGAGGGCCATCACCCGGTCCTGTGGCAGGAGCGTAAAGCGGGTCAGGCTCGCCAGGGCGTTGGGGGCCAGACGCTGGATCAGCATCAGGACTTCCGCGACCGCGGTGAGGGCTGCCGGGATGCGCGCGAAATCGAGGTCCGGGAGGGTCGGGACACCCAGTTGCCGCGCGACTGTCTCCGCGGCCCAGGGACCTCCCAGGCTGTGGGGGATGTAAGTCGCCGGCGGTGGGCCGTCATAGATCCCGGGCGGCAGGGCGAAATCCGCCGGGATCAGCACTTCCGCCGCCGCGAAGCGCTGGGCATAAGCCAGGATGCGGCTGAGGGCTTCCCCTTCGGCGGCTCGGTCGCTCTGGTCCCGGGGCCGATCTTCAACGGCGAGGAAGAGGGTCGCGGTGGAAAGCTCCACCAGTGCAAGGGCGAAGGCCTCAGTTTCCACCGCCAGCAGCGCGAGCCAGTTGCTGGCGGCAGTGGCGAGGAAATCGTCTTCCAGGACGGTCCCGGGCGTCAGAATCCGGACAATGTCGCGCTCCACCATCCCCTTGGTGGTGGCTGGATCCTGCATCTGTTCGGCGATGGCGACCCGGTAGCCCTGCTCCAGCAAACGTCGCAGATACCCCTGCGCGCTGTGCCAGGGGACCCCCGCCATGGGGATAGGGTGTCCGGAGGCTTTGTCCCGGGCGGTGAGGGTGAGATTCAGGACCCGGGAGACTTCTTCGGCATCCGGGCCGAAAAGCTCGTAGAAGTCCCCCATCCGGAAGAAGAGCAGGCAGTCGGGGACCCGGCTCTTGAGGCGGGCGAACTGCTGCATGATCGGGGTCAGGGTGCTGTACGGCGGGAAGCCGGGGAGCACCGGGGTGGACATCGGGGCGGAACCCTCCCTAGGCAGGGCGATTCTAGTGGAAGCGGTCTCCCGCCTAATTCCACATGGTCAGGTAGCTGCTGGTTCGAGCAACAGTGCTCGAATCAAGGCCTCCATGTACGCAGCGCCGTCCTGCTGGAACAAAATGTTATGAGTCGCTAAGGTGTCCTTGGACACCCCCCACAGCAAGGCTTCATATGGAGTCGGGGAAATTATAAACGAGTGAAGCGACACGCTGGGATCTCCCAACTTCTCCTCGATGTCCTTGATCGATTGATGAAACTGGACTTTGGGGTCTTCTAGGCGTTCCTGCATGTGGACCAAACCCTTCGGGTCAATAAATGCGATGTGCTGGTGGTCATCGATGCAAAGCCACAGGATGAAATCCGGGTAAAAGCCGCCAGCTTCAAAGAAAGCAATCCCTCGCCCACGCGCGAGGTTGCGGAGCAGGTACAGTTCGCGCCCCTCAAGTGCGCCGTTCGCCTGTTTACAAAACGCAGCGAGGTCGGTCACGAACTGCCGCTCGCCAGTGTTTTCGAGGACCACTGGCTTCACTTCCACGACCGTCGTGTCGGATGCGAAGAGCAAGCGTTGGTAGAGGTGCTTGTCGCAGCTTGGGCTAGAAAGCGTCTCGAATTGCCAATCCTCGTGCCTACCCTCACGCGTGAGTCGGCATAGGGCTTCGAGGTTCGCAATGACATCTTCACGCGAACGCTCGACCTGCACCTGATACTCCTTGACGAAGTTGTCGTCCTCCTCGGTCAGCTCGTGGTACTCCAAGTGCCGACCCTCGAACTCGCGCTGGCGATAGGCGTAGTACCGATCCACGTATCGCTTGAGCAATGCCTCAGTCACACTTTGCCAACGTGCGACGTGAGCGTAGGAGCGCGGCTGCATCTCTTCGGGCGGAATCAGGAGCCGGTACCATCCAGTCGATTTCAGCAGCGCCAGAACATTGCCTCGTGGCAGCGCGAGATTGCTGTACCCGCGCTCCTGGGCATGACGATGGATGGCGAAGTAGAGATGGTCCCAGTCGATGAATGCCAGATGCTCGTCTCGTAACTGCTGCTCGATCTTCTCGTGCCTCTGAGCATGTTCGACGCTGCTAATGGCCCTGACCTGCGGGTACCAATCGAGCGTGACACGATGCCGCAGAAAGTAGTCCGGGGGTACAGCGTCCAGTTCGACGGTCGTATCGCGCTTGAAATCGACGTCCCGCATGAGGCGCAGCATCTTGAGCGTCCGACGCGCCAAGGTCTTCACGACCGGCAGAATGAACTCGATGCGCTCCGTGGGTACGCCTTCTTCGCGCAGGTACTCATTGAACTGCCGCATGTAGTCGGCCCGGACGCCAAAGATATTGAGGGTTTCAAGGGCTTCAAGGTACTGCGGAGTCTGCGATTCATTCAGCGCACGACTGCGCTTGAGCGAATAGCCCTTGCCCTTGAGCCGCACGCCGCGCCCAAACAGTTGGATGATCTGCGGCCCTTCCGAACGCCCAACATTCATCAGCCCCATCGTGCTGACGCGCCAGCTCGACCAGCCTTCTGAAAACTTCTTCGCCCCAATGAGAATGTTGATGGTGCTGTCGGCGTCATTCAGCCCACGGAAGAGCGAGTCGTTGAACGCTTGGTCCTCCACGACCAGTGCAGCATGTTCTGCACACAGCTTGACAAGCGCCGACGCATCGCCGACGTTGATGACGCCGAACGGCGGATTGGTGCCGAGCCGCAGCGCCAGTTCCCCCTCCGCCCGCTTGAGCAGTTCGACGTGCAGGGCGGCGGGCGACGGTGCGTTGAAGAGCACACGCACGATGTCCTCAAAGCACTGTGCGGCGTCCATCCCGAGCGTGTGGAGATACTGGAACCGTCCGGCGAACAGGTCCTGTTGCTCCGGGTCGAGCAGTCCGCTCGTGCCTTGCAACAGCCGTTTGAGGCGCTCCCGACTTTGTGCGGGGTTGCCCACGAAGTCAGCGAGGAACAGCAGGATGTCCACGACATCCGAGACTTTGCGTCCGCCTTCGGAGCGCACGACGTTGGCCGTGACGCTCCCACCGACAAACATCCACAGCGGGCGCTCGATGAGGTAGGGCCGGAAGGTGCCACCACGCTCCTGATACAACTTGAGTTGCTGGTAGAACGTCAGCAGACACGCGAGCAGATACAACCGGCGGGTCTCGGCCTCGAAGTCATCGGCCAGGTTGAGGATGTGGTAGTCCTTGCCGTAGCCGTCCCCATAGAAATAGCGGTAGGAGTAGTCGAACAGGATGCTCTTCGCGTAGGTCTGCGTGAGGGTTTTGTTGGTGCTCGCTTTGATGGCCTGCCCGAACGTGGCCGAATACTCGAACGAAAAGCCGCCCGCGCACAACTGTTTGCGCCGACGCAGCCACGCTCCGACCTCCGCGCCGCTGGTGCCGCGATGCCCCTCATCGACCAGCACGAGGTTGTGCCCCTCGAACGCCTCCACGGCGACCGTCTTGGCCCCCAGCTCGCTCAATTCGTCGCGGAGTTCGGTCACTTCCAGCACCGACACGCAGCGCTCGGAGAAGAGCGTTCGATCCTTGGAGAACAGGGCCGCGTCGATGCCCGACAGCCGAAACTCCTCTACGTGTTGCTTCGACAGCCCCTCGTTTGGTGTGAGGAGCAGCACACGTTCAGGCGGTCGCTGCCCGTGCGCGGCACAGTAGTGCTGGTATTGCAAAATGTTGACGTGCATGAGTAGCGTCTTGCCGCTGCCGGTCGCCATCCAGAAGGCGAGTGTATTAAGTTCAGCGTGCTCGAAATCCTTGATCTGATCGGACTCCAGCTTGCCACGGTTGAACGCCTTGCGGTGCTGCTCCAGGGACAACCACAGCGTAAAGGGGTCCTTGCAGTACCGATCCAGGTAAACCTCGGTGAAGAGTAGCGCGAGGTACTGGAAATACTTGAGGTGGAGTGGCTGGCCGGTTGCCGCCCGGCGGGCCGTAATCTGCCGCCAGTGGCGGACGATGTTGTGGTCGTAGGCCAGCAGTTGCTCATCGCTCAGTGGACGCTCAAGGGGGAGTTGCAACAGCCGGGTATAGAAGCGTGTGATACCACGCTCATCGATCCCCTCATCTTCCGGCTGCAGCAGCAGACGCTTCAGGTCCTCGAACTTCTCGACGCCGAACTGCGACAGCAGCCATTGATGCAACACCAATTTTTGCGCGAAGCGCAGCGGTTGCGACTGAACGCCTGACAGTGCCAGTGTTCCCTGGCTCGTCGACCCGCGAGGGCGTCCGCGCGGCATTACTCTACCCCCTCGAACATTAGCCGGTGGAAGGCCTCCTCTGTGAGCTGCACGGTCCATTGGCAGTTGGGCAGCCGCAATGAGGCCAAAGTGTTGTCCCCGTTCACGTAGATCAGGTCGAAGTCATCAGCCCGGTCAAGAAGATGACGCGTAAACCACCCTCGCAGCTTAGCGTTATCGACCTCCGCGACTGTGCGCCACAGGACGCAGACCCGTTGGCCGTCCAGCGTCGAGCCCGTGACGACCCGGACGCCTTCAACCGTCCGCATCGTCTGGACGCGCAGGCCCAGGAGGTAGTTGAAGGTCTCCACCAAATCCACGACGGTCGGGACTGTTTCGCCTACGCTGTCCGTGGCGATGTCCAGCCGGTAGTCGAAGGGCGTGGCGAATTGCGCGATGTTGAGCAATGACGCACTGTCGCGCGTTTCGACATCGAGGAGGTAGTGGAGCCTGTACTCGTGGGCCAGCGCGTCGTTGCGGTCGAGCAGCGTTTGTTGCGCGGGCGAACGGTGCAGCGCGAGGTTATTGAGCGTGTCCTCGTAGGATTCGAGGCGGAGGACCTTGATGAAGTGGGGGCTGCGTTCAATCTCCTCTGCCGTGGGGAGACGTTTCGGTTTACCGTCTTTCCATTCCGGCGTGTAGGTCACCTTCTTGATGCGCTCCAAGAGGACAGTGCGAAACTGCTCTCCGACCTCCACCAAGACAAACTTACGGGACCCTCCGTCTTCGCGATTCAGGGAAATAACCGCGTGGCCGTTCGTTCCGCTTCCAGCAAAGTAGTCTAAGGCAACAGCTTTCTTTGGGCAGGCTGCTCCCATGAGGTGTATGTAGAGACCGACTGGATGACAGTAAGGAAAGTCCAGGCCCAGCTTGTCGAGGTCAGCTTTTCCGCTCCCTGCCTCTTGCACTAAGGAAGGGACCTGACGTTGGGAGTCTTTAGTTAGATACACCTTGCGTTGCGGTTGTGATGTGTGGTCAGGGCCGAACATGAGTTCATCGTGGGCAAGCAGTTCCCGTAAGGACTGGGGTGTACGTGACCAGCCGTTTGGAGGAACCGGGCACGGCTGTCCAGTCATGGGATGGATTAGCGGCTCATGAAACTTGGGGTCAGTACGAGGCTCTGGCGCTCCCATCGCAACGCCACGGTAGACTCGACCATCGTGCTCAAGGAACCGATAGGCTTTCTCGCCCCCAGAGAGATCGAGGCATGAGCCAACCCATGATGCAAATTTTCGCCTAGCTTCCTCAGAAACCCCGTTCGACTGCTGGATAATCTCAGCGGCCTTTTCCAAAATCATGCGTTGGTTCACGTTTCGTAGGTACACGGGGTCGTCATTCGGTGTGCGCCAGAGAACATACTCATGTTGGGTAGCGATGCCAGCTCGCCCCAACATGGGGTTCCGCTTGTCCCAGATAACGGTTCCCGCATTGGACAGTCCCAAGTAGTCACAAAGGAGGTGCAGGCGCTCGTTCTCATTTTCATCAATATGGCACAGTAAGTTTCCTTCTGGAGCTAGTAACTGCCAGCCAAGTTGAAGCCGATCCCCCATCATTCCCAGCCAGTTCGAGTGCTGATAATCATTTCGGTACAGAAACCCGCTGGTCTGTGTGTTGTAAGGGGGATCGATGTGGATGCACGCTAACGCACCCTCGTACCGCGCCTGCAACAATCGCAGCGCCTGGAAGTTCTCGCTGTGGAGCAGTACGCCGTCCGTCTCAGCGTCAATGTCCGCGAACGTCGCCAGCAGCCGGTCACGGAACTCGATGGCATAGTGCCGCGTATCGACCACCAGCGTCGGATGGGAGCGGAGGAAATCCGCCGTGAGCGGCGCGGCGTAGCCGGGCGTCGTTAAATCGCCCGCCAGGTTGTCGATGGCAAACAGGCGGACCCACTCCTCGCGCTGCGCGTCGTTGGCGATGATCTCGGCGAGGAGCCAATCGCGTTCGGCGGCGTCCTCGATTCGCAGCAGCCGGTCCAGCGTCACGCACCACTGCGTGTCCACCACAAACTTCTTCTTCAGCCAGAGCTTCTTCTGGAAGTCTTCGATCTGGGCGAGGAATGCGATGATCTGGTGCGCGAGCGCCCGCAGCACCTTGATTTGCGCGAGGTACTGTTCCACACGCGGCGCGGTGTCGTGCTCGATGTCATCGAGGTGCATGACCTCGGCTTTGATGAAGAAGTCCAGCTCGCGCTTGAGGAAGCCTGCCAGGTCCTTGTGGATGAAGTAGTCAAACGTGTTCCGCGCGGTGTACTCAGCGAGGTGCTTCTCCAGCAGCGTGCGGCTCGGCGACTTGTCGGTCGGGCGTGGTTCAGTCAGTTCAGCCACCCATGCCGAAATGCCCGGAAGCGCCAGGACGCGCTGGGCAGCCTCGGCATTCAGCTCCGCCTGCTTCGATTTCTTTCCGTCGGGTTGCCGGTACGCGAACTGCAAGACCAACGCGCTGTCGCCGGACTCGCCCTGTCCCACAAAGACAAAGCGCCGGTCCTTGCCGTTCTGCGCACGGTTATTGTCGCGCTCGGTATCGCCGCTGACCAGCTTGAAATGGACGCGCCGTCCGTCCGCCACGGTGAAGCAGTAGTCGCGGAAGTGCTCGCTGGTCTTGATGTAGTACTGGTCGTGGTTCGCCCAGTGGAGCTTCACTTCCTCGCCCGCGTAGGGGATGGCATAGACCCCTTCCTTGTAGCGCCGCAGCGTGAGGAAATCCCCCTCGTGGTAGTAGCGCCGAAAGAAGGTGTAGAGGTGCGAGTACACCGCCGACTCCAGCGCAGCACGGTCAGGCACGTCGGCCATCTTCGCGCGGAGTTCCTTGACGCGTGGCGTCGTGTCGGGATCAACGCCCAGCTCTTCGGCTTGCTTCCGCGCCGCCTCTAGCTCGTGCTCTAGCGCGGCGCGATCCTGCGACTCGTAGCTCGCGAACGCATCGGCGACTTGTCCGAGCAGGGTCTCGTTGAGGAAGCGCGTCACTTCCTCCCGCTTGGCGTTGAGGATGCGGTAGAGGCCAAAGTCCAGGTCGGCATGATCGAATTGGAAGAGTTCCGCGAGGAGATCTTTTAGCCGGTCCAGATGTTCAGTCACTTTGCTCCTCCGGCTTACCGCGTACCCGATGCCGTGTTGTGCCATCTGGGAGAATCTGCCGTGCCCTTGGAATCCGTTGTCTGGAAGGTGACTGGGCACCGATGATTCTAGCAGCGGGGTCATGGTGAATCGGTTTGACTGATATACTGGAGAGGCGCGGCGGGTTATCCGCGGCGGCCGGTCATACCCTATTATCGCCGCAGAGGAGGGCCTCACACATGGGCCTCAATCTCATGCGGGTCGTCTGCTTTGCCATCGGGGGCGTGCTTGGCTACGCCATCTGGAGTGTCTTCTCGGCCTCCGTTCCCCCGAGCCAGCAGGACCTGATCCCCAACGGCCCAGGGCTGGCATTCGCCTTCGCCCTGATCGGCTTCATGCTCGCCACCCTGGCGTATCGCTACCTGCTGAAGTTCAACGCCTGGTTCATCGAACAGTTGGCCCACGCGTCGGGCCACAAAATTCTGGGAGGGGCCTTCGGTGCCCTCTTCGGCTTCGTCCTGGCGTTCCTGATTAATGTCCTGATCATCCGGCCGTCGCTCTACACCATGGAACCGATGACCGCCAGCGCGATTGGCCTGGCTTTCATGGTCATCATCGGCATCTTCATGGTCTACATCTTTGCGTTCCTCTTTAGCAATCTCAATTTCGGGGCCCTCGGCGGTGGGGGGAGCTATGCTGCCCAGCCGAAGATCCTCGACACCAACATCATCATCGATGGCCGGATAGCCGACATCTTCAAGGCGAAGTTCATCGAGGGGCCAGTCATCGTGTCGCAGTCGGTCCTGCGGGAGCTGCAGAAAATCGCGGACTCCCCGGACCTGCTCAAGCGCAATCGCGGCAAACTCGGCCTCGACAACCTCGAAAAAATGCGCGGCCAGATGGGGCTCCCCATCGAGATTTATGACGATTACGACGAGAACGCCACCGAGATTCTCGATGTCGACTCCCAGCTGGTGGTCCTGGCCCAGAAGCTGGGCGCGAAAGTGGTCACCAATGACTACAACCTGCAGAAAGTCGCGGTCCTGCAGGGGGTCGATGTCATGAACATCAATGAACTCGCCAACGCCCTGAAGCCGGTGGTGCTTCCCGGCGAGGAACTCCGGGTCCAGATCATGAAGCATGGCAAGGAACAGGGGCAGGGCGTGGGGTACCTGGATGACGGCACCATGATCGTGGTGGAGGGGGGCGACCGCCACATCGGCAAGGAAATCGGGGTCAGCGTGACGAGTCTGATGCAGACAGCCGCTGGTCGCCTGATCTTTGCCCGCCCGTTGGGATAGGCATCCAGGCTGGGCATCGTGAACGCGACTTGACTCCATGCCCCGGGACCACCGGGGCATCTGTTTAGATGTTTTCCTATCTTGATGGTTGACAGGCGCGCGAGAGGGAGAGAGAATACTCAGGGTTGGCACGGAGCAAGAGAAAAGGTCCAAAACATGAAACGACTGCAACTGGCCCTGATCGTCGCCATTGGAGGGAGCCTTGTGGGAGGGCAAGCGTATGCTGATTGCTGTCACTGCCCACTCCCTTCCCTGAACGCTTGTACAAGCCTGCAAGTCCAGTGTTTCTGTGACTGCCTCATTGTCGGGATGATTCCGGTGACTATTACTTTTTCCGGCGGCACAGAACAGGGTTATGACCTTTATGTGCTGGGAGCAGAGGAGCCGTGCGAAGAGCCCTGTGAACTGGTGGAGTCTGGTCAGTATGCGTCAAGAATCGAATGCACCGGGAGCTATACAGCGACAGCCTCCAATCCCTGCGTACAACCAGGATACTTCTGGTGCACGAACGATTGCCCGCCACTTTCGGGTCCGGGTACAGTGGTCATACGGGAAGTACAGTGTCCTTAATCTTTTTCCGTCTTACGGAACGCGAGGAGCGAACGATGATAGCTACAACTCAACGGTACGCAGTTCTTAGCCTGAGCGGCATTCTGCTGTGGGCGGTTGTCGTCCTCAATGGCTGTCAGGTGGGGGGCCGGGAACAAAGTTCCCGTCCCTTGGAAACCTTGGACCCGACACCTCCGGCATCCGCGAGAGTCGCCACCCAGCCTGGCGCTGACTGGACTGAGGCGCAGTTACGTTCCTTTGATCTGCGTTCCGGGCTGGAGCAGGGCGATGTGCACAGTATCGCGATTGCGCAGCGTCTTCTGATGCTGCCGCTGCTAAACAATGCTCTTAACCTGCACTATGGCGTTAACGGACAGCTTCCCTCGCGCGTCGAAAATCTGCTACCAGGGACTGTCGCCTGGCCCCTTACGCCGGATGGTGTACCCTGGCCGCTGTGGGCAGCTGGACCTACGGCGCAGTACCCTCAGATGTGGCTTGATCCGCGATCTACTCTCCAGCCGTTCGATCTGGTGATCGAGTCGACGGCATTCGATGGGGCTCCTTTGCGGCCCTTTACGAGCTTCTTTGCGCCTTCATGGGAGACCGAAACCGGTGCACGCTTGCGCCAGCAGGATTTCCGGGGTGTCGATCCCAGCCTCGGGATGTACGCCTCAAATCTCTGTCTCGTGATCTCTACCTATCGTGCGCAGCTTGGAAGCTATCCAGTGACTCCACTGGAAGCGTTCCAAATGTACGAACTCGCGCTGATTCGCGAATCAGTCGGTGCGCTGGAAGCGGCATATCCACAACGGACCTTTTTCCGTTCAGGAGATGGACAGTCTTTTGGGCTGCTTCTTGAGGGCTCATCGACCGAGCCGCGCCTGCTGTTGAAACATGAGAGTGCAGATGGTCGCAACACCTCGGTACTCCCGGTGGGATATCCCACGAACCCGCGAGTCCAGCAGAGCATCGACTCCTGGCTGCGGGGTGTGGAATTCTGGGCGGACTGGAGTACCTTGCAGACCGTGCCACGCATCGATGCTCCACGACCCGCTGATCCCGCCAATCTGGCGCAGTCTCAGTCCACTGGTCACCATCGCTTGCCATAAATTAGCCTCTCCGATGGGGACTATGCCGCTGACGGGTCCACCATTCGAGGGGACAGGATGTGGCTGGCAACTGGTCACGACAACGCATAATCCCCTGCTGTGAGCACGACAGCCACCGGTCGGCAACGGTTCCCTGTCCCCCGGGTGACGTTGCTGCTGATCCTGATAGCGGCCATCGCTTTCATGGTCCCGCTCTGGCAGCAGCAGGCGACCATTGCCATCCCCGACCCGGTCCTGCGGGCCGCCCTCCATGAAGTCCTGCGCCAACCCGTCGATCGTCCCTTCCGCAAAGGGGACCTGGCGCGGGTCACCTACCTGGATCTCACGCACAAGACGCAAATCCGGGACCTCACCGGCCTGGAAGCGGCGGTCTCCCTGGAAGTCCTGAAGCTGCGGGTGACAGGTGCGGCAGCCGCGCCGCTGGAGTCGCAGCTGGCCGGCCTGCGTGCCCGGGGCATTCGGGTCGAGGTCGAAGTGGTGTCCGATACCCCGTAGTGAAGGCCGGGGCGTTGTGACAAGCGGTCACTGCCGCTCCAGTTCCCGGGCGATGCCGATCAGTCGCCAGTGTTCCTTGTACAGACAGCGGTCCTGCACGACATCGATCCCGACATCCATCAGGCGCTGCATGTTGGGCGCGTCCCGGAGCCCTTCCTGCAGCCAGACCCAGACTGGCCGCCAGGGGAGAGCCAGTATCTCGTCTACCAGGGATGGAATGGCGTCCAGCTGCCGAAAGACATTGATCAGTTGGACCGGCTCCGGCAGTTCTGACAGGCGTGGGTAGCACGGCTCGCCCAGCACCCCGTCGTGGTTGGGATTGACCGGGAAGCAGCGATACCCCTGCTTTTGGCAGTAGCGCATGATGCCGTGGGCCGCCCGCCAGGGATGTGGCGAAGCGCCCACAATGGCGATCGTCTGGGTCGCCTCCAGCGCTGCCCGCAGAGCGCTGTCAATCTGCGACAAATCGCGTCCTGTCATACCGGCAGCGTAGCAGGTTGACCGCATGGGAAGCGGGATAGCGGGGTGACAGTATCCATTTGGCACCCTAAAGTCGCCGTACAAACTAATCAACATTCCTTAAGGAGGTGGGATACTAGGGTACGGGCGACCGTCCCGACGGGGTGCGGCATTTCTTGGCACTCCCGGTGTACGGTCCAGGCTGGCCGGTACTGAGCCCCCCCTGTACCGCCTGCCACACCCCCTGATGCAGGGATCTGTGGCCCGTCTGACGCTCTCGAGCCGCTTCAGGCCAGCGGGAGCGACTTCTGGCAGGTGCCAGCAGGCTGTTCGGGATGCCGTCCGGTCCCGACATCCTGCCGCACCGGGAAAGCGACCGAACCATGTGGGAGAAATTCACCCAGTCCTCGAAGAAGGCGATCAAGTACGCCACGGAGGAGGCACGGCACTTCCGCTCCGATGCGGTCGATACCGAGCATCTCCTGCTGGGGCTCCTGAAGGATGAAAAGGCCTTCGCCATGAAGATCCTCCAGCAGCTGGAGGTGCCCATCGAGAAGCTGCGCCTGGTGGTGCAGCACGACATCAAGCTGGGGAACTTTGACTACGAGAACATCACTTTCAGCGACCTCTCCAAAGATGTCCTGGAGGCGGCGTTCAAGGAAGCCCGACAGCTCAAGCACTCCCACATCGGGACCGAGCATCTCCTGCTGGGCCTGATCAAGACGACCGGGGGGAAGGCATCGCGGCATCTGAAGGATTTCGGCGTGACCTATCAGTCCGCCCGGAATACCGTCCAGACCATCATCAGTCAGCAGACCAAGGGGTCGAAGCAGAAGACCAAGACCCCGACCCTCGATGAATTCGGCCACGACCTCACCCGGGAAGCCCGGGATGGCAACCTCGACCCGGTCATCGGCCGCCAGATGGAAATCAACCGGATCATCCAGATCCTGAGCAAGCGGACCAAGAACAACCCGGTCCTGATCGGGGACCCGGGGGTCGGCAAGACCGCCATTGTGGAAGGCCTGGCGCAGCTCATCGCCAAGGGCGAAGTGCCCCAGCATCTGCGGGGCGCGCGCCTGATCTCCCTCGACCTGGCGGGCCTCGTGGCCGGGACCAAGTTCCGCGGGGAGTTCGAGGATCGCCTCAAGCGGGTCATGCGCGAAATCATGACCAGCGACCAGATCATCATTCTCTTCATCGATGAACTCCACACCATCATTGGTGCCGGCGCGGCCGAAGGGGCCATCGATGCCTCTAATATCCTCAAGCCCGCCCTCGCCCGGGGCAAGCTGCGGGCCATTGGTGCCACCACCACCGGCGAGTTCAAGAAGCATGTTGAGAAGAACGGCGCGCTGGAGCGACGCTTCCAGCCGGTGATGGTCAACGAGCCCACCGTGGAGCAGACCATCGAGATTCTGCGGGGTCTGCGGAAGCGCTACGAGCAGCATCACATGGTGGAGATCACCGATGAAGCGCTGGAGTCGGCGGCCCGGTTCTCGCATCGCTTCGTAACCCTCCGGTCCCTGCCGGACAAAGCCATCGACCTCATGGATGAGGCAGCAGCCAAGGTCCATGTCGGCCTCACCTTCAAGCAGCTGACGCCCGCCGACCTGGAGGCTGGCGGACGCCTCGCCCGGGGCGGCTCCGCCCTCGCGGAGGAAGAGGACGATCTCCCCCTGCCGCTGGAAGACTTCGGCGAGACCGAAGATGACAACGGCCTGGAAGAGCCCGACCTCTCGGAGGCGATGAAGCGCGACCTGGAAGGAGCCGGGACGGCCCCGACGGAACTGAAAGTCCAGCGGGTCACCGAAGAGGACATTGCGGAAGTGGTCCATGCCTGGACCGGTATCCCGGTGACTGCCATCGCTGAAGAAGAGACCGAGAAACTGCTGCGGGTGGAGGATTACCTCCACAAGCGGCTCATCGGGCAGAACGAAGCCATCAACGCCATCGCCCGGGCACTACGTCGCAGCCGGGTCGGACTCAAGGACCCCAAACGCCCCACCGGTTCGTTCCTCTTCGCAGGACCCACCGGTGTGGGCAAGACCGAACTGGCAAAGGCCCTCGCTGAGTTTCTCTTCGGCGATGAGTCAGCCCTGATTCGCTTCGACATGTCGGAGTACATGGAGAAGTTCTCTGTGTCGCGGCTGGTCGGTGCGCCTCCGGGATATGTCGGCTACGACGAAGGGGGACAGCTCACCGAGGCGGTGAAGCGACGGCCCTATTCGATCGTCCTCATGGACGAAATCGAGAAGGCCCACCCCGAGGTCTTCAACATCCTGCTCCAGGTCATGGAAGACGGCATCATCACCGACTCCCAGGGCCGCACGGTCGATCTGAAGAACATCATCCTCATCCTCACTTCCAACCTGGGAACGGGTGAGATCGGTCTGGAGCATGGCATGGGCTTTCGCTCCAAGGAATCTTTGGAAGGGGATAAAAGCTTTGACCCGGAGAAAATCGCCCGGCAGTACACCCCCAAGGTGCACGATGCCCTCAAGAAGAACTTCCGGCCGGAGTTCCTCAACCGCCTCGACGAGGTCGTGATCTTCAAGCCCCTGAGCTACGACCAGATCGTGAAGATCCTCGACAAGTTCCTGCTACGGATCGAGGAGTCCATCACCCAGTTCGGGATTACCCTCGAACTCTCACCGGAAGCCAAGGACCAGCTGGTCTCCGAAGGCTTCTCCCGGACGCAGGGCGCTCGTCCCCTGCGCCGGACGGTCCAGCGCCGGATCGAGGATCCCCTCTCGGAGTACCTGCTGCGGCGGGAGTTCGAGACCGGGGATGTCATCCGGGTGTCGTATCGCAACGGCGAGTTCGGCTTCGAGCGCTCCGAGCGCGATGTGGCCGTCGCCTCGACGTAAAGCTCCCCCGACGTGTTCGCACGGTCGCCGGTACGCTCGGCTGGATCGCCGCGAACGAGGTCGGATGCACCTCCAGCAGTTTCGACGGGGCAAGCTCCCGTCCCTGGAGGCGCCAGCGACCGCATGATGTGACACGAGCGCCTGGTGCGCCGATCGGTTTCATCAGCTTCGCTGCACCCCCCGGATCCAATGGTCCGGGGGGTGAGTTGTTTCAGGGGATCTCAGGAACCGCGGTCGCGAAGAGCCAGTGCAGCCAGTCGAGGAAATCGCTCCGATCCCCGACATCGGCCACAAACTCCTGTCCTCGCCCTGCGACACGGAGTCGTCCGGGCTCCAGCCAGCGGCTTGCCTGGTCGTGATACGTAAGCCCCGTGCCGCCCTGGCCAGGATGCAGCCAGGCGGGGACCTGCCAGGTCGAAACCTGCGCGTCGGGGGCCGTAAGTGGGAGTCCCATGGCGAAGGTCCCCCATCCGGGGAGATGAGTCAGGCCAGGGAGGGTGAGCCGTGGAGTCGCGAGAAAGATGCCATTGGGATGCTGCCAGCCAGCGCGGGTGTGGGGATGAGTCTCCAGCCAGGGGTACTGCCGGACTGCGTGCGACCCATCGGGACCCAGATCGATGTCCTCGCCGACCTGGAGCCAGCCCCACAACCGATGCTCCCGGGGACCAGCGAAGACATAACCATCCCTGCTACGCATGACTGGCTGAAAAAGCCCGAAGAAGAGAAAGAGGTCGCCGGGACCGAACTGCTGATTCCGCAGATGGCTCAGGGCGATCTTGTCAGTTCCCAGCGCGCCGCGCCAGTCTGCCTGACGCGGCAGGAGCCCGGCGATGAGGTCCGGATCGCAGTGGCAATAGTCTGCCCCGGTGAGTCTGCCGCGTGTCAGGTCGGTGACCAGTGTCGCGTAGTCGCCCTGCAGGTCACCATAGCGCGTGACGCTGGGAGTCCCGTTGGCCGGGATCGGCAACGAGACCGGACGGCCATCCAACATGGGGCTCGGCACCCCACCTGCAGCGGAGTCGAAGCCCTTCCGGGAAAAGCTGATGCGCATCAGGGTACGGGCTGGTGGCTAGGGGGTGTATGCCGCTTCGACTTTCGCCGAGTCGATGAAGCCTTCGTACTTCACCACCAGGCCATCGCGGACCGTCCACCAGTGGACCCAGGGGCATCCCCAGCTCTTGCCAGTCCCCCGATGAGTCACTCGCTCATGCCCACGCACCGCCACCTCTTCCCCATCGACGGCCATCAGATCAATGACAAACTCGTGGATCTCTTCGGCCATGCCAACTTCCTGGAAGAACTCGGTCGCGCCCACATGCCCCCGACGCACACCCCCTGGTCCAGCAGGCGGATTTGCTACATGAAACACCCACTCCACCTCGGGATGGAGCAGCGCCAGAATGCCGGGGAGGTCCTGGGCAGCAAACGCGGTATAGAGGGCGGTGATGACATCCCGGGAAGACGAGGACATGGGCAGCTCCTGCACGATGCGAGCGAGATGAAGAACGTCGGCATTCTACTTACACTGCCGCTATGACCAACGTCCCGACCCTGCGAGTCCCGGAGTGTGCTGCCTGTCGGGCGCTTTGTTGCCGGGTGTCGGTGATTCCGCTGGACCCGCGCTACGCCTGGGACCGGTCGATCATCGCCGCCGGCGACGCGACCCTCGCAGCCATCGATGGTCAGCCCTCACCAGTGATCGCCCGGCAGGCGTCGGGGAGTTGTCAATATCTGGATGAGGCGACCGATCGCTGCTCCATCTATGCGCGACGGCCTTATGTCTGCCGGACCTGGGGCTGCCTGAGTCGGGAGGATGCGTTCCGACTGGGAATGACCGCAGTGGAGGAGGGGATCGATCCCCGCAAGATGCCGCCTCTGCAGTGGCTGCGGACCCGGGTCCGGGCGGCCTGGCGACTGGTGGATGCCGCCTGGAAGGCCCGTGAGCGCGACTGGTCTGATCAGGTGTAGCGGCTTGCTATCCTCCGGGTGGTGACTGCCCTGACAACCCACTCCTGGTGGCCTGCGCTCCTCCGCTGGTGGCTGGTGCTGGCGGCGTCGTTGGTGATGGTTGCTCTCGTCGCGCCAAAGCGGTACACCGCCACCACTACGCTCCTCATCAAAAAAGATCGACTCCCCTGGGCGGGGTTCAAGACCAGCAAGCTCCCGACCTGGGAAGCGAAGGCGGGGAGCGACGACTGGAACGAACTGGCGAAGGAACTGGCTGGCGGCCAGGGAGCATCGCTGAGCCTCTGGCGGGAAACCACGTTCTACTTTCTCCTCGACCAGCTCGCCTTCGATGCCTACGACTTTCGTCCGTTTTTGTACTCGCGCTCCACGCAGCTGGAAGCAGTCGCACGCGCCAGTGCTGCTGAGGCACTGGGGGTAGCAGCCGAGCCGCCGGACCTCCTGGCCGCCAGGGTCATGGAGGACCTGAAAGTGGATGTCGATGAGGACTCACAACTCCTCACCATCGCCTTCACGGCTTCCGATCCCAGGGTCGCTGAGCGTATGGCGCTGGCTTACCGCGACCTGTTGCGGGAGTCGGTAGATGCCATGCTGGATGAGAAAGACACGGTGACCCTCGGGCGGCTAACCAGTCGGGTGCAGGACCTGGAGCAGGAGTTGGCGCAGCTTGATGCGCGCATCGCGGCGTATCAGGCCGAGGAATCCCTCATCGCGCCAACGAAGTACCTGCCGGCGAAGTACACCGAACTGCTGGGACTCCGGGAACGCCAGGCGCGTCAGGAGGCCCTCGCGCAGGCGGCGGACACCTACGTCGCGCTCCTGGTCGACCGGGCCGATGCCGCCCTGGAGATGCGCCGACAGTTGTCGTTGATGGACCTGGGGGCCGATCCGGCGCTGGATCGTCCGGCGGCGAGCGATCTCATCTATCGCGATCCCACGCTCTCACGGCTGCGGGAAGACCTGGCGACGTTGTACATGGCCCAGGAGCGGGACCTGCTGCGCTACACCGAGGCGCATCCGGCGGTGGCGGGGCGGTCGGAAGAAATCCGACAGGTCCGGCAGGCGATTGTCGATTTATTGGTGCAGAACAACCAGGTCGAGGCGGGGAAGTATCTGCTTGAATCAGTGGCTGCACACGCACGGAGTGAAGTCTATGCGGAAGCAGCGGCAGCGCTGGAAGCCACGCTTGGGAACTATCCCCGGTGGGAACTGGATTTGCTGACGCTGCTACGGCAACGGCGCATCAACAGCGCGCTCTTGGGGCGGATGCGAGACCTGGAGGATATGGCGCGCAGCATGGTCGCGAAGAAGGAACAGTCATTGATTCCGTTCGAGGATGCCCTGGCGTCAGGCAAACCGACCGAGCCTAATCTGGTGGTGCTCGGACTGGCGCTGTACTTCCTGGGGACACTGGCGGCGGGAGGCTGGCTCGCCTTCCGTGATCGCCTCCTGGCCCCCGAAGTCCCCACGGGTGCTATTCGGCGCGACTACTCCGCTGCTCAATGATCCGTTCCCGGATCCGGTCGTAGCACAGGCTCTGGAGATACCCCATGCTGTGCATGTTGACATCCCCAGACTGACTCAGCGCCATCATGGCATCGTGCAGCGGGTCTTTTGATCGGTGGAGAATCGCCAGGAGCAGAT
This sequence comes from bacterium, assembly GCA_022072165.1. NCBI lineage: Bacteria > bacterium. The sequence goes on along the minus strand of JAJVIF010000002.1, from coordinate 331,437 downwards.
GGATGGTGGACAACTGTGGATCGCCGAGGCTCTGGGCTTCCTGTTCCATCTCCTGGATGAGAGCGATCAGTGCTGGCGCTGGGGGAAGCGTCGCCGGGGAGGGGGCGGCAGGTGTGCAATCTTCCGGTGGGTTGATGGTGAGATTGCGATACAGGATTTCATTGGGGAAATCGAGAGTCCGCAACTGCGCAGTGAGTTCGTTATCCCCTAACAGGGCCCCAGAGAGGACATGGGATGGCAGCATGACACCGGCTTTTGATTCCAGCGCCTGCTTCACCCCCTGCAGAATGCTACGACGCAGGGACCGGGTGGCGCGACGCGCCAGCGGGGTGTACTGATCCCGGGTTTGCCCCAGATGGAAATCGATGTCTTCCAGAAGGGCCAGTTCGATCAGCTTGAGCTGGGCGGTCTCGGGGGTGATACCCCGGGTCGAGAGATAGCGGGTCGCGACCGCTTCGGGAGTCCGCAGCAGTCCCAGCAGAAGCTGGTCGCCACCGATGCGGGGGAACTGTTCTTCTTTGGCGGTCTGCAGCGCGTTACGCAGGACACTTTCTGCTTCGGGCGCGAGTGGCAGTTTGCCATCAGTCGGTGACTGCAGATGGGCGGCGATGAGCTCTGAGTAGACCTCTTCGGGGCGGAGATCAAAGTCCCGCAGCACCTGGGCGGCCCGGACCGCATCGCCCTTCTGGCGCATCATGGAAAAGAGAAGATGGCTGGTATCGACGGCGGGCTGGCCGGAAAGGCGGGCTTCGCGGGTGGCGGTCCGGATGATGTCGAGGGCTCCGGGCGTGAACTTTTCCCACATGGCAGCTACCTCCGGACGGACCCCTGGCGCAGGTCCGTGGTTGTCAAGTCCGTATTTGTCCAGCCTGGACCTGCTCGTGTCACGAAGCGGGGCGATCCGGCCCTGCTTCATCGGAGCGGCCCCCGCACGGGTGCTCCGTCAATGCTCCCGGGAGTCCGGGGGCGGGTGTGGGTCAGTCGTTTACGTCCGCTGCGCCGTCGCGGACATCATGGTGCCGTTCTGCAGCGCCTCTTTGGAGGGGATGTCCCGACCGTTGGCGTTGGCGTATTCCCGGAACCAGCCGAGGATTTCCTGGGTTTTGGCTCCTGGACGGCCGTGACCGATGGTGACATCGTCGACCATCGTCACCGGGATCAGTTCGGCCCCGGTGCCGGTGAGAAACATCTCATCGGCGGTGTAAAGATCGTAGGGCGTCATCATTTCTTCGCGCACATCCACGCCGTGCTGCCGTGCCAGTTCGATGACAGTCTGGCGGGTGATGCCATCGAGGGCACCGACCACGCAGGGCGGGGTCTTCAGCACCCCTTTGCGAAGGATGAAGACATTGTCCACCGTGGCTTCGGCGACATAGCCCTCGTCGGTGAGCATGATCCCTTCTTTGGCGCCGACCCGGTTTGCCTCGATGATGCCGTAGATGTTGTTCAGGTAGTTGAGGCTCTTCACCCGGGCCTTGTAGCCATTGCGGCTCAGTTTGCGGGTCGAGCAGATGATGACCCGAATCCCCTTGTCGTAGTCTTCCTGGGGATAGATGCTCAGGGTGTCGACGATGATCACCACGGTCGGGGGTTCGGTGCATTTACGGGGATTGATACCGAGGTCGCCCGCTCCGCGGGTCGCGACCAGGCGGATGTAGCCCCGGTCGTAGATCTCATTCGCGTGGATGCTTTCGAAAATCGCGGTCTCGAGGTCCGCCCGGGAAATGCGGGAGTCAATGTCGATGAGCATGACCTTCGCGGAGTCATAGAGCCGGTCGATGTGCTCGTCGAATTTGAAAATCCGGTGGTTGTAGATCCGGATCCCCTCGAAGCAGCCATCACCATAAAGAAAACCGTGATCAAACGGCGAGATCGCCGCCTGGTCCTTGGGCATCATCCGTCCGTTCACCCAGGTGAAGCGGTTGTCACTCATCGGTGGTGGTCCTTCCCTGCACTACTGATGGACAGGCAGTATGTGATCCCGCATGCGACTCTGGCAGGAGCCTGCGGCAAACGCGGGAGTCCGGCACGCCTGCCACGGAGGATACCACGCCCCCCCGCCATTTCAGGGGGCGAAACGTCAGCGTCAGGAGCGGGGTTACCCGTCTTTGCGCGACCAGTCGTAGGGGACTTCGCCGGTGTGGGGGTGGGTCCGGTACTCGTCGGGGTCAGCGTAGTTGTAGGTGTTGGTCGGCAGGTTGATCAGCAGGGCTTCGTGCTCGCTGACGGTCTTGAAACCGTGGAAGACGAGGCGGGGAATCTTGAGGACCCCCGGATTCAGGGGACCCATGATCCACTCATTGATGACGCCCCGGGTGGGCGATCCTTCCCGGTCGTCATAGAGCACCACTTTCATCATGCCGTGGACCACACAGAAGTGGTCATCCTGATGCCGGTGGTAGTGCCAGGCTTTCACCACGCCGGGGTAGCCTGTGGTCAGGTAGCACTGGCCGAACTCCGTGAAGAAGCCCTCCCAGTCGCGACGCATGATCTCCATGAGGCGTCCGCGCTCATCGGGGATCTGCTTCAGGGGCCGCCACATGGAGCCATCGATGATGACCTTGCCCTTGGTCTGGTCGGCCTGCTTGGTCTGGGAAATGGTGGTGGACATGCCGGGCTCCTTGCGTAACGTGCGAACAGCAGGATTGTACAGGGGAGCGCTCGGAAGCGGACCCGCTGACCCCGGCTGAACCAGCTTAGTACCCCTTCACGTCCTCGCCAGGTGTGAGCACGATGATGACGCCATCCTCGTGGCCATCAGGCGCGCCATAGATGAACTGATTGGGGAACCCCGGATCCCGGTCGTAGGGGAACATCGGCCCTTCGGTCTGGCTCCCCCCGCCCGCCATCTCGGGCAGGCCCCCTTTCCATTCCGAGGGATCAACATCGTAGTTGAGGCGCAATGCCCGATCCGAGGGGCTCCAGGGGGGCGGGGAGCGGTAGTACATCTGGTTGCCGTTGTCGTCTTTGGTCGCGAGGCGCATCACATCTTCGCCCAGGGAGGTGTAGGCCCCGTAGCCGCCAAGCATGTACCGGTTCACTTCCATGCCTGCAAACGTAGTCGGATAGAGGCGCTCCCAGCCCTTGTTCTGGTAGGGCCGGTCGGAGAAGCCGCGATAGAAGAAGTTCCCCGGCCAGTGGGTGGTGAGGGTCTCGCTCTTGTCGCCGCTGCGACCCTTGCGGCCCCCCATGGCGTAGTGCATCCCCCGGGGATCATCGGTCGGGACCCCGAAGCCCTTGCTCCCCGGATTGTTGTTGGTCACCGTGAGGACGGTCCGCTCGGTTTCAATCCCCTGCGCCGGATTGCTGTCCCAATTCCTGAAGACCATCGGGTACTCGACACCATTCCCGATGGTAGTTCCCCGAAAGCCGAAGCGGGGATCCCCATCACCGGCCTGGTAGTCGCCGCCCGGTCCGGTGGGACGCCCCGTCTGAGCGATGAGGGCATAGCCACTGTCGACAAAGGGATTAACCGGATAGGAGTCGATGTACCCCCCCACGATCAGCGGATCATCGACCCAGGCGTTCTGGGGCACACCTCGTACCGGAGTCGCTTCATCGAAGCGCTGATGCCAGTAGCGCCAGCCCTCGACATCGCCCCCCAGCAGCCACAGGGGGTACTCCTCCTGATCGACCTGGTAGCGCTCGATGGCGACCTGGAGCGACTTGATGGCACTCTTGGTTTGTACTTCCTTCGCCTTGTCCTTCGCCCGGATATAGTTCGGGAGGGCGATGGCAGCGAGGATGCCGATGATGGTGATCACGACCAGCAGTTCGATCAGGGTGAAGGCGGGCCGGGGGCGTCCGGGCATGGGGCACGGTCTCCTGTGACAGGCAGGCACTGATCTGTGCCACCGGCACAGACCCACAACGCCATCAGAGATACCGAACGGTGATTACGAACAGATTGCAGCAATGTAACAGGCGTCAACGACGGCGTAACAATTGCCCCAATCGTTAATCCGGCAGCACCGTGCAGGCCCCCCGGGCAGCGATAGCGACTCTCGCACCCGGAGCCCAGACTTCCGCGGACTCCTGCCGGACAAGGATCCGAGTTTCACCTACCTGGACTTCCAGCAACTGATGCGACCCGAGATACGTGGAGTCCAGTACCTGCCCTACGGCTTCCCCGACGCAGCCTGTCGGACTCATTAGCCGTAGGGCTTCCGGACGAACCGAGACCCAGCAGCGACCAGTGGCGGGGTTAGCCAGAGCGAGGGGCCCCAGCACCGACTCGGCCGCCGTGCCTGCAGCGGTGACCTCCAGCAGATTGGTTCCCCCCAGAAACTGGGCGACAAAGCGGGACGCGGCGGTGGTGTAGACCTCCCGGGGTGACCCCATCTGCAGGATGCGTCCCTGGTCCATGACCGCCAGCCAGTCGGCGAGACTCAGGGCTTCTTCCTGATCGTGGGTGACAAGCAGAATCGCGAGCCCCCGCTCCTGCACAAGCTGCCGGAGTTGGCTCCGGAGCTGCTGACGCAGGCCGGTGTCGAGATTGGAGTAGGGCTCATCCATGAGCAGGACTCGGGGGGCCGGAGCCAGAGCCCGGGCGAGGGCGACTCGCTGTTGCTGTCCGCCGGAAAGATCATGGGGGCGACGTCGGGCGACATCGCCGAGTCCCACCTGCTGCAGCGCATCGAAGGCGCGTTGCTCCCGTTCCTGACGGGATCCGTGCCGTAATCCGAAGGCCACATTCCCAAGGACATCCAGATGCGGAAAGAGGGCATAGTCCTGAAAGACGATCCCAATGCCCCGCTGCTCCGGCGGCAGATGGACTCCGGCTCCATCCAGAAGCTTCCCATCACATCTCACACTGCCGGCATCGGGATGCTCGAAGCCCGCGATCAGTCGCAGCGTCGTGGTCTTGCCGCAGCCGGAGGGCCCTACGAGGACCCCGATTTCCCCCGTCTCCGCCCGCAGGCTGACATCATCAACCGCGGCGTCGGTCGCGCCAGGAAACCGCTTCACCAGGTTGCTGGCTTCGAGGAGGGGGGGCACTGTCGCTCCTGGCGGGGACTAGCTGGACTTGGGAGCTGTGGTGGAGGCTCGCTCCTGCTGCAGCAGCAGCCCCACGAACGCGGCGGCGAAGAGCAGTATCGCCAGCGCATAGGGCGCTCCGGCAGCGAAGTCCGCCTCGGAGGTCCGATCGTACAGGTTATACGCCAGCGTGTGATGTCCCAACGGTGCCAGCACCATCGTGAGCGGGAGTTCCTTCATGCACGATAAAAAGACCAGCGCAGCGCTGGCGATGAGTCCGCCGCTGAGCAGCGGCAGGGTCACACGGCGAAAGGTCGGGACTGGACCCCAGCCCAGGGCCCGCGAGGCTTCCTCAAGGCGGGGACTCGCCAACTGCAGACTGGTCCGCAAGGGGCCGATCGCCTCAGCCAGAAAGTGGAGGCTGTAGGCAAGTACCAGCAGAGGGAGCGACTGATAAAGCCCCAGGGCTGGGACACGGAGCGCCAGAATGGCCCACCCCAGCGCGAAGGCCAGCGGCGGAGTGGCATAGCCGAGGAACGCCCCGCGCTCGAGCCAGCGACTGGCCCCCGATGGATGGCGTCGCGCCAGCCAGGCGAGGAGGAGCGCGAGGAGTGGTGTCAGCAGTGCCGCCGGCAGACTGCCGGACAACGAAGCTCCCAATGCGCGGAACAGATCCACCAGCAACGACCACCAGGAGGCTTTGAGGCTCCAAAACGCCAGCGACAACAACGGCAGCCCCAGGCTCAGCAGCGAGATGATCCCCAACCAGCAGAGTGCGGGGAAGCGGAGTCGCCCCAGCGGCACCGGCTGACGGAGTCGCCCCGCGCCGGATCCTGTTCGATCCAGCCGCAGGACCGCAATGAGACGGGCATCCGCGAGCAGCAACAGACAGGCGAGGGCCACCAGCAGCAACCCCATTACTGCGGCATACCCGCGGCTGAAGAGCGAGGCGTAGAGCGAATACGAGAGGGTCTCGTACCGCATCAGACTCACGACCCCGAAGTCGCCGATCACATGCAGCAGCACCAGTAAAAGTCCTCCCGCATAGGCGGGGACCAGCTGCGGAAGCGTAATGCGCCCAAATACTTCTGCAGGAGTTGCCCCCAGGGAACGGGCGGTCTCTTCCAGTGCGGGGTCCAGCCGCAGCAGACCGGTGCGGAGTGGCAGATAGAGATAGGGAAAATTCGCGAGGGAAAGCGCCAGAAGCGCTCCGGGGTAGCCCGCCAGACGCTGGACCTGATCAAAGGGTGTCAATTCGGCGATCAGACCCGTGTAGCCTCCCAGTCCCAACAGGGTGTACGCCATCAGGTACCCAGGGATCGCGAGGGGCAAAACTCCGGCGAGAGTCCACCAGCGACGTCCCGGCAGGTCCGCGTGAGTTGTCAGCCAGGCTAGCGGCGCGGCCATCAGCGTGGTGAGAACTCCGACACCAGCGCTGAGTAACAGCGTATTGCCGAGCAGCCGCAGGGTTCGCGGGCGGAGCACCCAGTCACGGAGTTGCTGCGGGTCCGCCTGCACTGCCTGCACGAACAAAAAGCAAAGCGGCAGCACCAGCAGGAGGATCAGCAGGATCGCGCCAGACAGCAGCAGGACCGGCGCTGTGGTGCCGGCCCTGCGGGATTGCTGCATCGTGACCGGAATCGCGCTGGTGGCTATAGCAGCCCCGCCTCCTGAAGCAGTGCCAGCGTGCCATCCAGGTCCGCCATGCTGTCGAGGTCGACTGCCGGTGCCAGCTGCAGGAGCTCTTCGGTTGGCAGCAGGGCACTGGGGGGAATCGCCGTGGCCGTGACGGGATACTCGAAGATGTCTGAGGTCACATACTGCTGGGCCATCGGGGTCAGCAGGTACTTGATGAACGTCTCAGCGGCTGCCTGGTTCTTTGAGGTGCTCATGATGCCCACGCCAGCGACATTCACCAGATTCCCCAGGTCTCCGGGCTGGAAGCGACCGGCAGTCACGGGGTAGTTGGCGTTTGCCTTCTTGTAGCGCAGGAGGTAGTAGTGATTGGTGAGGCCGAAATCGACCTGTCCCGCCGCAATCGCTTCGACAATGGCGGAGTTGTTGGCAAAACGCTTCGCCCCGTTGGCATCCATCTGCTTCAGCCAGGTCCGGGTCTGCTCTTCACCGTATTCCCCACGCATAGCAGTGACAAACGCCTGGAAGGAAGCGTTGGTTGGTGCCCAGCCGACTCGACCCGCGAATTGCGGCTGGGTCAGATCCATCACGCTTGCGGGGAGCTCTTCGGGCTTGACGCGCTCCGTGGAGTAATCGAGCACCCGGGCACGTCCGCTGGTGGCGATCCAGTGCCCCTTTTCGCTGCGATACCGCGACGGCACCTGACCCAGGATGCCCTGGGGAAGGCCCCTGAGACTGCCATTCGCTGAAAGCTGTCCGAGGGCTCCAGCTTCCTGCGACCAGAAGACATCGCAGGGGCTCTGCTTCCCTTCGGTGAGGAGGGTCAGGGCGAGCTCAGTGCTGCCGCCATAGTTGACCTGGACCCGAATGCCAGTTTCTTTGGTGAACGCCTGGATCAGCGGATCCACGAGGCTCTTGGAGCGTCCGGAGTAGAGGACCAGCGAGGGGGAGTCGGCAACGGCCGGCTGCGCCGGGGCCAGGAGGAGTGCGGCGAGTGCCAGGAGAGCGAGGGGGGCGGTGCGGGACATGTGGTGATCCTTGGCGGGATGCTGATGTGTAACTGCAACTGCGTTGCAATTGCAGGAGCATCCTACCCATTTCGCTCCGCCCGTCAAGTGACTCACATCAAAATTGTGTCAGCCTGATGCCCCCTGACTCAGGATCGCCAGCGCGTTGGCCAACAGCATCAGCCCCACCACCAACGAAATCAGGGCAAACCACTTCTGCCGATTCTGGAGTTCCAGATACGCCAGAATTAGCGCCAGTCCCCCGGAAGAGCCCATCGCCAGGGCATTGCTCGGATACGAGAGCATCGGCCCAAAGAGAATAGCGGGAATGAGGATCAGTTGCAGAAAGGTCGTGGTGTACAGCAGACGCGGATCCCGCTCCGGTGTCGGCGGGGCCGGGGATGGTTCCCCGGAGTCGTCGGGCTCCTGATCGTGCAGGCGGCGCATCAAATGTTGCAATTCAGGAGGACCGGGAGTCGGTTCCACCGGTGGGTCCGGTTCGGAACCGGCAGCATTCCAGAGCCGGTCAGTGGCACGGGACACGGGATGATTATGCCGGAGGGCTGGTGGTCGAACCCGCCGCCGCCGCAGGCTTGGTCTGCTGAATCAGGTCGGCTACCACCGCGACGGCGATTTCTGCGGGACTCTCAGCGCCAATGGCGAGTCCGATGGGACAGACTAGCCGGTCGATGGTCCCGGCTTCCAGCCCCTGTTCCGCCAGTTCCCGGCGCAACGAAGTCGCCTTGGTTTTGCTGCCGATGGCACCGACATAGTGCGCCGTCTGCGGCAGGATTGCCGCCAGCCACCGGGCATCGAGCTCCCAGCTATACCCCAGCAGATAGATATGCGAGTAGGCCGCCAGATCCAGTTCTGGCGGGAGGAGCTGGGCCGGAGTCGAGAGATACCGCCCGGTCGCCGCTGGGAAGATGGCGGAGTCCAGGAAGTCCTGACGGTCATCCAGGACGGCGTAGCGATAGCCCAGCAGGTCGCACTGGCGCGCCAGGGCTTGTGCGACATGGCCGCCACCGCAGAGAAGCAGATGAGGGAGGGGGATGAGGGCTTCCACGTAGACCTCCACGGTCCCGCCGCAGAGGCTGTTGAGGCCCCCGGGCTTCCATTTGCTCAGGTCGAATCGGAAGCAGCCGCTCTGTCCGGTAGCCATGGCCTCCCGGGCACGAGCTTTGACCTGCTCTTCCAGCCCGGCGCCGCCGATGGTCCCGAGTTGCGACCCATCAGCGTACAGGAGCATCTTCGCGCCGAGCTTGCCCGGCACCGACCCGGTGGCCCGCACCACGACACACAAGGCTCCCCGCTGAGCGCCATCCAGCAGCCGAACGACTGCGGCATAGATGTCGGGCTGCACCAGGGCCATGGGGGGAGTGTACCGGCCTTCAATTAATTAGCATACCTCACATTTTTTGCCCGCAGGGCCGGGTACGATACAGCGCAGCGAGCGCAAGGGGGAACGCCAGACCGATGAGCATCGACACCCTCCAGGACCAGTGGCCACCCCTGGCAGAGGCCTTTTCGCCCCATAAGCATGTGAGCCGCACCACCCCCGATCTGGCGCAACCCGCTGATGACCGATTGCCGACCCGCCTCGTGGATCGCTTCGGCCGCCCCAAGTCCTACTTGCGGCTGTCGGTGACTGATCGCTGCAATCTCTCCTGCACCTACTGTGTCCCCGAGGAAGGCGTACCACTGGCGCAGCGGGAGGACTTCCTGACCTTCGCGCATCTGGAGCGGCTCGCAGAAATCGGGGCGCGACTTGGGATCACCAAAATCCGGGTCACCGGTGGCGAGCCGACGATTCGCCCCGGGCTCACGACCTTCATCCGGCGACTCAGTCAGCTGCCAGGGATCACGAGCGTTGGACTCACCACAAATGGGGTCCTGCTGGCCGACCTGGCCCGTCCGTTAGCCCAGGCGGGTCTGCGGACCATCAACATCAGCATCGACAGCCTTGACCCCCATCGCTTCGCGGTCATTACCCGGGGGGGGCAACTCGCGCCGGTCCTGGATGGCATCGAGGCGGCCCTGGATGCCGGGCTCGAGGTGAAGCTCAATACGGTGGCCCTCAATGATCTGACCCTGGAGGAAGCGGAGCGATTGGTGGAGTTTGGACGCCAGCGGGATCTGGAACTGCGCTTCATCGAGTTCATGCCCCTGTGCGGCACCGGGTGGCGGCAGGAAGCCTTCAGGCCCCTGACCGGGCTGAACGAGGCCCTGCAGGAGCGCTATGCCCTCCGGCCACTGCCGGCTGATGGCGGAGTCGCCACGGTCTGGCAGCATGTCGATTCCCCCGGCAAAGTGGGGTTCATCGCGAGCCTGTCAGCGAACTTCTGCGGCAGCTGCAGTCGGCTCCGCTTTACCGCCACCGGAATCCTGCGTCCCTGCCTCTTCAGTCCCATCGGGGTCGATTTCCGGCCCCTCCTCCTGAATGAACGTTCAGATGAAGAACTGATCTGGGCCTATCACCAGGCGGTCATGAACAAGCCCGAGGGGCATGGACTCAAAGCGGAAGAAGACTGGCAGGGAGGGGAGCAGGTGGCATCGTGGATTCGCTCCACTGGCGGCTAGCAGGCCGTACGTTCACGCCGTTTCACGGCGCCAGTTGATCCAGCATCGTCCGGGGGACCAGGAGCCGAGCCCCAGTGACGACATGGTCTGATGGGAGTTCAAAATGATCCGGACACTCCGGGTCAAGGGTCAGGATCCATTGCAACAGCGGACCCCGAAAGCGACTCAGCAGGGTATCGAGCCGGTCGACTTCCCGTAGCTGCCGGATGGAGAGATCATCAGTGTAGGTGAGGAGCATCCCTTCCGGGAACCAGCAGGCATCCGTCTCAGCATCGGACTGATCGTGGGTCAGTTCCAGCGTGAGGACCACTCCACTGTAGAGCGACAGCGCGGCCCCATAGCCCCCCGGTGAGAAATCATTCACAAGCGCTTCCGGGGCGATAACACTCCCGTTCACCCGCCGGCCGAAGGTCACCGGACCACTCCCGGCTCCCCGCTGCCGGGGCAGGAGTGAGGCGTTAAACGCCTCGTGCATCGCATCGATAAACGGAGCCCAGCGCGGAGCTGCTGTGATCAGCGACTCTGCGACATCGACATACATCACCCGGGCCTCCTGATGGAGCGCAATGACGACATCCGGGCGAAGCTGGCGTATCACCCGCAGCAAAAACTGATTGGCGGGCTCCGGGGCGCAGTCGGTCCAGTCCAGCAGGCCACCGTAGTAGTACTCCTGCTGATGGCAGCCCCCGAGAGCATCCCACTGATGGGTCCCCTCGCCATCGACGCGCTGCAGGGCGGGGTCGCTGCAGGAGAGATTGACGGGAAAGTTGCGATTGAGGTCCACGCCCCGACGGCGATCCCACCACGGGGGACGAGTCAGCCAGTCGTCGCCCAGTTCACTCAGTTGCGCTTCTGCCGGCAGCTCCCGGCGAAAATTTGGGCGGAGGCCGGCCAGGGTGCCGTAGGGATTCAGGCAGGGGATGATGACCAGTTGAGTATCGGCGGCGCGAAGTGTGGAGAGCAGTCCATCGACCGCTCCCGCCCGCTCTTCGGCCTCCAGCTGCCGTCGCAACAGCTCCGCGAACAGAAAGCTCACGGCCTCATCGCCGTGAATCCCCCCGATGAGCAGGATGCGACGGCTGGCCCCTTCCGGGGCACCGAAGGTGAGTGCCTCGATGTCAAACGTCGCAGGCCAGCCCCGCAGCAGGGCCGTGCTCTGGGGATGTCGCAAGTGGCCAGGATTGGCGAGACCGGGATCCAGGTGCGCTCCGGCGTGGAAGGTCACGGGTGGCACAAAGTGCGGGGACCCGCTGCCGACCGCGATGGCAGGTATGGGGAGCAGCAGCAGGAGCCCGGCGATCAGGGGGCACCACAGACGCGACATAGGGCGATTGTACCGACCCGTAGTGGCCCGTCGCGTCCTATACTCGCCCCGCGATGGAGGCCTCCGCATCCCCGGTCCTGCAGCTGACAGCGGTCCACACCTACTACGGTGCGATTCATGCGCTCAAAGGGATCTCCCTGCGTGTGGATGCCGGGGAGATCGTGACGCTCATTGGGGCGAACGGGGCCGGGAAGAGCACCACTCTGCGCACGATCTCCGGGTTGCTGAAAGTCCAGCAGGGAGAGGTTTCGTTTTTTGGTGAGTCCATCACGCAGCTCCCGGCACATCAGATCGTGGCCCGTGGACTGGCGCATTGTCCGGAGGGGCGACGCATTTTTCCGGACATGAGTGTTCTGGAGAATCTGGAGCTTGGGGCGTATCTGCGACGGGACACCGAGGGGATCGCAACGGATCTGGAGCGGGGGATGACCCTTTTCCCGATCCTGAAGGAGCGGTCGCGGCAGAAGGCCGGCACCCTCTCCGGCGGCGAGCAGCAGATGCTGGCGATCGCCCGGGCCCTGATGAGTCGTCCGCGACTGCTGATGCTGGATGAGCCGTCCCTGGGGCTGGCCCCGGCCCTGGTACAACAGATCTTCCGGACCATCGAAGAGATCAACGCCGAGGGGACCCCGATCCTCCTGGTGGAGCAGAACGCGCACCTGGCGTTGCAGGTTGCTCACCGGGGCTATGTCCTGGAGACCGGCCGCATCGTGCTCGAAGGGACTGGTGCGAGTCTGCTCGGTAATGATGAAGTGCGTCGCGCCTATCTGGGGGGCTAACGCCGGGTGTCCAGAATTCGGTGCTTGACGTCTGGTCCCGGCCTGTATGTGGCCACCAGTTTGGAGGTATCCGCGGGAGACTCTTTTCGGAAACTTCCGTGTGGCACCGATCATCCGCACCCGAAGCATCCGCATGGTAGGCGGGAGTACGCAAGACCCCGAGTCGGTCAAGCAGGAGTTCTCCCCAGCCCCGTCACATCTCCTCCGTATTGCTTCCCCCGGGGGGTACAGCGACCGAAAAGGGGCGTACGCTCCTCCCCCCATCGGGCTCTGCTCACCAGAGTCCGGCCGGCGCAGTACCGGACCAGCCCAACGTGCTGGTCCTCGCATCCAAGGATGGTCCCGCGTGTCAGTTCGTGTCGTACGTCCCGAGTCCGCCCTGCCCAGCAACCTCGATGCCGAGGAGGCGTTGCTGAGCGCGATTCTGTTGCAGCCGAGTTGCCTGAATGAAGTGATTTCGCCGCCGGTGTCGCTGCATGAGCAGCACTTTTTTAGCGAGGCCAATGCCCGGCTCTATGCCGCCCTCAAGACCATGCACGACCAGGGTCGCCCCATCGACCTGGTGACCCTGGCGGACTGGCTCACGTCGCATCATCAGCTGGAAGGGGTCGGGGGCTATCCCCGCCTCGCGAGTCTCTTCGACCGGGTGGCGGACCCGGGACATGTGCAGACCTACGGCGAGATCATCAAAGACAAGGCGGTCCTGCGGCAGTTGCGGTCGTTCGGACGACAGCTCATGGAGCGGGCGTCGGATGACCAGTCCTCGCTCACGGACCTCCTCGACGATGCCACTCGTCAGTTCAACGCGATTGTTCAGGTGCGGCATGACTCCTCATCGGTGAATGTCCGGGACCTGCTGGCCCCCATCATCCGGGAGCTGCAGGATCGTCAGAATCAAACCGATCCCTTCACCGGGACCCGGACGGGCTTCACCAACCTCGACCACCTCACTCTGGGGCTTCAGCGGAGCGACCTGATCATTCTGGCGGCGCGTCCCAGTGTCGGGAAGACCGCCATGGCACTGAACATGGCGTTCAACGCCGCGCACAATGGTTCCCGGGTGGCGATCTTCTCGCTGGAAATGAGCGCGAAGCAGCTGGCGTATCGCCTGGTGTCGATTGCGGGGATGGTCGACTCCATGGAACTGAAGCGGGGGACCGTGGGTGTCCGGGAACTGCTGAACGCCACGAACCGGCTGCAGCGGTGCGACATCACCATCTTCGATACGCCAGCGCTCACACCACTCGAACTGCGGGCGCAACTCCGTATGTTGCAGCGCCAGGGCGATCAGCCCCTGGACCTGGTGATCGTGGACTACCTCCAGCTCATGCAGGGGCCGAGCCTGAAGCGATCGGATAACCGGGCGCAGGAGATTTCAGAAATCAGCCGGACCCTCAAGGGGATCGCACGGGAAATCAATGTGCCGGTCGTGGCGCTGTCGCAGTTGTCCCGGGCCATCGAGAATCGCCCGGACAAACGTCCGCAGCTCAGCGACCTCCGGGAGTCCGGATCTATCGAGCAGGATGCCGACATCGTGATGTTCCTCTGGCGCAAAGACCAGGCCCCGGCTGGACCGGCGGCCCCCGGCGCGGGGTATGCCCCGCCCCGGGCCAATCTGGATGACATGCGGGCGGAGGCCGAGATCAGTCTGGTGGTGGCGAAGCATCGCAACGGCCAGACCCGGGACATCGAGATGCGTTTCCAGAAGCGATACACCACCTTCGGAGAGGTGGTGGCGGGGGCCGGGCGGGACATCTATTTCGAGGGGGGCTAGCGGATCCGGGATGCGCGGTGGTCTGGCTTGTTGGGAGTGGTGTGTGGTGCTGGGGACACGGAGAAGACACGATATTAGAGTGGCGGCGGATGGTGTCAGACCCGGTAACGGGCGTTTACATCGCTCCCATCGCGCTTGCTGGCCAATATAGGCCAATTAAGCCGCGCCGGGACGCCTGTATCGGTTTAGCGCCGATTGGTTGCCGGGGGATGCCGCTGGCACAGCGCGGGTCCCTTTTGGCATACTCCCTGTTCCGTGGACGGCCCAAGGACCGGACCAACCATGCACCACAACTACCTCGCATCGCCATCCGCCGCCCGCCACGTCCATTTCGTGGGTATTGGCGGTATTGGGATGTCGGGCATCGCCCAGCTTCTGAACGGGCTGGGCTATGTGGTGTCGGGGTCCGACAGCAAGGCGTCCCGGATGCTGGAGTGTCTGGCGCACCAGGGGATTCAATGCCATGTGGGGCATCATCCGGAGTATCTCCGGGGGGCCGATGTCGTGGTGACCTCCTCGGCCATCCGCCAGGACAACCCCGAACTGATGGAAGCGCGTCGGCAGGGCCTCCCGGTGGTCTCCCGGGCGCGGATGCTCGGTTGTGTGATGAATTCGAGCCGGGGGATCGCGGTCGCCGGGACCCACGGCAAAACCACCACCACCGCCATGATCGCCAGCCTCCTGGTGCGGGCCGGCATTGACCCCACCGCCATTGTGGGGGGCGAGGTCCGGGAACTCGACGGGAATGCCCGTCTGGGCCTCGGCGAATACTTTGTCGCGGAAGCCGATGAATCTGATGGATCGCTGGTGGAACTGAATCCGGAGCTGGTGGTCGTCACGAATATCGACACCGACCACATGGATCACTACGGCTCCCTGGATGCGCTGGTCCGGACTTTCTCGCAGTTCCTGAGCAAGGTGCCGCAGGATGGCGCGATCTTCCTGGCGGTCGATGACCCCAATTGCCTGCGACTGAGCCAGTTCTTTGCCCGTCAGGTGGTGACCTTTGGGCTGGAGCAGCCCGCCGACTACATGGCGGTGGACCTCTTCGAGGGCTCCTTTGCTACCGAATTCACCCTGCTGCATCGGGGAAGCAGCCTCGGCCGCTTCCGGCTGAACCGCCCTGGTCGCTTCAATATCACCAATGCCCTGGCCGCCATCGCGGTGGCGCGCCATGCCGGGGTCCCGCTGGAGTCGATCCGCGAGTCGCTCCCGGCGTTCGAGGGCGTGCGACGTCGCTTCGACATCCTGCATGCCTCTGATGACATGATCGTGGTGGATGACTATGCCCACCATCCGAGCGAGATCCGGGCCACCCTGAGTGCCGCCCGGGCCAATCATCCGGATCGCATCATTGGCATCTTCCAGCCCCACCGGTATTCCCGGGTCCAGCAGCTCCATGCGGACTTCGGGCAGAGCTTCGCCGGGGTGGACGAGGTCATCGTCACCGACATCTACTCTGCTGGCGAGTCGCCGGTGGAGGGAGTCGATGCCGCCCTGATTCTCAACAGCCTGACCAGCTGCCCTGGTCAGCCTCCGGTCCGGTACATCCCCCTGCTGGCGGATATCCCGGCCTATGTCCGCTCCCGGCAGCGGCCGCATGATCTGGTGATCACCCTGGGAGCCGGCGATGTCCGGCTTGTGGCAGAAGAACTCGCTGCCAGCGCCCACTAGCGCCTTTCTGCAGGACCTCCAGCATTCGTCGCGACACCCATCAGGGTTCCACGGCCTGCCAGCCCGGACCCCCACAGCTTCTTTTGTCGCATGAGCGACCTCCTGTGAGGTAAGCGAGCGAGAGCGTGTGAACAGGCATCCCCCGGGCAACCGGGGGATGTTTGTGTCGTGACAATTTCATTGAGGACGCTTGACTCTCTCTCTCTCTCTCTCTATAATCAGATAACAGTAAACATGACCGTGAGGAGGTGCCGCATCATGCGCTTCAGATCTTTCACGTTAGTCCGTAAAGCCGGGTTGCTGGCCCTGGCGGTGGTGGTGCTTTTAGCTCCCCAAGTGGGGCATTCGGAAGAGCCCGTGGATTTCGGCTGCTGCGTCTACTACGTGGAAGAATTTGTTCATTGCAGCAAGCCTGTTACCTATGTTTGTGAGGACCCGGTTACGCATACGCTCATGGTTTGCAATTACCAGGTGAAAACCGTCGGCCCGTGGGCAGATCTGGCTTGTTTCCATCGGGAAGAAGAGAGTGGCGAATGGTTAGGGGCAGAGGCCTGCGAAACAATCCCGGCGCTGCTTTTCGATGCCGCAGGCGGTCGCCATGAGATCACTGGGTCGTCTGTAGGCTGCGATAAATTCAATCTCTGTTATGGCAATCTGAGCTATTTCGAGATTTGGAGTAATGACCCTGAGCGCTCATCACATGAGTTGTGTCCACCGACGCCGATGGAAGGCCAGAATTGCTTCGTGCCCCCCGGATTTCCCGGGCCTTGCTCCGCAGCCGGGTATCCACCCGAGATCTGTCTGAACTGTGCGGAGTCGGACTGCTGTCCGACGGAAGTCTGATCAGAGTACAAACGCGAGGGGAAGTGGACGGAGGTGCAGAGGATGTCAGTCGTCATGCAAAGTCAGCGTTGGATCATCGGGGTCCTGCTGTTACTGGGTGGAGTCGTAACGCCCGGATGCAGTCAGTCCGGGTTGTCACAGCTGGGAGCACTGCAGCGCCAGTTTCTTCCTCCGGCGTCTCCCCAGCAACGGCCCTCGGCTACCGTTCCTGCAACTGCGCGATTCAGCGCAAACGAGTTCAGCACCGGGTACTACCAGGGCTGGATGGCCGATCACCAGGTGCACATTACTGGGCTGCAGGCCAGTTTCGTGCAGCACTCTCTGACCAAATGTGTTCGCAGCTATCTGAAACTCACAGGCGGGTTGCCTCCGGATGCCGCAGCCCTGGAGGCCGCCGGGCTCTGGCTCCTGGCACCGGCAAACAGTCAAGGGCAACCGCTGACACTGCACACGGCCAGCGCTTCGGTGCCCCCGGAGTCCCCAGGAGTATGGCTCGACTTTGCACCGGAACAACTCCGGATTGAAATCCATGGTTCCCGCCAGATGCCGGTAGACAAGCACACGGTGGATGTGGTGAATGTCGGCTTCTATGTGCGGAGCTACGAGCAGGCCCGGCAATTCCTCGCCGGGACGCGACGTCCACCAGACACCCCATTGCGCATTCGACAAAAACATCTTGCAGAAACATACTCCCAGCTCCTCTTTAAATTCTCGACCGATCGGGGGCGCTTTCCTGAGACGATTGAGGAACTCTGGACCATGGTGGACTGCGTACCGAGGGGGGAGGGGATGCCGCTCCCCCATCAGGCGTGGCCTGGCCCAGGAGGGGTGCTGTTGGAGGCTAACGACTCAACGCAGGACATCCGTTGGCGGGTGATCCTGGCGGACGGGCGCCCTCGCTGGATCGATGGTATCGGCCTGAATGAAAACTTCGTGCCGGATCCGATCGGTCCGCAAGGACCGAAAATTGAGCGGTTAACCGACGACTACCATTACAGTACAGAAGGCTGGCGGACCCTGGCGACGTTCCAGTTCTAAAGACTCGGGACGACCGCGAACGAATCGGAGGTCCCGTGCTCGGCTGCGGGGTTAGCCGCCGACTTTGCGGGCGAAGAATTCCCGCATCGGCCCCAGGACCGCGGCCGCCGGGTCGGGACCCGCAGCGCGTCGACGCATCTGCTCCGCTTTGCGTCGGGCCCAGGCGGCTTCCTGCTGATGGCCGAGTTCCTTGAAGTTTTCGGCCAGACTGATATAGATCAGGCGGGCGGCTTCATAGTCGCCCAGGCATTCCTCGACCAGCCGCTCGCCGAGCTGGGTCTGGCTGAGTTGCGTCTTAAAGAGCCGGGCCCCCTGCAGGGACAGCGTCTCCAGCGCAACCCGGGCAAAGTTCGCTTCATGGAGCGTGGCGTTTCGCAGCCGCGTGTTGCAGTCCACCAGGGCATCCGAGAAGTCAGCCAGGCTCAGGACCGCGCCATCGCAGGCGGTGCCGGTGCAGACCGCACCAGCGAAGGAGACACCACAGGCGTGGGCATGACGCAGGTCGGCATCGGCAAGGTCCGCGCCGGTACAGCGGGCAGCCTTGTCGCGGGGGGTCCCGAAGATCGCCCCCTGGAAGTCGACCCGGGCGGCATGGACATCGGTTAAATCGCAGGCGGTGAAGCGGGAGTGGGGCCAACGGCTGTCGGCGAGCTTCGCCCCGATGAACTTCGCGCCGGCGCAGTCGCAGCCCCGGGCCTGGACCCCCCGGAAGTCGGCTCCCCGAAAATCAGTCCCTGAGAGATTGCCGTTGTTAATCAGCGCGCCCATAAAGGAACTCTGGGCGAACACCGATGCGGTCAGCTGGGCATCGGTGAGGTCCGCTTCATCGAAGGTCGCACCCTCGGCGGTCGTGCTGTAGCAGTGCAGATGCTGGGCCCGGATGCCACGGCAGTCCGCTTCATTGAGAGTCGCGCCAAACAGGTAGGTGCCCGCGAGGGTCGCGCCGGCGAGGACCGCGCCGGTGAAGTCGGCATCGAGGCAGTCGGCTCCCGAGAGGTCCGCTCCGGCGAGGTTCGCCCCCCGGAAGTCGGCGGCTTTGATGAGCTGACCATCGGCAGCGACCGTATAGCACTTCGCACCGGCCAGATTGATGCCACGCAGATCCCAGCCTGCGAGGGATTCGCGGGCGGCGAGCCGGGCCAGGACCTGAGCGCGTCGTTCATCAGCCATGCAGAATGCCGCTTCCTCCTCCGCTTTACAGCGTGTGGCTACTTACTATCGGAGCCGGGACGTCGGGATGTGCCTCACAGGGCGCAGTTTCAGGGGAATCCGGCAATCACAGGGGTGGTTATCTTGCCGGTCCCGGATGTGGCAGCCATAATCGGTTTATGGCTCTGCATCGCTTCGGCACCCTCTGGTCCCTGGTTCTGATCCTGCTCGGCTGCCTGCTGGTCCCGGCGTCAGCGCAGTTGCCGACCCTGGCACCGGGGCAGATTGAGGTGCCGGATGACTTCGCCAAACAGTTCATCGCCGACTACATGGCCGGGGATACGGCCAAAATGGGGAAATGGATCCATCCCCGACGGGGCGTGATTGACTCCCGGTTTCTCAAGACCCGGGATCAGTTTCTGGGGTCGTATCCGGAGCTGACGAAGATCCTGAAGCAGACCAAGGTGACCTATCGCTTTGGGGAAGGGATGTTCAACGGCGACTCCTTCTACAAGGCGATCTATCCGCAGGTGACGGGCCAGTTCGGCAAGCTCCCCACCGTGATTTCCCTCCTCTGCATTTTCGAGAAGATCGGCGACCAGTGGTTTCTGGTGCAGGCGCATCGGTACGACATGGCGAGTGCGAACTGGGTGACGGTCGGGGACAAGATCACAGACAACCGTCTCAAGGGTGCCACTATGAGCGGACGCTCTTTCTCCATGGAGTTTGCGCTGAGCAAAGAGCATGCGGTCCTGCTCTCGTTCGATGACCAGGTGCAGAACATGTTCCGGGACGACAACCTGCGGCACATGAAAGCGGTGAAGAAGTGGTACGAGGAACTCAAGGGCAAACCGATCTATGTCATGAACATCTCCGAGCACTCGAAGGAGCGGATGGAGAAGTACCTCGCCGACAACAAGATGATGGTGCCGGTGGTGATGGATGACAAGTCGGTGTGGCATCACGCGCTGCAGGTCGACCAGCATCCGTACCTGATTCTCATCGACCATACCGGCGTGATGCGGGCAGTGCATCGCGAGACGTATGACGATGCCACCTACAGCCTCTTCAGGCAGATTGTGTCTGATGTGGTTGCCCAGGTTCCGGTTAACCCCGGAGGGCAAAAAAGTGGAACGAAAGCCGCAGACCCCTCGTTGAAGTTCTGACGCTGTGGCACAATGCGAACACCGCAAGGAGGGGGTCCGCCCCGTACGCGGCATCGCGCAAAGGAGTGGCCATGATCCATAGTCTGTTCGCGGACCCGCAGCAGTACCTTACCCCCGAAAGTGTGGTGGATGATTTTCTGCACCTGGAGGAGATCGCGCTGCTGATTGGTTGCCCGCGTTGTGCGTCGCTGCATATCAAGACTCTGGTGGTGGAAGACCGACGTCTCACCCTCTGCCATGACTGCGGCAGCGTCACCGATAACCCGCCGCCGAATTAAAGCGACGGGACCACACCTCACCACTGCCGCCCTGTCGCTGGTCGATGGGGCGGTTTGCACTTGTTAGGTGGCCGGGGCTCCGCGCAGCCTCCCGCAGGTCGCTGCTCGGGTGGTAGGATGCGCTTCAGGAATGCTGATCGAGGCACTGCCCGAACTGATCGCACTGGACCTGGAGACCACCGGCCTCCACCCGCACCTGTCGGAAATCGTGGAGATTGGAGCGGTCCGCTTTCGCCCGGAGACCGGCGAGGTCCTGGACCGTTTTCAGACGCTGGTGAATCCGGGAACTCCCATTCCCGCCAATGTCCGGGCGATTCATGGCATTTCGGATGAGATGGTGATCGATGCGCCACGGGTCGGGGTCGCCTTTAGCGCGCTGGAAGAGTTTCTGGGGAGCCATCCGCTGGTGATCGGACACAACATCAGTTTCGACCTCGGATTCCTGCAGTATCGGTCGCGCCTGCTGGGGCGACCGCTCCAGTTCCTCCGGTGCATTGACACCGTCCATCTGGCCCGCTGGGCCTTCCCCGGACTCCGCTCGTACAAGCTGGTGAATCTCCGGACCGCCCTGGCGCTCCCGGAGGACAGCGCGCACCGGGCTCTGGACGACGCCATCGCGGCGGCCACACTTTTCACGATGGGCTATCGCCAGCTGATGCAGAGCGGCCAGTCCGCCGAGCAATTTTGGCAGCGTCTGAGCAAACCATTGCCGGAATCCCGGCACCAGCCCCCTCCCCTCTCTGATGACTTGCAGCAGCTCTACCGGCACTGCGAACTGGGGACCCGGCTGTTCCTCATCTATCGCAACGCTAACAGTGAGTACTCCCTGCGGGTGGTGGACCCGGAGGGGATGTCGATGCAGCATGCCGCGCATGTCCTGGTGGGGTACTGCCATCTGAAGCAGGCGCAGCGCCACTTTCGACACGACCGGATCATCCACTGGGAACGGGCGGACGACCAGGACCTCGATACTCTCTTGCCCCTCCAGCAGGTGGTCGATGCGTTACCGGACCCGATGGCCTCTGACTTTGGGGCGAAGACCTACCTGCTCGCCAATGTTGCATATCACCGGACTGGCCAGACTCAGGCCTGAAGCTCCAGTCCAATCAGCGCGACATCATCGCTCAGGGTTTGTCCGCCAGCATGTGCCTGGGCCGCTTCCAGCAGGCTGTCGAGGAGCAGGGCCATCGGGAGCCGACTCCCGGCGACCAGATGCGCTATGAGTTGGTCACGACCGAAGAGACGTCCGCTGCCATCCCGCGCTTCCAGCAACCCATCGGTGCAGAGGAGGAGCCGGTCCCCCGGTTCCCACGCCCCCTCCTGGGGGGCATAGCGCGCATCGGGAAACATCCCCAACGGCAGGCCCCCCGCATCGAGGACTTCACAGGTCCCGGTCGCGGCGCGCCAGAGCAGGGGAGGTGGATGGCCGGCGTTCAGCAGACGCCAGGTCCGGGTCCGGGCATCCAGCTGCAGGGTCTGCGCCGTGACGAAGTAGTTTTCCTCCAGCACCTGACAGCAGGCGAGATTCGCCAGGGGAAGCATTTCATCGATCCGCGCCCGGCACTGGGGGATGAGTTCCGTGAAGATGCCGATCATGGTCGTCATCATCAATGCGGCGGGGAGGCCATGCCCCGCGACATCGCCGATGAGGATCGTGTGTGGTCCCTCGGTTGGCTGATCGAAGAGATAGAAGTCTCCCGACAGATGCGAGGCCGGGACAAAGCGGGTGGCGATTTGAATGGCCGGATGAGGTTGTGGCTGGGGGAGGAAATTGCGCTGGACGCGGCGCGCAAAGCGCAGCTCCCGCTCCAGATGCTCATGGGTCCGCTGCAGGGTGCGATTGGTGAGGAGTTGTCGCCAGGTGGCGGCGAGCCCATGCGTCAGGATCGCAATGGCCTGGACTTCCGTGGAGGAATAGGGCTGTGCATCGGAGCGATAGAGCGACAGTAATCCCCAGACCCGATCGCCCGCCACCAGGGGGAGGGTCAGGGTTTCTGCCGGCGGCATGGCAGCGGGAGGGGCGAGGGCCCCTGCGAGTCCGAGGGGACGCCAGCGAACTGGCGCACCCGGTCCGGGCTGATGGGCGAAAAGTTCGTGCTGTTCCAGCAGCCGACTCTCCAGGCCGGGCCAGTGCGGCAACTCGCTCGCAGCCAGACTGGTCCAGAGGGTCGCGATCTGCGGATCGAGCAACAGGACATGGGCGACTCCCCAGGGGACCACATCGTTGAGACGACGCAAGAAAGTGGGCAACAGGTCGTCTTCGGTCTGCGCCATCCCCAGCGCCAGCCAGGCGCGATAGATCGCCCGCAAGCGCTGATTCTCCTCTTGCAGCGGCTGCAGTGGTGGTGGCGACGTGGCAGCTGACGCCTGCGCTGGAGCAGTGCCACGCTGATCAGTGCGCTGAAAGAGCCAGAGGGTCTGCGCAGACTCCAGGGGGAGCCGATGGACCAGCACCGGGAGCGGGTGCTCCGGGAGGAGTGTCAGGAGCCCGGGGCGGATGGGATCGCCCGGACCGCTTCGGGGATCCCAGCGACACCAGAGATCCGCCTGGGTCCCGAGGGGCTCGACTCCGGGGGGACAGAGGAGTCGGAGTGCCGGATTAAGGTAGCGGATCCGTCCTTCGCTGTCTGCGATGCAGCAGGGGTCACTGATGGCCCCAAGGAGGGCGTCCTGGGGAGCGGGAAGGAGCGCTATGCCCTGGACCGGCAGGTCGGACCCGCCCTGCTGTGCCAGCTGTCGCGCCAGACTCCGAAAGAAACCGATCATCTGCCGTCGCAGCGGAGTCTTGCTCGACTCCGGCAGGGCGACATCTTCCAGCTCCAGCAAAAAGTCCTGTTCATAGCGGAAGAGTCGCGCCACAAACTCAGCCCAGCCGGGGATCGCCCCAGGGGGAGACTCACCAGGAGTCAGGGCCTGCAGGGCATCCATGAGTGACGCGGTGAAAGTCGCATCCAGGGGACGATCGACCCCGGTGGCGAAGAGGTGGAAGAGGTCGGCTTCCATCGCATCCGGAAGCCCGGGATTCTCATCATCAGCGGTCCCCCCATCTTCCCCGGAGGCGCGCACCGCCTCGAAGTACGCCCGCAGATGTTCGACAAACTGGGCGTAGTCGTCGGGATTGATCTCGGGCGAGGGGGGCTCCATGCGAGCCTGAGTATATCGCCGGGATGGCGGGCTCAGGCGGCGTGCAGGTCGGATCCCAGGTAGGCCGCGATCACCTGCGGATGACGACAGACTTCCGCATACGGACCAGAGCAGATGAGCTCTCCATGATCGAGGACCCAGACATGTTCCGAGAGCCCGCCCACCACTTTCATGTCATGTTCGATCAGGAGGATGGTACAGCCGAACTCATCGCGAACCCGTCGGATGAGAGCCAGGAGCTCCGCGCTTTCCTGCGGATTCATGCCGGCGGCGGGCTCATCCAGCAGCAGCAGTCGGGGTTGGGTCGCCAGTGCCCGGGCGATTTCGAGGCGTCGCTGCTCCCCATAGGGCAACGATGAAGCTGTGAGTTGCGCTGCACCATCGAGATCGAAGAGACGCAGCAACTCATGGCTCCGGGCGGCGATGCGACCTTCGGCACGACGAAATCGCGGCGTACGGAACACGCCCTCCCAGGCGCTGTAGCCAGCCGCGAGGGTGCAGGCGATCCGGACATTGTCCAAAACTGTCAGGTCCCGGAAGAGCCGGATGTTCTGGAAGGTCCGGCAAATGCCCCGGGCGGTCCGGCGATACTGCGGCAGACCAGCGATGCTCTCGCCGGCAAAGCGAATCGAGCCCTCAGTGGGCTGATAGACGCCAGTGATGAGATTGAACGCCGTGGTTTTCCCGGCACCGTTGGGACCAATAAGCGCGCAAAGCGACCCGGTCGGCAACGAGATGGTGAAGTCCTTTAGCGCCTGGAGCCCGCCGAAGCGAATCCCGAGATGCTGGGTCTCCAGGAGTGGGGTTCCGCTGAGGGTCGTACTCATCAGCGGTGTTCTCCCGTTTCGTGCCGACGCTGGGCGTCGGTGGACTCTTCATTACTCGGATGCAGGTCGACGGTGATGGGTGGGTCCTGCGTGGAATGGAGGGCGGGCTCTTCGAGATTCTGCCAGCCGCCCGCATCCGGCGGCGCGGGATAGGGTCGCCAAAAGAGGTAGGGCAACTCCCAGGTCCCCAGGAGCCCCTTCGGACGCACGAGCATGATGACAATCAGCAGGAGGCTGAAGATCGCCTTCCAGAGGGGACCCGGGATCAGCAGATAGGGATCCACCGGGAGTCCGTTGGACCCCGCCGGCAGATTGTTGACGTTCCAGACCCCCAGGGTGCGATACGCCCCCAGCCGGACCAGCTCCCATTGCGCTGCGACCCAGACGGCGGCCGATTTCACCATCTCGGAATTGGTCCAGTCCTTCAGCTGCTCTGAGAGCCAGGTGAGGCCAGCGGCGGCGATGATGGCGCCGGAGGTCGAGCCCAGCCCGCCGAAGACAATGAAGATGAGCAGCTCGACTGTCCGGAAGAGATTGAACTCCTCTGCGGCAGCGACTCCGGTGTTGTGCACCTGCCAGGCCCCGGCGAGTCCGGCGAAGAAACTGCCGATGACAAACGCCAGCACCTTGTGATAGGTGGTGTTGACTCCCATGGCTTCCGCGGCGATTTCATCTTCCCGAACCGACACAATGGCGCGTCCGCGCGCGGAGTGGAGCAGATTCCAGATCACGACCACGGTCACGATGACGAAGAGCGACAGCGTCACGAGCGGCAGCAATTGCGCCCAGACGGGGAGGGTCCCGCCATGCTGCTCCTGAATCGCCGTGACTCCGGTCAGCTTCCTCAGGGAAGGGAGACCAGCGAGTCCCTGCGCCGCGCCAGTGATCTTCAGATTGGTAATGACAACCCGGATGATTTCGCCGACCCCGAGGGTCGCAATCGCGAGGTAGTCCCCCTTCAGGCGGAGCGTCGGCCAGCCGACCAGCAGCCCGATGAAGCCCGCCGAGATCCCCCCCACCAGGAATGCCGGGACCAGGCCCCACTGGTGGTCGCGGGTGAGAATCGCCGCCGTGAACCCGCCGACCGCCATGAAGCCGGCATGTCCGAGGGAGAACTGACCGGTCGACCCGTTGATCAGGTTGTAGCTGACCGCCGCGATGATGTTGATCCCCATGAGGATCATCAGGCCTTCGATATAGGGACTCAGTTCCATTGCTCGGTCCCTCCCGTCGCAGGCGACTCCTGGCGATTCCAGAGTCCCTGGCGATAGACCGACTCGCGTCCGTTCTGCGCCCCCCGGAAGGTCAGCGTGAAGTCCGCCGGAAACCGGGAGTCCGGGAATGCAGTGCGCAACGGGAGAGCAAAGCGCTGGAGGTAGGTGAGGGCTTCCCGCTCCGTGACCCGGAAGCCCCAGTACGCAATGGTGAGACTCACCTGCCTGCCGGCCAGTGACCCGCCGGTGACACCGATGGGGACCCCTTCCGCCGCGAACTCCTGGTTGAGTCGATTCAGAGCGGTCTCCAGCTTGAGTTGCTGCAGCTCGCGTTCGGCTTTTGTGGCGGACTGTTGCGCTGACTTCAGTTCTTTGGAGGCTTCCAGCGTGATAGTCGCCACGACCTGCCGGGTTTCCTGCAATTGCCGCTCCAGTTCGAGTTGCTGTCCCCGCAAGGAGCGGAGCTGTGCTTCCAGGTCGCGCTGGGTTCCTTCCAGCAGGGTCAGTCGGGCTTCGGCGTTCTCCAGGACCGGCGAGGACTGTTGGCTGGACCACCAGACCACACCACCACCTGCGGTACCACCCGCCAGCAGACTCAGGAGCAGGACCCAGCCCACCGGCAGCCCGGATCGGGGGGCGACTGACGCCACCGAAGGAGATGAAGCCAGCAGCCCGGTGGTTTCTTCAGAGTCCGGCAGCGGCGGGAGGACCAATCCCCCCGGCAACTGCACCGGCGATGACTTTGCGGGGGGCTTCAGGGGAGTCGCGCTCATACCTTTTCCCCCGCTTTGGAGCCAAAGAGTCCGGTGGGGCGGATGAGCAAAATGACAATGAGAATCGTGAACGCGATGGCATCGCGATAGCTGGACGCGAGGTAGCCCACGACCAGATTTTCGGCGATCCCCATCACGAGGCCTCCGGCCATCGCGCCGGGAATGGAGCCAATCCCGCCGAGAACTGCCGCTACGAAGGCTTTGACCCCCGGCCAGATCCCCATGTCAGGATTGAGGGTGTTGTAGTAGAGGCCCCAGAAGACCCCCGCAGCAGCAGCAAGAGCCGAGCCGATGGCGAAGGTCGCGCTGATAGTGCCATCCACGTTGATACCCATGAGGCGAGCCGCATCCCGGTCCATGCTCACCGCCCGCATCGCCTTGCCGATGCGCGTGCGCATCACTAAGTACTGCAGCGCAGCCATCAGGGCGAAAGTTGCAAGGAGGATCAGCAGCTCCTTCACCCCAATAGTGACCGGACCCAGGGTCAGCGGTGCCTGTGTCGGACTAATGAGGAAGCCGACTGTCGGATTCATGTCGCTGTAGGACTTGTCCCGGTCCCCCCAGATGATGATCCCCGCGTTCTCGAGAAACAGGGAGACCCCGATGGCCGTGATGAGTGCCGCGATACGGGGTGCAGCCCGCAGGGGCTTGTAGGCGAAGCGCTCGATGCTGACGCCCAGCAGCGCGCTGTAGGACATCGCCGCCAGGAGCGCGAAGGGGAGGTGGAGGGTCACCGCCCATCCCAACAGACCGCCCCCAATAAAGGTGGTCGCGACAAGAGGCAAGCGCTTCAGGCCACTCGCCATCGCCAGGGGGAGCACCAGCAGCATCGCCCAGGGGAGGTACAACGCAAGAGCGCGTCCGGTGGGGAAGAGAAAGGCTTCGGTCACATCCGGCAGGTCGTCGGATAGGCGCGTAATCATCAGCGTGCCGCCGCTGGGGAGGGGGAACGACGCCTCTGCCATGGTCGCTGGCTCCCAGGTGATCTGTCCCAGCAGCAGCCCCTTTTGCTTGACATGAATAGTGCGGGAGGTGCCCGATGGGCCGAAGGCGATGCCGAGTTGCAGCCCCTCCATTGGCAGGTCCCGGGCCGGCAGGAGCACCCGGGCGACCGGCTGCTGGCTGGCATTCCGCAAGGTGGTCTGCGCGTTGCCTGCCGGTGGGATGGCAAGTCCGACAATCAGCGCGACAAGCAGCAGCCCGATCGTGCCGAAGGTGTGGGGGTGGCCGGTGAAGACTTTGGCGGAGCTGGCCCACCAGCCAATGAGGAGAGTCGTCGGCAGGAGGAGCACCAGGGGCGTCCAGCCCGTAAATGCGAGCGTAGAGAGGAAAAAGAAGCCGAGAAACGCCCCGACCATGAGAATGTCGCCGTGGGCAAAGTTGATGAGCTTGATGATCCCGTAGACCATCGTGTAGCCCAACGCGATGAGGGCATACATGCCCCCCAGGGTGATCCCGTTGACGAGGTACTTGATGAAGGCTTCCATGGGCGACGCTGACAGGTCGTTATAGCACGGGACGACCGCGCAGCCCCGGCGTACGGGGCATCGGCCCCCTATACTCCCCGGCTATGCCACACATTCGCACCATCGGCATCATGACCTCCGGCGGTGATGCCCCCGGCATGAATGCCTGTACCCGCGCCATTGTCCGGGCCGCGATGTCCCTGAGCTGGCGGGTCCTGGGCATCGAGTATGGCTACCAGGGACTCATCGATGGACGATTCACGACAATGGGCTCCCGGGATGTCGGCAACATCATCTCCAGCGGCGGTTCAATCCTGGGGGCGGGTCGGAGCAAGGAGTTCATGACCCCCGAAGGTTTCGCCCGGGCGGTCGAGATGGCGCGGATGCACGATCTGGATGCCATCATCGTGCAGGGGGGCGAGGGGTCCCTGCGGGGTGCCCAGGCGCTCCACAACGCCGGAATCAGAGTGGTGGGGATTCCGGTCTCTATTGATAACGATGTCCCCGGGTCCTATTCCATCGGGTTCGATACCGCGCTCAACACGGTCCTGGATGCCATCCGCCGTCTGCGCGACACCGCGCGAAGCCACAAGCGGATCGTGCTGGTGGAGGTTATGGGACGCGATTGCGGTGAAATTGCCCTCCGGGCCGGGGTCGCTGGCGGTGCCGAAGTCATCCTGGTGCCGGAGCACCCGATGCCCATCGAGCAGGTCGCGCAGCAGCTCCAGGATGGACAAAAGCGGGGGAAGCAGTTTTCCATTGTCGTGCTGGCGGAAGGGGTCGGACGCGCCTACGACATCGCGCAACAATTGTCCGACCTCACCGACGGCGCACTGAAAAGCACCGTCACGGTGCTGGGACACATCCAGCGGGGTGGGGTCCCCAGCGCCTTCGATATCCTGGTCGCCAGTGAGATGGGCTACCGGGCGGTGATGGCCCTCTCCCAGGACCAGACCGCGGTCATGGTGGGCTATCACAAGGGGGATTACAGCCTGACGCCCCTGGAAAGCGTCAATACCAGCAAGTGGACTTTCGACCAGGAACTGTACGACCTGAGTCGGATTCTGGCCCAGTAGCCCCGGCTTTCACCGCTGGGCGGAACAGAGTGGCCCGAAGCCTGCTGCCAGCAGCCGGAGGCAAACACTGGGACCCTGAGGGTCCCGCAGCAAAGGGAGCCTGCGTGCGACCATCGCGCCCCGGACTGACATCCTTCGCCTACCAGTGCTGCATGGAGCCGCAGGACGAGCTCCCCGGCTGGCTGATGCGCTCGCTGGTGGCACTGGCGCTGATTTTGATCCTGATGTTGCCGATGCTAACCACGCAATTGCAGGACATGCGGGGGGCGGTCCAGCGTTCCGCCCATGAATTGCGGGCCGATGGCCAGCTGCCGCCGTACATGATGGCGCAGCCACCGGGTGCCGAAGTGGTGCGGACCCCGTAGGGCCCGCCTGCAGGCTGGGTCAAAAAAGGGAGAGCATGACGCTGCCGATGCCGCCGGAGATTAAAGTCCCGTGCGACGAGTGTTCCGGATAATCAACGTCCCGTTCTGGCCGCCGAACCCGAAGGAGTTGCTCAGCAAGTGGTCGACCGGCCACTCCCGGGCCGTATTCGGGACATAGTCCAGATCGCACTCGGGGTCCGGGGTCATGTAGTTGATGGTGGGATGGACCAGGCCATCTTCCAGGCACATCAGACTGGCCACCAGTTCCGCCGCCCCGGAAGCCCCCAGCAGATGGCCAATCATGCTTTTGGTGGAGCTGACCGCCAGCTTGTCGGCATGGTCGCCAAAGACATGGCGAATCGCCATGGTCTCGAATTTATCGTTGTAGGGCGTGGAGGTGCCGTGGGCGTTGATGTACTGAATCTGCGATGGCGCAATCCCGGCATCCCGGATCGCAGCGGTCATCGACTGCGCCGCGCCCCGACCCTCCGGCGCTGGCTGGGTGACATGATAGGCATCCGCCGAGGCTCCGAAGCCGACCACTTCGGCGAAAATCTCCGCCCCCCGGGCCTGGGCATGCTCCAGGGTCTCCAGCAGGATCATCCCGGCCCCTTCACCCATGACAAAGCCGTCACGGTCCTTGTCGAAGGGTCGCGATGCGCCGGCGGGGTTGTCGTTGCGCTCCGAGAGCGCCTTCATGTTCTGGAAGCCGGACATCCCCAGGGGAATCAGGGCCGCCTCCGCGCCACCGGCCAGGGCGACATCCATCATGCCGGTCCGCATCATCTGGTAAGTGAGGCCAATCTGGTGAGTCGCCGAGGTACATGCGCTGACCACAGCAAAGCTTGGTCCCTGCCAGTTGAGCTCCATGGAAACAATGCCGCTGGAGATGTTGATGATTGAGGCGGGGATGTAGAAGGGACTGACCCGTCCGGGGCCCCCTTCAATCAGCGACACATGGTCCCGGCAGAACGTGGTGAGTCCGCCGATGCCGCTCGCGACCATCGCGCTGGCGCGGGCGGGATCCACCGCATCGGCGGCGAGCTTGCCATGCTCCAGCGCGAGCTTGGAGGCGGCAACCGCAAAGTGCGTGAAGCGGTCGTAGCGACGCGCATCCTTGGCGGAGAGCCACTGCGTGGCATCGAAGGTGTCGTTATCGACTTCCGCGCCGATATGGACCCGCCAGTCAGGGTGCTCGTGGTTGAAATTCTTCAGCCGGCGGATGCCGGGCGTACCTGCCAGAAGATGGGCTTTCACCTGGTCATGCTCCCACCCGTGGGCGGTGACGGAGGCGTAGCCAGTGATCACAATGCGGTGCATGGCGGATGAGTATGCCATGCTCCAGCGTCCGGCGTCGGGACATCGGGGCAGCCACAGAACGAGCAGACCGCCGGGATGTCCGGCGGCCTGCGGCGTGATCGGTGGTCAGGGAGCGGGAACGCTAGCCCTGGCCGCTGGGGTGGTCGATCTGGGCCTTCTGGAGCACCCCGGAGTAGTCGATGTACATCGTCTTCCACTCCGTGAAGATGTCCAGGGCGGTTTCGGCCGCTTCCCGATGGCCGTTGCCCGTGTTGCGGGTTCCGCCGAAGGGGTAGTGGACTTCCGCGCCGATGGTCGGAGCGTTGATGTAGGCGATCCCGAAGTAGACCTCTTCGAGGAAGTTGAACGCGCGGTTGACATCCTGCGTGTAGAGCGAGCAGGAGAGGCCGAACTCGGTGTTGTTGACGATGCTGATGGCATCTTCCAGGTCCCGGCACTTAATCAGCGCCGTCACCGGCCCGAAGATCTCCTCCTGGGCGATCCGCATGTTCTGATCGACTTCCGTGAAGATGGTCGGCTCATGGAACCAGCCCCGGGCGAGGTCCCCTTCGCTGAGGACATGCCCGCCCGTGGCGAGATGCGCACCTTCGTCGATACCGATCTGCACATACTGTTGGACCGT
Organism: bacterium; assembly: GCA_022072165.1. Taxonomy (NCBI): domain Bacteria; species bacterium. Next base: position 300,406 of record JAJVIF010000002.1, on the reverse strand, counting down.
CTCGCGCTGCCCCTTGTTGACACAGGGGCCCATCTCTGCCCCTTTGAGACCATCGCCCACTTTGATAGCCTTCGTACGGGCGATGAACTCCTCTTTGAAGCGGTCGTAGACCTTTTCGTGGACGATGATCCGGCTGGCCGCAGTGCAGCGCTGGCCGGTGGTCCCGAAGGCGGCCCAGACCGCGCCTTCCAGCGCGAGTTCCAGTTTGGCGTCGTCCATCACCACCAGCGGATTCTTGCCCCCCATTTCCATGGAGCACTTCTTCAGATTCTTGCCGGCGATCTCCGCGATGTGGCGTCCGACATCCGAGGAGCCGGTAAATGACAACAACCGGAAGCGGGGGTCGTTGATGATGGCGTTACCGCACTTTGAGCCCGACCCGGTGACCATGTTCACGACCCCGGCG
>JAJVIF010000001.1:1630574-1880758 GCA_022072165.1 bacterium | reverse complement strand
AATTCCCGCCCCGTCAGTGAGGGGATTGAAACCAGCCTCCATCTGCCTTAGTGCCTTCTTCATCGTCGCTTCGTCTCAATTACCGCCCCGTCAGTGAGGGGATTGAAACTCCAGCCGGTCCATCGCCTGCCCGTGGAGCTTGGAGAGTCTCAATTACCGCCCCGTCAGTGAGGGGATTGAAACGCCCACGCCAGCCGGACCGCTTCCCCCTCCCTGACGATGGGGGAGTCTCAATTACCGCCCCGTCAGTGAGGGGATTGAAACCCGGATGAGGATCCTCACCATCAGGGTGTCGCTCATCTGTGTCTCAATTACCGCCCCGTCAGTGAGGGGATTGAAACCACCTCCGCGTTCAGGGATCTTCCGCGGCCACGTTTGAAAGTCTCAATTACCGCCCCGTCAGTGAGGGGATTGAAACGTCTTCGCAACAAATGCAATTCGTGCCAAGTACCTGATCGGTCTCAATTACCGCCCCGTCAGTGAGGGGATTGAAACACTAGGTAGATCTGAGTGGCTGGCGGAAGGGTAGCGCAATGTCTCAATTACCGCCCCGTCAGTGAGGGGATTGAAACGGGAAGCCATCATTAACCTTCCGAAGGGTATCCCACTGCCCACTCTGTCATTGCCCCATCAGCGAATGAGGCGATGGGGGCAGGGCGCGATGAATCGAGCCCCTTACATTCGCTGTCTCAGGTACTGCCTTGTCAGGTATAAGACTATTCGTCGCCGCAAACCGGCCACTGGGAGGCACCATGCACCATTACATTTGCACGGTCGGCACCTCGCTGCTGACCAACGCTGGCTGGAAACCCGGCGCTGATCTCCCGCAAGCGGCAGCATTGCAGGCTGCCATTCGACAGAAATCACCGCAAGTGGCGTCGGCCGAGCTCAACACGCTCCTGGCGCATGGTGTAACCGCGAACGATTCCGTGGCGCTGCTCCATTCCGACTCTGCAGACGGGCGGCTGGCTTCCCGGCAGTTGCGCACCTGGCTGGTGCAGGAGCATGGCATGGGCGAGGGGCGGGTCACGGAAACCCAGCTGGGGACGCTGAATCTTGGATCAAGCCGCCTGCGGGATGGCCTGCGGGCTCTGGTCGTCAGCGCCCTCAACGAAATCAAACGTGCGCAGCAGGGACACCGCACGCCGATCCTCGTCGCCACCGGCGGGTTTAAGGTGGAGTCGGCGTACCTGGCCCTGGTGGGGCAACTGTCTCATGTCGGGGTGGTCTACATCCATGAGCGTGACCGGGAGCTGCTGACCCTGCCGCCCCTGCCAGTCACCTGGGATGTTGAGGGAATGCGTCCGCATGAAGAGTTCTTTCGCAAGCTCACATAGACTGACCAGGAGAGCAAGTGCTGGAAGCGGAAGGAACTGAGCAGCTTCCTGAGCAGAGAACCGCGGCTGGAGTATCTGGTGTCCGATGTGGAGGTGGATGGGGAAACGTACCTGGACCTCAACGCCGCCGGCGTCCTGGTGGCGGAAGCACTCCTGGGGGAAGCTCCGTCCGGCGCATTGCTCCCTCCCTCCCACCGGGCACCGCAGGCGAAGAATCTCCTCTCGACCACGGAGCATCATCGTCCCAAGGGCTGGGAACGGGTGGTCGGCAAGTTGTGCGAGCAGTCCTGGATTGATCAGGTCCGGTATGACGAACGGATGGAAAGTGGGGAGGCGAGCCGGGTGCTGGAGGCGGAACCGGGATGGATCGGGTTTCGCTACACGCTGGGGGAAGCGCAGCTCGCCTTGCTGCTGGAGACGACGGGTCGGGGGGACGCGGCCTGTCAGGAAGCCCTGGGGCGTCTGGCAGCGCTGAAGCTGTAGGGCCGCCTACAATCGCTTCTATGGTGGATGCCACAACGCTGCTCGATCTGCTGACACCCCTGCCGGTCTGTGCCCGTCGCCTCTGGCTGCATACGCCCGGGGTGATGGCGACGGTGCCGATGATCCGGGGGACCTTCGGGGCCGCCCTCCATGCCCTGGACCGGGCGGCGTATGACACGGTGTTTGAAGGGGGGACCGGCCCGGCGCATACCCGACAGCCGGGGTACATCCTGCGTCCAGCTCCCCCCGACTCGCAGGAATCACCGGCCATCGAGTGGCTGCTGATTGGCGGATCCGTGATCGCCCACGATGCGGTCTGCCTGCGGGCCTGGGATCGGGCGTGCGGGATGGGGCTGGGGAAGCGCCGGGAGTCCTTTACGGTGCGGGGGGTTCGTCCGCTCGGTCCGGGTCGCCAGGTCGGTGCGCTGGGCGCGCCTGCGCGGGCCTGGAGTCTGGGGGAGGTGGCGTGGCCCCTGGAGGGGGATCCGGCGTCGATGCCCTGTCGGCTGACCTTCCCTACACCGCTCCGGTTGCTGCGACATAGCAAGCTCATCAGTACGCCCACCTATGCCGATCTCATCGTTGGCATCATGCATCGTCTGCGGTCGCGGCTCAGTGAGGAAGGACAAGCGACGCTGGCCGCGATCCAGCCTGAGCTGCTGGAGATCGCGCGGGCGACACCGGCAGAGCCCTGGGTCGGAGCACGACTGGACCTGCATCGCTACTCGGCCCGTCAGGCGCGGGAGCTCGAGTTCTGGGGAGTCACCGGGTACCTGCAACTGCCGTCGGGGCCCGGACCCTGCTGGCCCCTGCTGGCGGCCGCGGAGTGGCTGCATCTGGGGAAGAGCACGATCGTCGGGCTCGGCCAGCTGCGCATCGAGCCGTATGAGGCTGTCCGCAGGAGGCCGGTCGCCGGTGTCAGGGAGTAGCGACGAGGGCTGGGCCTGCTGCGGGAGTCGCATGATCAGAAGCCAGAACCGACAAAGGGTGATCAAGCGACCGGCGCACCCAATCCGGACCCTAATGGCAGTCGCGGACTTTCGTCCGCAGGAGGCTGCCACCATGGACCGTCGATCTTCGTGCACTCACGCCCACCCGACCACGCTGCGTAGCGCGCCTCCCATCCCCCTTGTCACCGGCGTCGCGACCCTGCTTGCACTGGGGCTCCTCGCGAGCTGCCAGGGGAGTGGGGGACCGCTGCAAAATCCCGGTACCGGCCAGCCCGCCCCCGCCGGGAGTCTCCTCGACCCTCTCCCGCCCGGATTCGCCGCACCCGGTGAGAGTGGCGTGGGATCGCTGGGGCTGCTCGCCGGACGCATCGACTTTGATGCGGGGGCCATCGAGACTCAGCTGCCGCGTCTGGGCCTCGCCCTCGGCGACACCTACGACCTGGATGCCACCGACTTCTTCACGCGCCAGCCCTGTCGCGACTGTGTGCAGGTGACCGCGGTCCGCAAAGGCGCGGCGGACACACTGGAAATCGATGTCCGGCTGCGGCATCCCTTTGGGGTCGACAGTGGTCGCTTCGACCTCGCGGTCTTCGATGTCCGGGGCATCCTGATCCTCCCGGGCACGACCGAGTTCCGGGGCATCACGGCCGATGTCGATGGCGATGGGACCATTGGGAGCGAGGAGTTCGTGCAGGGGAATGTGTCGCTGGTGACAAATGCCGATGGGTACACCACGCGCTTTGATGGTCGCGCCGAGGATGCCGCGATTTTCGGTGCGCCCAAAAACATCGCCGGCAATCTGAATCCCTTCCTGCGGTACTTCGATGATCCCCGCGCGACCGCGTTCGATCCCTCCGCGCCTGCGGGTCACAATGTCCTGGGGCTGGGGATGGACGCGACCCGGACCTGGGTGCTGCAGGTGCCGCCGGGGGGAGGCACGATGCCGTTTGTGTTCGTGGTGGATGCCGCCTACGGGCAGGCGGGGAGCGCCAGTGATCCGCAATATCGCCTTCCGGAGTTCCATCGCAAGGAGCCCTGGCGTGTCGAGGCCGCGATCCTCTCCAACGACCTCAAAGGGGGAGACAAAGGGAGCACCGCGCTCATCGAGGTCCGGGTCGCGGACTGGCAGCAAGGCGCGACTGTCGCCGACTCCTGGCCCGCCAGCGATCCCGGGCAGGTCCGGGCGGCATCCGAGGTGAAACGGGTCATGGTGACCGTGCCGGGCGTGTCCACGCTCGTGCAGGCGCAAACCGCAGCGGGCGGGTCGGGAACTGCTGCTGACCCCCTGGTCTATCCCCTCACCATCACCAACACGCAGGGCGCGACTGCCGGGAGCTATACCGCGCTCATCGCGGCGCGCGATGACCTCGCCACCGCCGGCGCGGACCCGCGTCCGCTCCCCCCGGGGCTCACTCGCGGCACCCCCATCGACATCCGGGACTACACCACCTACACCACGCTCACGCTGCCGGTCGCGGAAAGCAATGCCACCGCCGCCGCGAGTCTGCCCAATCCGGTGCTCTATGTGTCGCAGGCACCGCAGCCGAGCTCCTGGGGGATCGTGAATGTGGTGGGCAACTTCGGCTGGGTCAACGATGGCGGCCAGGGGGTCGGAAATCTCTGGCGGCTGGACCCCGATGGCACCCGGACTAATCTCACGAACTTCTTCCGGGCGGTCATCCGGAAGCCGGTGCTGAACTACAACGCGACCCTCGTGGCGTTCAGTGCCAAGATCGGCGGCGGCGACGCCAACTTCCAGATTTACACCATGCACCCCGATGGCACAGGCCTCACCAATCTGTCACGCAACTCGTTCAACGATTTTGATCCGGACTTCCTGCCCGATGGGCGGCTGGTCTTTTCCTCCGATCGCGATGGCTGGCGGGACCCCTACAACGAGGGCCTCGCGCCGCAGCTCTACCTGATGTCCGCCAGTGGACATCAGCAGCAGCGGCTGACCTACTCCGCCTCCGGCGACTACTGGCCGGTCGTGCTCAAGGATGGCCGGATCTCGTTCCGTCGGTGGGACAACCTGCGGGTGAACTCCGAGAAGGAGTACATGCCGACCCTGGACCTGCCCTATGGTTTCCCCGCGAACTTCTGGATGAGTGATGTCAACGGGTCGCCCCTGTGGGTGGTGAACCCCGATGGCACCGTACCGGACCTCTACTACGGATCGCATCTCACACGGAGTCGTCGCACGTTTATGGACCACAGCGAGCTTCCCGATGGCAAGCTGCTGGCGATCGCGACCCCCTTCAGCCGGACCTATGGCGCGGGTGTGATCTCCGTGCTCGACCCGGCGGAGTACGACAACGTGGAGATCCCCAGCTATCGCACGGAGCCCGAGGCGGCCCAGGATGGTCCCAGTCCTGCGGGGCGCTACCGCACGCCGATCCGGATTGCCGATAACCGCTTCGTGGCGTCGTACAGTCCCGGGACGGTGTATGACGACGGGTCGCACACCGATGATCCCGACTTCCGCCTGGTGGTGGTGGACAGCTTCGGTACCCGACGGACCCTGGTGAATGAGCCTGGTGTCTGGGAATGGATGCCCCTGGAACTGAAGGCGCGTCCGTCGCCCGCCACGCTGCCGGTCGTGGCAGACAACACGAAAAACTGGGGCATCCTGGCCGCCGCGAATGTCTTCCTCCGAGATGCCCGGGAGCCGGAGAGCAAGGACCCACAGCCGATCCCCTTCCCGGCCCCAGGGTTCAAGGTCCGGTTCTTCGCGGGCATCCTGACAACCGACCACGGACTGCACAGCCCCTTCGATGCCACCAACATCGTGCGTCCGCATGAGTATCTCGGCGAGGCCCCGGTCCAGTCCGATGGATCCTTCGCGGCGATGCTGCCGGCCGACCGCCCCATCACCTGGCAGGTGGTGAACGCGTCGGGGCAGGTGATGGTGACCGAGCGGTTCTACACGAATCTGGGACGGGGCGAGCTCCGCTTCTGCCAGGGCTGCCATGCTCCACAGCGTCCGGGGGCCTTCCAGGAGAAGACCTATCAGCAAACGCTGGCGTCGGGGCAGGTGACGGATCTGCGTCCGTAAGAGGACGGCGGCTGCGAAGAGCCCCCGGTCGCTACGCGACCACCTCCGCAAGCAGGGGGGGGACCCACATTGTCGATTCGATGTATCCGATGGACCGCGGCGCTTGCGCCGCGTCGCCTCGACATCAAACGTGCCCGTACCGGAGCCCTGGTCTTCAGACCCGGGTCGTGATGTGTGGTTCATACGGATTCACGTATTGTCGTGTTGGGGACTGAAGTCCCCCGACCCATCGACCCGGAGGTCGACCCACCAGCGGAGGGCTGTCTAAACATGGCTGGAGATGGGATGGACCCGGAGGGGCGACCCCCGGTCGCCCGGTGGTCCGACGCCCGCGTCGGTGGGGGCCGCGACGCCTCGTCGCGGAAGGGGACCTACTTCGTCGTAACGGCAGCCAATGCGCTCGTACATCCCAGGCATAAAGACCTGAGCTCCGGCAATGCCGTAGTTCGTTGCACTTCGAAACAAATCCGACGCCAGCGCTGCCGTCCTTCTACGAGGTCCAGCAACCCAACGCCGCACGTCCGCTGAGTGATAGCATTGCTGCTGGGAGCCGGGGAGAGCCTGCTACTCCCAGCGCCAGCCCGATCGAAGTTCTCTGGCTCACACTCCTGCTCGCGACACGCTCCCGAGCTCGCTCTCTAAAAGGAAGGACTCGACTCATGCTGCGACGTGCCTCTGGCGGAACTGCCGCCCTCGCTCTGCTGGCCCTCGGATGTCAGCACGCCGCCCTGCCACCTACCGCCACCAATGGGACTCCGGGCACCCCGGCCGCCGCTCTCGGAGCGGTTCTTCAGCAGGAAGACTCCCTGCAGGCGGCCCTCGGCCTCTACCGCCTCACCATCGACACTGCCACCCTGACAGGTACCACTGACCTCATCGCCGACCGGGCGGGGATGGCGAACGATGACCTCTACCTCCTGCCCATCGCGAATTTCCTGCGCCCCAATTCTCTCAAGGTGACCGGAGTCAGCGCGACTGCCAGTGCGCTCGCCGTGGATTACGTCTTCGCGCACCCCTTCGCCGCCCCCTCGAATCCCGATGGCACCGCGACCGCCGCGAATCGGGCGGATTTGGGAGTCGCGGTCGCCCTGGTCCTGCTGGCAGATCAGCCGACCCCTACCGGCAACACTTACTTCACCGACCGCGTGGTGAATACCTCTCTGGTCACGAACGCCGACTCCTACTGGGATCCCGGTGCCCTGGTGACCACCACCGGTCTCAATGCCAATCTCTTCCCGGTGCAGCATGTCGTGGATGAAGCCGGCAGCGATGGCAATCGGGTCGGGGTCTCCAACGGCGGTGACCCCACCGGCAATTTCGGCAACGATGGCTGGACCCGGGGCGAGCTCGGCTTCGACAACAACGGCTGGACCGGCTTCGGCATCCTGCATCAGGGCCAGCGGGTTCGGAACACCCTGCTCCTCGACAAAGCCGCTGTCGCCGCAGCCGGAAGCTTCAGCCTCGATGTCGCGGTGATCGCGAAGTACAACGATCCCCGTCAGGGCGCGACCTCCAGCGAGAAGCGGGCGAATCGCCTCCCCTCGCAGATTCCTGACCCCACGCGCTTCGCCTATCGGATGCCGCACGGTGCCTGGGATGTCTCCCATGTCACGTTCCTCGGGAGCAGCAACATCTATACAGTCGGCAGCTTCGATGCCAGCGACCTGGCCTTCCATGTCGTGGACTGGGATGCCCGGGCGATTGAAACCAGTGTCGGCGACCTGGGGGGCGATCTCGATGTCACCACGGTTGCGGTGGGGGAAGCCGGTTTCCCGACCCTGAGTGTCTCGCTGCCGGGTGTCATCGGCGATGTGACAGCTGTCTCCGACTTCGCGCCGGGGGTGCTGGATGACGACTCCGCCTATGGGGGCGATGTCGCGGCCGACTCTGGACGGCCCGGGGATCCCCTCTGCTATGTCGAAAGCATCGAGAGTGGTCCCACCGGACCCGCCGCCGCCGGGATTTACACAGGCCTGGTCCGCGTCATCGATCCGGAGGTGACGAACATCTCCGACCCGTTGTTCATTGTCGAACTCGATGGCTCTCTGGCACCTTTGACCAGCGATATCCCGAGCCCCATCGCCTATCAGGTCTTTACGGTGGAAGCCCAGGTGCCCGTGAGCAGCAACGGCTTCGCCCTGAGTTGGCCTGCGTCGGGCTCCGATGAAGGGCGCGGCCTCGCGGTCGATTCCCTTGGCAACATCATCATGTGTGGGCAGTGGCTGACTTCTATCGACTTCGGCGGTGGCCCCTACTCCGCCGGGGGCTCCGACTGGAGTTGCTTCCTCGTGAAGTTCAGTCCCAGCGGTGGCTTCCTGTGGGACCGTGTCTTTGGCGGACCAACCACTGGCATCAGCGAGAGCGCCCGGGCGGTGGGAGTCGATGCCAGCGACAACATCTTCGTGACCGGCTGGTTTAGGGGTCCCACAGACTTCGGCGGCGGGACGGTCAACTCCAACGGCTTCGTGGATGGCTTTGTCTCAAAGTACACCCCCGCCGGCGCGCTCCTCTGGACCTATACCTTCGGCTCCAATGTCGCCGGCACTGGCTCCACTGAACCGTATGACCTCGCGGTCGACAGCGCCGGGAATGTCTATGTCACCGGCTACTTCAGCACCAACTGCACCTTCCCCGGCGGCGTCTCCAATGCCTCGGCAGGGGGCTTCGATGGTTTCAACCTCAAGCTGAATGGGTCCACGGGAGCCCATATGTGGTCCGGACGCTTTGGCACCAGCAACGCGACCTACAACACCGATGGGGGCCAGGGCATCGCCTTTGACCCCAACAGCAACCAGGTCTATGTCGCAGGCCTCTTTGCCGGGACAGTCGACTTTGGTGGCGGACCGGAAAGCTCCCTGGGCCAGTGGGATGGCTTCCTGACCGCCTATTCCCTGACCGGCACCCATCAGTGGACCCGCAAGATGGGCGGACCCCAGAGCGACTGGTGCTACCACATCGGGGTGAGCCCCACCGGTCCGGTCACCGGCGGTTTCTACCGGTCTGCTGCCACGCTTGGCAGTGGGGTGAGCACGTCCAATGGTGATGCCGACTTCTTCGCAGTGAAGTTCACCTCTGCCGGTGCTTTTCTCTGGAACTGGACCGCTGGCGGCACCCTGGGCGACTTTGTCCGCACGATGGCGGTCGATCCCATCACCGGCGCGGTTTATGTCGGCGGCGACTGGAACGATGTTGTGGACTTCGGCGGCGGTCCCCGGACCGAGCCGGTGGCCTCCGGTCGCGATGCGGCCCTGGTGAAGCTCAACGCAAGCGGCGTCTATCAGTGGGATGCCCTGCTGCAGGGGAGCGGCGATCAGGCCATCTATCGCCTCACGGTCGACACCCTGGGCAACCCCATCGCCACCGGCATCTTCAACGGCACGGTCGACTTCGATCCGTCCGGCGATGTCCTGAACCTCGTCTCCGGTGGCGGGAACGATGTCTTCCTCTGGAAGCTGAATCGCGACACCGGGCTCTTCTAGCCTCGCACACCGATCGTGACAGCCACTTCAGGCGCCCCGGTTGCTCCCGCAATCGGGGCGTTCAGTTTTTGTGAAGAGCGGCGCAGAAAGCCCCCGGTTGCTGCGTGGAGAGCCCCCGGCGGCTGCGACGCCACCCCCGCAAGCGGGGGGGACCCACCAGTGGGAATGCTGTTCAGAAGTGCTGGATGGCGGATGGACTCGGAGGGGCGACCCCCGGTCGCCCGGTGCCCCGACGCCCGCGTCGGTGGGGGCCGCGACGCCTCGTCGCGACCGGGGTGGAGCCTTGAAAATCAGCGGCGCAGCAAGCCACGCCGCTACGTCCTGTTCATGCTTTTCCCGGTCGACACCATCCATCAGCAACATCCCCACATTGGACCCCTTCGCATGCACTGATCTTCACCAGCGGTAGCGGCGTGGCTTGCTGCGCTGCTTTGATCTTCCTCCCCCCCTCCCGACCTTGGTCAGGTAGGAAGGGGACAAGGTCCATGCGCCGGAGACCAGGTCTTTAGACCTGGGACGTGATGTGTGGTCCGTACGAAAGTTCGCGCTGTCGTGTTGAGAACTGAAGTCCCTCAAGCCCAGGTGAATTACGAAATCGCGAAGGCATTTCGCGTCCCGGGTCTAAAGACCTGGGCTCCGATCGTGGCGCCAGCGTTGCATCGACCATCGGCTCACCGGGTATCTGCGCAGCCGCCGGGGGTTGCTCTCTGCTGGGTGTCGCGACTCGACTATCATCCCCGACGTGCCCCGTTGCGCCCTCATCCCGCTACTGTTGCTGTTGCTGCCGCTGATGCCAGCGGTGAGCGATGAGATGCCGCCACCGGAGGACCCCTGGACCCGTGCCTCCCCCCTGCCAGCCGCCGCCTACGATGCCCTCGATACCGTCCTCGCAGCGCAACTTCTCACCCGACACGACCTGGGCTTCCAGAAGAACCCGGTGCCAGACCCCTGGCGCTTGCGGGTGGTAGACCAGGTCCTGCACGACCCCTTGAGCGGTTACGACATCACCTGGGCCTACGGCCAGTTGCTGGATTCGCCGGATGTGGCGGCGACCCTCGTGAGTACTGCGGGGTGGGACTTCCTTACATCGCAGCTTGATCTCGCGCCTCTGTCGCCCCCGCCTACGCTTCCCGATTTGGACTCGATGCCGCAGCAACTGGCGGCGCAGTTTGATCGGGTCCGGACCGCCCACGAGCCCCTGCGGGCGGTGATGTCGCAGCAGGATCGCCAGTTACTCGACCAGCTCCTGGCGCTGGCATCCGAGGATGCCGCGAGTGGGCCCTATGACGAGGAGTCGCTCATCGATGGGGCATTGGCGCTCTGGGAGGCCATCCAGCAGGATCAGCAGGGCGAGTCGTGGGCGCGATTCCTGCAGGAGAGCCTGACATTAGCGGCGTACACCAGCGCTTATGCGACCACCCTGGAGCAGATGAGTGCACGTCCGTGCCCGTGGCAGAACTCCCTGGTGGATGCGTTGCGGCAATCGGGCTGGGAAGTGGTGGTCGGAAGCGAGGAGGATGATGTTCATGAAGTCCGTCAGGGCATGGTGATTCTCGATCTTGCGGGGGATGACACCTATCACTTTGCGCCGGTCCGGGTCGGCGAGAGCGCTCTGGGGCACTGGATCCTCGACCTCTCGGGCCATGACACCTATCGCGGGATGTCGCCCGGCGCGTGCGGTGGTGCGTTGGGGAGCGTGTCGCTGGTGTGGGATCAGTCCGGCGATGATGTCTATCGCACCAGCGCCGTGTCGCAGGGGGCCGCGATCCTGGGAGTCGGGATGCGGGTCGATGTGGGGGAAGGTCGCGACCTCTATGACGGCGGCGACTTCACGCAGGGGGCCGGGCTGTTCGGCATCGGGTGGTCGGATGACGGCGGCGGCGATGACAACTACAGCGCGACTCTCTACGGCCAGGGGGCTGCACTCACCGGCGGTCTCGGCCTCTGCCTCGACCATGCCGGCGATGACCGGTACTGGGCGGGGGGCGCTCATCAGGATTACCCCCGGTGGCCTGAACACTGGCTGAGTCTGTCGCAGGGCTGCGCCTTCGGACTCCGTCCGACCGCCAGCGGCGGCATCGCCTTCCTCGGCGACTTCGCAGGGAATGATTTTTACAACGTCGAGGTCTACGGCCAGGGGGTGGGGTACTGGTACGCCCTCGGGATGCTCCTCGACAAGGGGGGGCACGACTGGTACCAGTGCCTGCAGTATGGCCAGGGGGCCGGCATCCATCTGGCGGCAGGCTGCCTGATCGATATCGCGGGCATCGATCATTACAACGGCTGGGCGAACCTGCAGGGGAACGGTCACGACCTGGGAGTCGGGCTCTTCCTGGAAGTCGCAGGACGGGATTACATGACCGCCAATGATCTGTCGCAGGGCGCAGGGAATGCGAACGGTCTGGGGCTGGCGATCGATCTGGCGGGGGATGATGCATGGCTGGTGCGGAATCCCGATAACAACCAGGGGTATGGCAATCCCCGGCGGGACTTCGGGTCGCTGGGGATTCTCCTCGATCTGGCGGGCAAAGACACCTACAGCATCTCCGGTCATGGCGATAGGCTCCTCTGGACCTCGTCGCGCTGGGGAATGGGATATGACACCGACGCCCCCGAAGAACTGGCCCCCGTGAAATTCATCTCTGTTTCCGGTACATCAGGAGCGACCCGCTGATGCCACGCGCCCTTGTCATCCTGTGGCTGCTGGTCGTGGTCGGCATCGCGCCGCTGGAAGCGCGTCCGGGGAATGATGTGGTCGTAGGGCTGGAGCAGCTGGCGGGGGAGAGTGCGGAGGCGTACTACGACCGGCTTTTCGTGCAGTGCGGGTCCTGGCTCCCCCCCTACGAAGCCGTGAAAGATGATGCGAAAGCCCGACTCATCGCACTGGGACCGGCCGTCCTGGCATCACTGGTCCCGACCTGGTATGCCTCCACCAACGTGCGACATCGCGTGACGCTTGAGGAAATCATCCGTGGTATCGGCGTCCCTGCGGTGCCGTATCTCCTCCCCCATCTTGGGGATCCCGATCCGGTGATGCGTCAGCGCATTCTCACCAGCCTGGGTGAGCTGGACGATGCAGCCGTGTTGCCAGCCCTGGAAGCACGACTCACTCTGGAGGGCGATGTCCAGGTGCTGCCGTCATTGCTGGATGCCATCGGGCGTCGCGGTGCTGGTATCGCACATCTGGTGCCGCAGATCGCCGCGCTGCTCGACCATGATGATGAACGGGTCCGACGCTCCGGCGCGGTGGCGTTGGGGCGTATCGGGGAGGGCGCGGGTGTGGAAGTGTTGCGTCCGTTGTTGTCCGATCCCCTTTTCAGCGTCAGGGCACCTGCACAGGAAGCCCTCTGGGGGCTCCTGAGGGCTGCTCCCTCGCTCCCCGATGTCCCGGAGGTGATGACCTCCCGAAACCTGAGCATTGGCGAGGCGCTCTGGCTGGAGCTGGACATCGCGCGTTGCCTGCTGTCAGCCGACCAGCGCGACCCGATGCTGGTGACACTCGCCTCGGGACTCAACGGCGAGGTGGCGTCGCCACGGGAGCGAATCGCGATGCTGCGAGGGATCCGTCGCGCGTGGCAAAACGAGCAGTCGCTGCGGGAAGCCTGTCTGCCAGTGCTGGAGAGACCGCAGAGCGCGGTGGAAGTCGAGGGAGTGCGACGGGAAGTTCTGGGGCTGCTGGGTCGGTGATAGCATTAACTTTGTGTCAATTTCGAAACCTTCAATAGCTAGTTTTAATGCTGCGCGCTATACTGGGAGCCTCACTACGTCGAGCCCTCCATCTTGCCCGGGGTGTTTCACATATCCGCACTTATGACGGGACGTAACAATCGTCAGTCACTTCGCCATCTCAGGACGCAGCCTATCGCTTTGGGTCTGATCCTGGGACTGGCGCTGCTGGCGGGTTGCGGCCAGGGTGGACCCATGACACCTGGCGCGGGTCATGGTGAGCTGGTGATTGCGGCCCCCGAAACCCGGCTGTCGCAGGGCAAGGAAGCGATCGTGGCCCTTTTCGATGTCGCGCTCGATGGGGTCGCGATGCTGGGGAGCGCGACACCGCTCCCCTTCCGGACGACCGCCCAGGGAGAGTTGTTCGATCTCGATATCGCGCCCTTTACGAATCAGAACTCGCTGCAGATTGTGGGGTTGGCCCGGACCGCAACGGGCGACCTGGCAGTGGAGTTCACGCACGCGCATCCCTTTCCCGCACCATCGGACCTGAATGGCACTCCCAATGGCTTCACAAACCGGGCTGACCTGGGGTACACCGGGCGTCTCCTCCTGCTGGTGCATGGGCAGGTGCAGTCGTTCTTCGGTGGCAGCGTCACGCTGGATCCGACAGTGGTCGTGGAGAGCGATGGCTACATCAAGGCGGGCGGACTCCTGGCCACTCCGATCCCCAATGCGAATACGTTTCCCTATGTGTTGCTCGCTGATGAGCTGAAGGACAACCGTATCGGGATCTCCAACGGTGGCAATCCGATGGGGAACTACAACCTCAATGGCCGGGGCTGGGATCAAAGCAACATCGCCGGACCCGGCGGCGTGAACAACGGGTGGACCGGGTTCGACTATGTCCATCAGGGGCAACAGATTCGGAACACATTCACGCTCTCGGCTGCAGCGATCGCGGCTAATAGTGGAAACTACTCGCTGAAAGCAGCGCTGGTGATTCAGTACAGCGACCCCCGGGGGCCAGGGAGTCCACCATCGGCGACCACTCGCAAGTCCAATCGGCTTCCCCGGGCTGGCGGGACTGCCCTCGATTTCGCCTACCGGCTGCCGCACGCTGCGCTGGACATCGCGAAGATCAGCGAGCCTGCGCCGTTACAGGTCGTGACGCTGACGGATCGCTGCGATGCCAAGGAAGTGGAACTGCGGGACTGGGACCGGCTCGCCACCGGAACCGTCGCGGATGGAGCGACCCTGGGGACTGAGAGTAATGTCGGGAAAATCGCACTGGCAGGTAATTTCACCGAAACCACGATGCCCCGGGTAGAGTTCTCGGTCCCCGCAGGACTCTTCACCAACACCGAGTTCACGAAGGTTGGAGGCACCCAGCAGCAGCTCGGACAGGAAGCGATTTATACCGGGGAGCGCTATGGCCTGCCCGGGAGCGAACTGAAGTACCAGATCATCGATGGCTATGCTGCCGGATCGACTCTGGTGCCCGGGAGTTACTACGGGCTGGTGCAGGTGACTGACAACGAGCAGCGGAATGATGCCGACAGCGGCTACCACTTCGGGCTACAGCCGACCAGTCCGCCGCAGCCGGGTCCGGCAGCGCTGGAATCGACCTACCAGATTGTGAAGATCGAGGTCACGGTCCCGCCGACACCCAACTTTGGTGAGCCCTCAATCTATTCCTCGCCCTGTGATGACGGGGGCGAGACGTTTGGAACCGATACCTGGGAAGTCGGGGCACTGAACGTGCCGCCAAGCCCGCTGAACTATGTCTGGAACTTTGGTGCCGGGGCCCCCATCATTTCGGGCGGCGGCAGCCCCAACCAGATCGCCCCGACTGTGGAGTACCCCGGGACACCTGGGATTTACGAGGGGTCAGTCCGGGTCGATACACCGCAGGGAACAGCCACCAAACAGTTCTCCTACCAGGTTGATCCGCCGAGTGGGACTTACAACCCCACCACCGGCGAAACGCTCTTCCTTGAAATCCCAGACTCGTTGCGCTGGATCCAGCCAGGGGTCGTCGGATCGCTGCGCCCCGGCATTTTGCGGTACCGGCCTCGGCCCCTGATCGGCAGGTGGAAGTACGGTTCAACTGGAACAATGACGGGGACTTTGGCGACACCGGGGAAGGCTGGCAACGGGTCAATGGCACACCGATCGTCTTTTTCGATTGTCCCATCGCGTATGACAACCTGACGAACGTTCCGGAAACCCGGACCGTGCCCTATGAGTATCGCGACGATGGCGTAGCGAGTCCAGGGACCCCGGGGTCGTTCACGTTCCGTCTGAATGCGGGTGAGGAGGGGTCGGGCTTCGCGACAAACTTTGATATGCAGGAGGGTGGTACCAGCAATGTTGCGTCGAGGTTCAATGTCTCGATGCAAACCCTGGCGATCGACAGCCAGTCAAACATGTACATCGGAGGCACGTTCACGGGAGTACTCAGCCTCGGAACTCTGCAGCTCCGATGCCCAGCAGCAAGCCAGGGTGCGTTCATCATGGTGACCGAGGTCCAGATCGACAGTCAGGAGAATGTTCTGATTGCCGGAATGTTTGTCGGCACGACAACTTTCAACAATGGTGGCACCAGTCATGATCACCCCACAGATGAAAACGCTTTTGCCCTCAAACTGAATGGTTTCACAGGGCAGAACATCTGGGGCGATGCCTATGTTGTGACTGCACCATCGGGGCGCGTCCTGCTAAAAGATGCCACGCTCATGCGACCAGTCGAAGGTGAACACCTGCTGCTGGCTGGTGGATTTCTCGGCAGTGTCAACTTCGGAGGGGGAGTCAGGACTTCAACCCCTGTTACCGGGTGGGACGGATTCATCACACGCATCAACACGACGAACGGCACTTACATCACGGATCGGATCATCAACGACAGCGCCGTCTTCGGCAGTCCGGGTGAGCAACTCGTCTTTGCACTGGATGTGGATACCGCCGGTGTCACGCACTTTGTTGGGGCGTACACCAGAGAAGTGGACTGGTGTAATGGGGGATCGCCATGCGGGGGATCGCCGTACACGGCGCCCATTTCGCGCCTGCACATGTTCCTGGGGCAGATCAATGTGCTGGGCACCCCGACTCTGGGTCGTGACTACCCTGTGGTCGGGAACATCTACCCTCATGCGCTGGTCGTGGACAGTGCCGCCGGAGGCATCAATGGTGGAGTACCAGAGATCTGGATCACCGGCTCGTTCGATGGGGCTTCTGTGACCGGCATCGGTGCTGGAGTTCTGGGAGAGCTGACTCCGTTCCTCATCGCGGTCACACCAACCTTTACCAACGTTTTCCAGCGGACGTTTCCTGGAGCTGTGGCGAACACTTCGGCCAGTGGCTTCATCGACCTTGATGTCAGCCCCACGGCCGACAAGATCTATGTCTCTGGACGATTCGACAGCAGCACCAACTTTGGCTCCGGCCTGCGCAATCCAACAGGTATCTGGGATGGCTATGTCATTGCGTACGAGCGATCGTCCGGAGCACCCGCCTGGGAGCAGCTGATCTCTGTGGCTGGAGCTACAACAGTCATGGGTGGCGTCGTGGCAGATGCTGATGGCTGGGTCATCTCAGTCGGGGAAACTACAAGCAATGTAGTAGTCAATCAGTCGCTGGGACGGATCCTGCCCAAGTCGCCGGGGGCTGGTTCGACCGAAGCCTTCCTGGTGGTCTACAAGCCCGACGGGACCTGGTAGTTCCGGCGGCGGAGCCCTGCAAATGCCCTTGGTACCTTGCTTTGATGGATACCAGCCAGCCCATCTTCATCTCGTACTGCCGGCGGGGCGACACCCCGCAGGTGGAAGAGGTGTATCAGCGGCTCGGCCCCGACCTCGCCTTCCTGGATCGGACGGTCCTGCTGCATGGCGAGGCCTTTCCGGCAGCTCTCTTCGAAGCGGAAATGGCGTCATCGGTCGTGGTCTGCTTTCTGGATCCGGAGTACTGGTGGAGCCCCTTTTGTCAGATTGAATGGGCGATTGCGACTGAACCACTGCGGCTTTTCCCCCGGCGAGCGTCGCGGCATCGAGCACCTGGTGATCGTGCTGCCAGCGGACCCGTCGCGCCACCGGGAGGTCGTACGGTGGCTCCCCCCGGATCTCTCTTCGATCCACTGGCCCCAGGCCACTGAAATCGAGACCATCGAGCGGCTGGTCAGACAGCGTCTGCAGCGACCGGTCACGCAGCCGATGCGTGACTTGCTGGGCGAAGGCCGCACCAGCGAGCTGCGGGAGCAGATGCGGGATGTCGCCATCATGCCCATGCGTCGGCGTCCTCTGGACGACCGCCCCATGGTCGGCGTCCCGTCGATGCCCCGGGCGGAGTTTTATGGCCGGGCCCGGATGCTCGCGGACATGCTGCGTCGGCTGGTCTCCGTGGAGGGGCAGCAGTCGGTCGCCCTGGTCGGCGCGCCGGGGAGCGGGAAGTCGCGCCTCGCGCTGGAGTTTGTCTGGCGTTATGCCGAGGAGTTTTTCCCAGGAGGCGTCGTGTGGGTCGATGCCTCGCAGCCTGCGACCCGGGAGCAGCAGCTCTACGCCATCCTGCAACGACTGGAAGAGCGGGTGCCATCGCTGGCCGATATGCACGCCGCGGGCATCTCGCTGGAGTCCCGACTGCGGGAAGAACTGGAACGTCGTTTCACCCAGCAATGTCTGCTCTGGGTCATCGACCAGTTGCCGGAGCCTGTCCCAGGGACCCCAGGACTCACCGCCCCGGACTGGTGTCCGGCCGGGTCGGCGCATATCGCGACCATCATCACCAGCCGGTCGCGACAGATGCCGCTCCTCATCAATCTGGAAGTCGGTCGCCTCGATCGTCCGGAAGCAATCCGCTGTCTGCAGGATGAGCTGCCTGAAGAGAGCGCGACCGCCGAAGACTGGAACGGGGTCGCTGCGACTGTCGGGGACTGGCCCCTGGCCCTGGAGCTGCTCAATCGCTGTTTCGCCACCCAGGTGCTGACCCCGGCGGCCTTTCTGGAGAGTCAGCGCACCGCTGGGGTCGCGCCGGTCCTCGATGAAGCGATCAGCATTGTTGAAGAACTGATGCCGACCGGGGCGCTTCGGGGGCTGGGAGCGACCTTCCTTGCGAGTCTCGACAAGCTCCCCGATGGGGCCCGTCAATTGGCGGGTACGCTCTCGTATTTTGCGGAGGCCGATCTCCCAACCCGACTGATTGATGCCGTGGGGACAGATATGGCGGGTCCCCGGAACCGGGTTGCGCTGGTCGCCCGTTCGATCGTCACCGGTGGTGCAGGACAGGTCTTTGGTCGCCTCCAGCCACTGTTCGCTGACTTCCTGCGACGGCTGCCGGAGGCGAGCGACACCCTGCCCTTCGCTGTCGCTGCGCTGCGGCAGGTCCTCGACACCCTGCCGCCGGAGCAGCCTGCCCATTGGGCAGCCAGCAATGTGCTTGCACCACATGCCGAAGTGCTGTCGGGGCGACCGGGACTGGCAGCGACGGATCAGCTGGTGTTGCTCCACTGGCTGACACAGCTCCGGGTAGCTCAGGGGCAGTACAGTGCCGCCCAGTCGAATGCGGAGCGGGCAGTGGCTCTTGTGGAAGCCGTGCACGGCCCGACCGCATCCGGGACGCTG
Source organism: bacterium (assembly GCA_022072165.1). Classification (NCBI taxonomy): domain Bacteria; species bacterium. Next base: position 1,862,176 of record JAJVIF010000001.1, on the reverse strand, counting down.
GCTTTGCGGGAGCTGCAGGCTGATCTGTGGGGGCGACTGGGGCGAGTCCGGGAGAGCTATCAGCTCTGGCAGTCGCTGCTACAGGACCGTCAGGCCACGGCTTCACCCGAGGATGCCGAAGTGTTGCGCACACAAGTGCGGACTGGCCAGGCAGCACAGGCAGCAGGCGAGCCGGTCGCGGCGGAAGCGCAACTCAGGGAAGCCCTCGCCCTGGCCAGCGCGACCCTGGGGGCGACCCACTCCATCACGACCGATGCCGAACACGCCCTCGCCATTACGCTGTTGCGTCAGGGGAAACATGCCGATGCGCTGCCGCTGGCAGAGGACGTTTTTCGCAGCCGGATCGCCGAGCATGGCGCGACCCACCGGGAGTCGCTGCAGGCCCGTAACACCCTCGGTGTGCTCAGTCTGAATCTGGGGGATCTTGAAACTGCCGGAGCCATCTTTGGAGAGCTCGCAGCAGCGTTCACATCCGCCCTGGGTGAGGACCATCCGGAAACCCTGGTGCTGCACCACAATCTGGCCCTCGTGCTCAAACGTCAGGGGGCCTGGGAAGCATCACAGGCAGCGTATGAAGACGTGGTGTCGCGACGTACCCATGTGCTGGGCGCTGAGCATCCCGGGACGCTCAACAGCCGGAGTAACCTCGCAAGTGTCTACTACGGCCAGCAGGCGTATGAGGCGGCACGGGAGCATTACGAACAGGTGTTGAGTGTCCAGCGACGAGTGCTGGGCGAGGAGCATCCATCGACATTGCGGAGTCTTTACAGTCTGGCATCGGTCCTCCATGCGCTAGGGGACTCCGGCAGCGCGCTGGCGATTCTGGAAGTTTCGTTGCCTGCAAAAGTACGGGTCCTGGGGGAGGATCATCCTGAAACGACGATGGATCGGACCCTGATGGCAGAAATCCGTGCAACGCTGGAGCAGAGCTAGCTCCACGACTGCGGCTGAGCACGCTCAAAGATCGTCGCGCATTTGCTCCAGCTTCGTGGGATCGATAAGACGGTCCAGGCAAAAGCGCGGGGCTGGGGCGAATCCCTCCTGCTGGAAGAACGACATGAGCCCGATGTCCGACCACCCAACTTCCGTCTGGAGTTGCGGGATCCCCAACGCCGCCAGATTGGCATAGAGCTGCCGCATCAGCGCATGACCGACCCCCTGATGCCGGAAATCGGGATGGACGCCGATGGTGTCAAGCACTGCCACCTTTTCCAGCAGTCCAAATTCGCCGTAGTAGACCCGGGCCAGCAGGAATCCGGTGAAAAGTCCATCGGATTCCGCGGCGAGAGAAACCTCGATGCCCGTCTCGGCCAGTGCAGCGCGGAGCTTTTGCCGAAAGAACTCCTCACGTCGACGACCCGTGACTTTGGCGTCGAGGGCGATCACCGCGTCCAGATCATCCGGGCGAAGACGGCGTACGACCGGAATTGTGGTGGTGCTGGGGGAAGTCATGGGGCGATCCTTCTGGCGGGGTCACGCCATCAGCTGTCCGCCATCGACCCGGAGCACCTGCCCCGTAATGTGGCGGCTGTATGCAGAAAGGAGAAAGAGAACCGCATGAGCGACATCGGCGGGCTCGCCGAGTCGGCCCAGGGCGGTCTCCGCAATGGCCGCGTCGCGGACTGCTTCCGGCAGGGAAGCCGTGAGTGGAGTCTTGATGAACCCCGGGGCGACACAGTTCACCCGGATTCCCAGCGGACCGACCTCGCGTGCCAGCGACCGCGCCAGGCCGATGAGTCCCGCTTTGCTGGCGGCGTAGTTCGATTGTCCGCGCTTGCCCCGCTCCCCATTGATGGAGGTGATTAGGACTACCCGTCCCTGTGGGCTCAGACGCAGGAGCGGCAGCGCGGCGTGCAGGGCGTGGTAGGCGGAGTCGAGATTTACGCGCATCACGCTGGACCAGTCATCGGGTGTCAGCTTCCAGAGGACGCCATCGCGGGTGATCCCTGCCGCGTGGATCAGTCCATCGAGGTGCGCGGTGGAAGCGGCAAGCGTGCCCAACGCCGCGTGAATCGCTGCAGGATCGGCCAGATCACAGGGGAGTGGCTGCGTGCCCGCAGGCACGGATACGGCAGGATGATCCAGACACCAGACCTCGGCTCCCGCCGCCAGCAGGCCGGCACAAATGGTCTGCCCAATGCCTCCGCCGCCGCCGATCACCAACATCCGTTGACCGGCGAAGGTCCAGGGGGCGGCGTCAGTTTTCATGCCGCGACTCCGGTTGGTTCCAGTGCGAGTTTGCGGGCCCGGTAGGCACCCCAGATCGCAGCCCCGATCGCGCCCGCCAGGATGGATTGCGGGTGAGTCCGGAACTCCAGCGGTGCCTGCTGCTCGGCGGCCGCTTCCCGCAAGGTGGCCATGAGCCCGACATCGTAGGCGAGTCCACCGGTGACCAGCACGACACCCTGTGCCCGGGCGCTGGTCAGGAGCCGGACGTAACGCTGGGCCATTGACAAGTGAATCCCCTTGAGGATGCTAGGAATGCTGATGCCCTGTGAGACCAGGTTGATCACATCAGTCTCCGCCAGGACGGCACAAATCGAACTGGAGACTTCGGGCTTGTCGGCTGTCAATGAGAGGGGACCGATCTCATCAATGGTGACACCGAGGTACCGGCTGATGTTTTCCAGGAACTGGCCACTCCCGGAGGCGCACTGGCTGGTCATGCGATACCCCAGGACTTTCGCCTGCGAGTCCATCAGCACTGCCCGGGTATGGAGTGCGCCGATATCGATGATGGCGCAGGCTTCCGGTTCGAGGAAGAGCCCGCCGCGGGCGTGGGTGGTCATGCCATAAAAATGCCCGGTGCGGAACTCCACGACTTCGCCTTCACCCGTGGTCGCGACATACGCCAGATCTGCAGCTTTCAGGCCCAGGCTCTCGAGTCCGACATCGAAGAGTCCGGCGGCGACCTCCGATGGATTGCGACGTCGAGTGCGCTCGGTCGCCTGATGCAGCAGGGTGATTTCACCCGGACCCGTTTCACGGATGACTGCGAGTTTGACAGTCGAAGTCCCCACATCGAAGCCGACGCTGATCACCGGCTGTTCGCTCAGAGTCATGTGCGGAATGCCCCCTGTTGTCAGGCCGCCTGCGCGGTGCTGCGAAGCGCGAACAGGGCTGCCCCCAGCGCTCCGGTGTAGATGGAGTCCGGCGAGATGTTCATCTGCCGGGACCCGTAGTTGTCCTCGATCAACTGGCGAAGGGCTTTCACGGCGGCAGGATTGCGGGCGACTCCACCGGTAAAAGTGAACTCATCCTCGACTCCGCCGGACCGGGCAAGGAGTGAGAGTGCTCGCAGGATGATGGCGCGATGCAATCCGGCGAGGATGTCCTCGCGCTCCTCACCCAGGGAGAGCCGCTCACGCAATTCCGCCCCCGCGAACACCGTGCAGGTGGAGTTGATCCGGACAGGCCTGCGCGAAGCCTCGGCGATCGGGCCAAGCTCATGCAGGCCCAGGTTCATCTCATCGGCGATGTAACCGAGATAGCGTCCGCAGCCTGCGGCACAGCGGTCGTTCATCTGAAAGCTGGTGACGATGCCCGCCTCATCGACCTGGATGGCTTTGGTGTCCTGTCCGCCGATGTCGAGGACCGTCCGGGTGCCGGGAAACATGGCATGTGCCCCGAGACCGTGACACAGAATCTCAGAACGAATCTGCTTTTCCGGGAACGGGAGCTTTTGCCGGCCATAGCCTGTCCCGACACTCGCCTCCTGGACGAGCTCCAGCGCCGCGACCCGGTCGACTTCCCGTCGCAATGCCTCTGAGGCGTCCGGAACCAAAGAGAGTGCCATCGCCGACAGCGGCCCAAACTCCGCCGCGGCATCCACCGTGTTCTCGACCAGCAGAATTGCTTTGTCGAAGAGCCCAACGAGCAGGTCGTAGGGGAGCTGCGTCTGCCGTGCGATGCGCTCAGCGAGCTGCAGATATCGGCTTCCTCCGAGGTCCCGGAAGAAGTCGCTCTTGCGGCTGGCTCCGGGGGCATAGAGGGCAGGGGCTTCGGCTTCCATTTGCTCCAGGATGGAGTCGATAGCGCCGTGGTAGACGGCATCCAGTTGCAGGTCGGTACAGACCTGATGAAGCGTGGTTCGGAGCAGGTCGAGCTGCTGTCGATACTGCGCCTGGCGAAACGCCAATTCGAAGGTGTCGAGTTCGGCAAGGGCTGAGGGTGGCAGACCCTCTTTGATCAGACCGAAGCGGGTGTTGATCAGTGCTTCAGTGAGTGCGACCTGACACGCCGCGTCATAGCTGGAGCGACTGTTGGTGATCCCCCGTCCGAGGATCGCCCCGGTATCAGCTATCACGACCGCTTTTGTCGTCGTGGAGCCGAGGTCAATGCCGACACAGTAGTCCATCAGTGACCTCCGCTCCGCTTTTGGTCCAGCATCTGGAAGTACGACTCCAGCCGGTTCTTGATATTGGCGGGAGAGAAGTACCGGGGGTCGACCAGGTCACTTTCAATGAAGCCGCCGGGCCGGCCGGTGCGTCGCTCCACCTCCCGCAGAATGAGTAACTGTCCCGCGCTGAAGGAGTTACAGCTCTTCACGGAGTTAATGAGAAATCCATCGGCCTGGTATTCCTCGATGTACCGGCAGAGCATGTCGATGCGACTGGGAAAGTTGAGATTCGTGTAGCACCCCAGACAGTAATCAGCGAGGGTCTCCAGCGGGTGCTCCGGATCGTGGCGGAAACCAAAGTCATAGGTGCCACCGACTTTGGTGTAGGTGGAGGCGACCACCACCGCACCTTCATCGACGAACATCTGCCAGAACTCACGGAAGCTGGTCCAGTTTGGCGGACCCTCCACTACCACCCGATAACGCTCTTCCGCCAGCTGTCCTTCCGGTGTCACCGGTCCCAGACCGGCAGCCATGCGCTCTTCGACTTCTTCCCGCAGGGCACGGTAATAGCCGACCGCTTCTTCAGTACCCCGAAAGGCACTGAAGATGGGGCCGACGTAGTAGACCGCCCCAAAGTAGGCATCGATGGGCGAGGGGCGATGGCGGGCGGACTGGAGGACCCAGACCAGATCGTCCTCCGCCTGGCGGGACCTGGCGAGGAGGCCTTTCAGTTTGGCTTCATCATAGGCTTGCCCTGAGATCTCTTCGAGGGCAGGAATCACTTTGTCCCGGAGCTGCTCCACCACATAGTCCCGCATGTGAGGGGTGATGGTTCCATCGCCCTGATAGGGGACATGGAGCATCACCACGGGGGCTTTGTATTCCTGCTGCAGAATCTCGAACCACTTGAGGAAAGTGAAGCAGCCGGTGTAGGAGAGCAGCAGGAGGTCGGGGTCGGGCAGCCGCTCGCCGGTGGGCCCGATGTTGCCGGACTTCATCATGCCCAGATCGCACTTCACATAGGTGCAGACATCTTCGGAGTGGCCAGCTTTTTCCGCCAGCGCGATGTACTCGCGACTCTTCCCCCGCATCCCTGACTGCAGCGCATTGATTTCCGGCAGGACCGGCAGCAGATCAAAGGCCCGGATGAGCTCGGTCAGATTGCCGGGGACGAAGGTGTACACGTTGTTCTCGCCGGTCTCCGGGGAGAGCGCCAGACGATGGAAGTGCGCCGCAATCATCTCCTTCTGGCGAATCTGGCTGGAGTCCTTCTGCACGACGGGTGGGGAAGTGCTCATGGTGTCAGTGTCCGCTCCAGAGTTTGAGGGCATCAGCAAAGGTGCCGGCCTGCTCCCGGATCACCTGAAACTGCCCGGTGTTTTCGCTGTACTTAAACGCGGTCCAGGGGATGCCGGCTGCTTCAATCGCGGCGACTGTCATTGGCTGATCAAGCAGAGCCGGATCACAAAAGCTGGGCGCACAGAAGAGGACCCCCTCCGCACGACTCGCCTGGACCCGCTGCACCAATTCGGCACCCTTCACCGCTTCGTCGATGTAGCGTGTCGGACTGGCCATCGCATCCTCGAGAAACGCATTCGCCAGATTCTCCAGCGGATCTCCCTCCAGGGGGATGTCATGCTGCAGCCAGCGATGGATGATCGCGAAGTCGTCATCCACGATGTAGCACCCCGCCCTCTCGAGAGTCCGGATGAGCCCCAGGGGTGGCTGCTCGCAGAAGGATCCCGTGAGCAGCACCCGTGCCTGATCCATCGGACGGCAGGTGTCATCGGCCAGCAGAAGCTGATAAAACTCTTCAAGCCACGAGGTAAAAGTTTCAACTGGCAGGACCATGCCTGCGCGCAGCAGTGGATACAACTCGCTGGTAGGCACTCGCCATGGCTCCCTGATACGCAGGTCGTAGAGAGCTTGCACCAGTCGGCGATTGGTGTTGTAGAGCGCGAGGCTTTCCCGCAGGGCATCCGGGTCATAGGGGCGAGCGCCACAGGCGGTCAGTTGCGACGCCAACTGCTCCAGTTCCTGGCGCCAGAACCGACCACCGCGTAGCCTGTGAAAATCCTGCGGGACATCGAGGTACATCGCAAACTTGTCGGGGAAGAGGAGCTTCCACATCCCCGAGAGATTGCGGATCACATCGCAGATCGCGGGGAAGAGCATGCCATCCAGGGGATCCAGCGAGCCATTGAGCCCCAGTTCAATCGTGCTGCGGGGAATGTGGCAGATGTAAGACTGGTAGTAGGCATCCCCACGGATGATCTCCAGGTCATCGCCCCCCCCCATGAGTCCCACGGGCAGGACACCCTGGGAATGCAGTAACTCCCGCGGGATGTAGATCGGCATGTAGCCGATGGCGAGGCCTCCGGTTGCCGCCTTCCAGTCCTGCACGCTCTGCAGGGAGTAATCGCGGTAACAGTCCTCGGCTCGTCGCAAAAACTGCTGTCGGGCCGACAGCGGGGGGGCTGCAGTACTCATTCATGCCTCCAGAGTGGGGATCGCTTTTCCAGAAACGCCTGCAACCCCTCGGTGGCATCAGCCGTGGCCATGAGTTCGTTGAGGTAGGCATGTTCCAGCAGCGGCAAGAGCTGCTGCATCTGCTGAATCAGCTGCCAGCGGAGCGCCCGCATGGCATGACGCAGAGCGACCGCTGAGCGGGGGAGGTAGTGGGCGACAGCCCAGTCAATCGAGGCGGCGACCGGATCATCGGTGACGTCGTCAAGCAGTCCCCAGGCGAGGGCGGTTGGCGCCTCAATGACACGGCCGGTGAGACAGAGATCCTCCGCCCGGGCCTGTCCAATCCGGGAGGCGAGGAGTACGGATGCGACCGGTGCAAAGACGCCGAGCGTGATTTCCGGCTGCCCCAGTCGGCACTCCGCAGTTCCCACGATCCGGTGGCAAACCAGTGCCAGCTCCAGCCCACCACCCAGGCAGGCCCCCCGGATCGCGGCCATGACCGGCACCGGAAACTTCAGCACCTGCAGCATCAGCTGGTGAAAACTCGGCAGCATGGTGCCGACACGCTCTGGCAGATGCTCCGGTACGCTGGCTCCAAAAGAAAAGTGCTTCCCCGCGCCGGTGAGGACCACGGCCCGCAGGGCAGGCTGGGCGCTCAGTGCTGTCAGGGTGGTCGACAGCGCCTGCATCATTGGAAGATCGAGGACATTGCCGGGCGGTCCTGACAACGTCACGACGGCCAGTGCGCCTTCGTGCTGAAGGTCGAGATGGACCGGGTCCAGGGTGGCGGCGGTGGTCATTGGCCGCTGGCCTCGTTCCAGGAGGACTGCAGCTGCCCATTGGCAGAAGCGTGAACCTTCGCCAGGGCTTCCGCGGTCAGCGCATCGTTCCAGCCTACCCCTTCCGCGATGCGCTGACGGATCAGGAGAAAGTCAGCTTCCCGACAGGCCTTGGTGCCCTCATTGAAGGCCCGGAAACCAGCGCGCCCTTCAGTCATCATGTTTAGCGCGAGCCAGGCGCGATTGCTTTCTTTGTTGCGGTCCCAGTGCTCCAGCTTGTGCTTTCTGACACTCTCGATCGTTTTGCTCAGGCAGCCGGGCATCGTGTTGGCGAGCTTCCAGATGAGCTGCTCCACGGCTTCATCGAGGAGGGTCAGATCGAGGGTTCCTGACTGCAAAAGCGACTTTCCGGCATCCCGGGCCTCGCCAGACTTGGGGGTACCGAGGACCGGACGCCCATAGGCATCGAGCAGTTGATCGGTGATGACCAGGGGATTGGGATGCCAGGTGTCGCCCACACGGAGGGCTGGGGTGATGTTGGTCAGTAACCCCAGCTGCATGGCTTTGTGGGCGCTCCAGGGCTCGCAGAGCGTACAGCTTTCCATTGCGGCCTCAATGCCGACAAAGAGCGGAAGAAAGTCGGTGGACCCGCCGTCCGGGGCTGAACCATGACGCGGCCCCGCCTGCCCAAAGAGGGCCAGGTCCTGGGCGACCGAAAAATCACAGGCCATCCCAATTTCCTGCCCTCCCGCCAGCCGCATCCCGTTGACACGACAAATGACGGGCTTGTCGCACATCAGGATGCTGCTCACCATGTCGTTGAAGAGCCGCATGTACTGGCGGTACTCCTCAGGGCGACCGGCGTAGTACTCCGCGTACTCCTTGGTGTTGCCCCCGGTGCAAAACGCCTGCGTGCCAGTCCCCGTAAAAACGACGGCTACCGCGGCCCGGTCGGCGGAGGCGCGTCGCATCCCGAGAATAACGCTCTTCACCATATCGGTGGTGTAGCTGTTGAGCTGGCTGGGGTTGTCCAGCGTGATCCACACTGTATGCAGCACCGGATGGGAGGCTCCATCCAGTGTGGTGAGCGGACGTTCTTCGTACAGCACACCCGACTGCGCTGGCGACGCTGCCAGCGTGTGATCTTTGAGAGTCATGCGGTACCTCCGGCAGGCTGAAGAATCACGCGGCGGGTAATGCGTCGTTCATGCAGGGCGGGAAAAATGTCGTTGATCGCGCTCAGCGGGTGATGCTCCACAAACGGCCGGAGTTGCACGGCTCCGGAGAGGACGAGCTGCAGCACGGCGGGGTAGTGCTCCGGAAGGCAGCCCCAGTTCCCCATCGCCCGGGCATCAAAAGCCATGAGATTCGAGAGGCGCACCTGCACCTTGTCGCTGGTAAACCCAACCACCATCAACGTACTGCCATGTCCCAGGAGCCCGAATGCCAGTTCCTGGCCCTTTGCGGTCCCGGAGGTTTCGAAGATGACGGTCCGCCAGGACGGCACCTCAAGCAGTGAGGCCTGATGCTGGACAGCCTGCCGCAACGCCTTGAAGTCGAGTGCATCTGCCCGCAGTCCCAGAGTAGCGCCATGCTCCGCCATCAGCGACAGCCGCCGCTCATTCACATCGATGGCAATCACATGTGCGCCCATCGCAGCTGCCAACTGGACCCCGAACCCTCCAATGCCACCAGCGCCGATGAAGATCGCCAGGTCGCCGGGCTGCAGTTCGCTTCGGACAATGGCCTGATAGGGCGTGGAGACAGCATCAGCTATGACTGAGAGATCTGCCAACGTCAGTCCGGCAGGATTCGTCAGGGGATCATTCAGATCAGGGACCGGGCAAAGGCCATGTGCCGGGACGCGCAGATGGGTCCCGAATCCGCCATGGAGGTCGCTGCCGGGGAAGACCTGCTGCGGGCAGACCGTGCCGCGTCCTGCCCGACAGGCCGGACAGGTCCCGCAGGGAATTACGGCTGGCACGATGACCGCCTCATTCAGCCAGACTTCCGCGCCAGGGCCGGTCGCCACGACGCGACCGCTCACCTCATGGCCCAGCGTCAACGGAAAGGGGTGCCGGGTCGGGACCCCGTCATAGAAGAATCCCAGATCAGTGTGGCAAACCCCACATCCTTCCACGGCCACCAGGACCTCACGGGGACCCGGGGTTTCCTCACGAGGTGTCCAGACCATCGGGGCGGATGGAGTCACCACCTGGTAGGACAAGACCTGCATGTTGAGCCGCCTCTGGAGTCGCTGCATCAGGAGCCCGCAAAGCCGCTCCTCATCCAGCATTCTGAGGAGTCCGAAGCATCGCAGGGGTGAGCCAGGTCACAGGCGACGGGCGTCCGCGAGGCTGATTTGACCGAAGTCACTGACGGAGTCGGGAAGAATGGAACGAGCCGGGGAGGACCCCGGCCCGGTGCTGTCACGCCACTATGTTGATGGTCGACAAAACTGGCGTCTGAGTCCGCGCTAACTCGGGGGGAGCAGCACGGCATCGATCACATGAATCACGCCGTTGCTGCAGACGATGTCGGTGATCACGATGTTCACACCATTCACTTTCACGCCACTGGTGAGATCGAAGGTGACATTCGCGCCCTGAACGGTCCCTGCGGTCAGGCCGTTAGTGAGCTGATGGGAGAAAACTCTGGACGGCACGACGTGGTAGGTCAGGACGCCGGTGAGAGCCGGGATATCGGCCAGGAGGCCATCGAGGGTGCCCACGGGCAGGGCCGCGAAGGCATCATCGGTCGGCGCGAAGACCGTGAAGGGACCGGCTCCCTTCAGGGTGTCGACCAGGCCAGCGGCAGTGACGGCCGTGACGAGCGTGTCGAAACGGCTGTCTGCCGCTGCGGTCTGCACGATGTCGCCCGCCGGAGGCAGCAGCACCTGGTTCAGGACATGAATGGTCCCGAAGTCCGCCGCGACATTGGTCTGGCTGATGCGGGAGGCATTGATGAAGGCGTTGCCACCCGCCTGGCTGACGTTAATCCGTTCGCCGTTCAGCGTCACCAGCGAACTGTTGCTCAGGACCTGGGTCGCGTTCAGGTTGCTACCCACGATGTGATAGCGCAACACACTCCGCAGGGCCGTGGGATTCGCCAGCAGGCTGTCGAGAGTGCCCGGCGGCAGCGCTTCAAAGGCGGCGTTGGTCGGGGCAAAGACTGTGAGGAGGCTGGAGCCGTCCAGGGCTCCTTCCAGATCGGCCGCGTCAATGGCGGTCGCGAGGGTCGTGAACCCCTGGGCCCGCAGGAACTCCAGGGCGGACTGGGTCTCTTCGCTGTTGTCGCAGCCCGCGAGCAGCGAGGACCCTGCGAGTGTCACAGTCAGTAACAGGGTGGGCAGGATGGCAGTGCGTGTCATGTGGGGATCTACTCCGTCGTCGTGCAAAGTCGGTAAAGCAGAGTGAAACAGGACTGGCAAAAGCGAACAGGTCTTCGGGAGGGGCAGACTCCCCCCGGTGTCTGCCCCTCCGTAAACTGCGGATAGCGCTGCTATTCCGGAAGAATGACGGTGTCGATCACATGGATGACACCATTGGTGCACTGGATGTCCGTGACGACGATCTGTGCGTTGTTGATCCGCGCACCGTTGGTCAGGTCGAAGGTCACATCAGTCCCCTGGACCGTGGTGGCGGTGAGGCCATTGCTCAGGCTGCCAGCGTAGGTGCTGCCGGGAATGACGTGGTAGGTGAGGATGCCTGTGAGGGTCGGGATGTCCTGCAGCAGCGTCTCGACTGTCCCCTTCGGGAGCTTCGCGAAAGCGGCATCCGTTGGCGCAAAGACCGTGAAGGGCCCCGGCCCCTGGAGGGTCTCGACCAGGCCCGCCGCCTTCACAGCGGCCACCAGCGTTGAGAAGTCGCCCGCGCCGATGGCAGTCGCCACGATGTCCTGCGTCGGCGGCAGCATCACCGAGTCGATGACATGGATGATGCCGTTCGACGCCTGGATGTCGGTCTGCACGATCCCCGCGCCACCGATGCTGACCCCGTTGGCCGTCTTGCTGATCAGCAGATCGGTCCCCTGCAGCGAGGGGAGGTTGACCTGCTGAACCACCTTGGCCGCCGGCATACTGCCCGCCACCACGTGATAGGTGAGGATGCTGGTCAGCTTTGCCTTGTCCTGCAGGAGCGCTTCGACTGTCCCGGCCGGGAGCTTCGCGAAGGCCTCATCGGTGGGGGCAAACACCGTGATCGGACCCGGACCACTCAGGGCCTCCACGAGTCCGGCCGCTTCCGCTGCCGCGAGGAGGGTCGAGAAGGACCCCGCACTCTGCGCCACCGCCACGATGTTGGGCAGGTCGCGGGACGCCGGGACCGCCTGGAGCGTGGCGGTGCAGGCCGAGCCAGCCTTGGCCGATGTGTCCTTGTCGGCAGTGCAGGTGTCACCGGCTTCCGCTGACGGAGCGATGAGCAGGGCCACTGCAGCGAGTGTCAGGGTTGAAAGTACGGGCATCAGTCGAGTCATGTCGATTCCTCCAGACCTGCGAAGACGAAGTGGTCGTCGCTGAGTTACGGGAGGGAGTCTACCAGCGTTTTGCATGAAAGCAACGATATGAACGATTTTAAGGATGCGAAGGTGCCCATAATTGAGACAGCCTCCCCGAAGGGAGGCGGCAGCTGGCTGACAAACGCCGGGAAGCGGCGGCTCAGAAGAGATTCAGTGAGAGTTTCGCCTCTTCGCTCATCATGTCGGGCCCCCAGGGGGGATCCCAGACCAGCTCGACCGCAGCGTCCGCGACACCTTCAATCTCACGCACCTTGTTCTCGACCTCGATGGGGAGTGTTCCCGCCACAGGACAGGTCGGGGAGGTGAGGGTCATGCGTACCTGCACCCGCTGCTCATCATCGATGAGGATGCCGTAGATGAGCCCCAGGTCGTAGATGTTGACGGGAATCTCGGGGTCGAAGACGGTCCGGAGGGCTTCCACCGTCTTCGCTTCGAGGAGGAGTTTGTTGAACCCGGTAGTGACCATAGCGCGTAGGATCCGGACCTATTCGGTCGAGACCAGTTCCCCTTTCCCATCGAGGGCGTTGCGGAGGGTATGCCAGGCGAGGCTGGCGCACTTCACCCGTGCGGGGAACTCGGCGACCCCCGCAAAGGCTTCCAATTTTTCAAGGGCCGGATCAGTCTCGACATCGACCTCCGCCCCGGTGACGAGGGCGTGAAACTTCGCGAACAGCGCCTCAGCCGCAGGGCGATCCAGCCCCTTGAGGCGTTCGGTCATCATCGAGGCCGACGACTGCGAGATCGCGCAGCCGGACCCCTGGAAGCTGATGTCGGCGATGCGATCCCCCTCCAGCCGGACATAGAGGGTCAGCTTGTCGCCACACAGGGGGTTATGTCCCACGACTTCCACATGAGGACCTTCCATCACCCGGTAGTTGCGGGGGTGGCGGTTGTGGTCCTGGATCAGGTCCTGATAGAGATCGCCGAAGAGACTCATACGCCAAAGACCCCCTGGACTTTGCGGATGCCGGCGACGAGGGCTTCCAGTTCAGCGGTGGTGTTGTAGGCGGCTACAGAGGCCCGTACGGTGGCGGGGATGCCGAAGCGATCCATCACCGGCTGGGCGCAATGATGTCCTGCGCGAATGGCGATGCCGAGCTGATCGAGGAGCGTACCCGCATCGTGCGGATGGACCCCCTCAATGACAAAGGACAGAATCGCGGCTTTGTCCGTCGCAGTCCCAATGATCCGGACTCCCGCCAGCTCCTGCAGTAGGGCGGTTCCGGCTTCCAGCAGCGTGGCCTCGTGAGCCGCGATCGCGCTGAGCCCCACGCTGTCAATCCAGTCGAGGGCTGCATGGAGTCCGATGGCCGCCGCGATTGGGGGTGTCCCCGCTTCGTACTTGTACGGCAGGGCATTCCAGGTGGTCTGCTCGAAGGTGACTGAGGCGATCATGTCGCCGCCTCCCTGCCAGGGAGGCATGGCTTCCAGCAGGTCTGCCCGTCCATAGAGAACCCCGAGACCGGTGGGGCCATAGAGCTTATGACTGGAGAAGGCATAGAAATCGGCATCGAGGGCCTGGACATCGACCCCCTGATGCGCCACCGCCTGCGCTCCATCGATGAGTACGACCGCGCCGGCGGCATGGGCGTCGCGAATCATGTCTGCCACCGGGTTAACTGTGCCCAGTGCGTTGGAGATATGGGAGATCGCCACCAGCCGGGTCCGTTCTGACAACAACGCCCGGAACGCGGCCTGATCAATCGCCCCGTTCTCATCGATGGGAGCGACCTTTAGGGTGGTCCCGGTCTGCTCACACACCAGTTGCCACGGGACGATGTTGGAGTGATGCTCCAGCCAGCTGATGAGGATTTCGTCGCCGGGCTGCAGACGGGGGCGTGCATAGCTCTGGGCGACCAGATTGATGCTCTCGGTGGTCCCCCGGGTGAAGATCACCGACTCGACTCCCGGCGCATTAATGAATCGTCGGACCGCCTCCCGCGCCCCTTCGTAGCCGGCGGTCGCCCGCTGACTGAGGGTATGAACGCCCCGATGCACGTTGGCGTTGTCCGCCCGGTAGTAATGTGCGAGGGCCTCGATCACGGCCAGGGGCTTTTGGGTGGTCGCGCCGTTGTCGAGATAAATCAGGGGCTGACCGTGGATCGTCTGGTCCAGGATGGGAAAGGATGCCCGGATCGCGGCGACGTCATACGCTCCGACGGTCGGCTCCGATGAGGTGACGGAACTCATGCGAGCGCCTCCGCAGCCAGCATCTGCACCAGATCCTCCGGCGGTGTCCCCTGGATCAGCTCGCCGACCAGCAGCGTGCCGAGCTGCTGCCGCAGTCCGGGATGCGCGAAGTTGGCAAGCACATCCGCCGCGAAGGCATAGGTCAGAATCGCGCGGGCAGCTTCCATCCCGATGCCCCGGCTTCGCAGATAGAAGAGGGCGTCCTCCTCCAGCTGGCCAATGGTCGCGCCATGGGAGCACTTCACATCATCGGCATAGATCTCCAGCTGCGGCTGCGAGTTGATGGTCGCCTCGTCGCTCAACAGCAGATTCGGATTCGACTGTTCCGCGCTGATCTTCTGCGCATCGGGGCGGACAATCACCTTCCCGGTGAAGACACCATGCGACTGATCCGCCAGGATCCCCTTAAAACGCTGCCGGGAAGTCGTATGGGGTGCCGCGTGGTCGACCAGGGTCACCAGGTCTGAATGGCGATCTCCATCCAGCAGATAGAGGCCGTTGAGTTCGCAGTCAGCCCCCGGACCCTGCAGCGTGACCTGCAGACTGGTCCGGATCAGCGCGCCACCGAGGGTCACGCTGTCGCAGTCATACCGGCTGCCTGATTCTTGCCAGGTCCGGATGGTCCCGATTGCGGCGGCATTGCTCCGCTGACGCTGAATGTAGTAGTGGTCCAGGGTCGCACCCTCAGACAGATGGATCTCGGTCAGGCTGCAATGCAGGCGCGGACCGGTGGCGAGACCCGCAGCGGTCTGAATGACGGTCGCCTTTGCTCCAGCTTCCAGGACCAGCGCGGTCCGGGGGAGATTCAGCAGGGCGACTCCCTCTCCCGCCAGCACATGAATGATCTGTAGCGGCTGCTCCAGCTCGACACCTGCAGCGAGCCACAGAAAGGCTCCACCCTCCCACCCCGCTTCGGTGAGGGCCTCGAAGGCCTGCATCTCCCCGACCGGTTGTCGGGTCAGGAGTGACTCCCAGCGCTCCGGGACGGTCTGAATCGAGGCATCGAGGGAGCCATAGCCGCACCCATCAGGAAGCACCAGACTGTCGCTGAGGGCTGGTGCAAAGCGTCCGTTGACGAAGATCAGGACTGTCGCACCGGGGAGGCGATACGCCGCCAGCTGCTCAGTGGTGACAGTCCCCTCACCTGACAGCTGATAGCTTTGGGCGAGGAGCGATTTGATGTTGGTGTACCGCCAGGCTTCATCCCGGGTCGTCGGAAGGCCCCGCTCGGCAAGGAGCGATCGTGCCGCGCTGCGTCGTCCCTGCAACCAGGCGGGCTCCTGGGCCAGTCGGGCACCGACCTGTTCCACCTGCGCCAGCAGTGCCGCTTCTTGGGGAGGCAGGGGAGCTACCAGAGTGCTGGTCATGCCGACACCGTCCCGGCGGCCTGGACTTCACTCTCGATCCAGCCATAGCCCCGCTCTTCGAGTTCGAGCGCCAGGTCTTTCGTGCCGCTCTTGACGATGCGACCACCGAAGAGGACATGGACAAAGTCCGGGACGATGTAGTCGAGGAGTCGCTGGTAATGCGTGATGACGATGGCGGAGCGCTCGGGGCTCCTCAGGGCGTTGACGCCCCCGGCGACAATCCGCAGGGCATCGATGTCGAGGCCGGAGTCGGTCTCATCGAGGATCGCCAGGTCGGGCTCCAGGACCGCCATCTGCAAAATCTCGTTGCGCTTCTTTTCGCCGCCGGAGAAGCCCTCATTCACAGGTCGCTGCAAGAAGGCCTGATTCATCTCAACCAGCTGCAGCTTCGCCTTCACGAGCTTGAGGAAGTCCACCGCATCGAGCTCTTCCAGTCCCCGCTCTTTGCGCTGGGCGTTGAGGGCGGCCTTGAGGAAGTAGGTGTTGTTAACCCCCGGAAGCTCCACCGGGTACTGAAACGCCAGGAAGAGTCCGAAGCGCGCGCGGACTTCCGGGTCCAGTGACAGCAGGTCCTGCCCCTTGTACTGCACCGTACCAGCGGTGATCTCATAGCCCTCTTTGCCCGCGAGGACATGCGCGAGGGTGCTCTTGCCGGAACCGTTGGGTCCCATGATGGCGTGGACTTCGCCGGGCTGGACGGTCAGCGAAAAGCCTCTGAGGATTTCCCGGCCATCCTCCACCCGGGCATGGAGGTCATGGACTTCCAGTAGTGCGGTCATCGTGCGTGCCTCGTCTCTTCCTCGGTCTCTCGTGTGCGTGCGTGTCTGGCAGTCTGGAGAGGTGGCAGGTTTCAGCCGACCGAGCCTTCCAGGCTCACTCCCAGCAGGTTCTGGGCTTCAACTGCGAACTCCATCGGGAGCTCGCGCAGGACTTCCTTGGCAAAGCCGTTCACGATCAGGTTGATGGCGTCTTCGGTGCTCAGACCCCGCTGACGGCAATAGAAGAGCTGATCCTCGCTGATCTTCGAGGTGGTCGCTTCATGCTCGATGTGCGCGGTGGGGGTCCGGGCTTCGATGTACGGGAACGTATGTGCACCGCACTTGTCGCCCATGAGCAGGGAGTCGCACTGGGAGTAATTGCGGGCCCCAATCGCGCTCTTCATGATCTTGACCTGGCCACGGTAGGTGTTCTGCCCGTGACCGGCGCTGATCCCTTTGGAGATGATGGTGGACCGGGTCCGCTTGCCAATGTGAATCATCTTGGTCCCGGTATCGGCCTGCTGATAGTTGTTGGCCAGTGCGACCGAATAAAACTCCCCGACCGAGTCATCCCCCTGCAGGATGCAGCTGGGGTATTTCCAGGTGATGGCGGAGCCGGTCTCGACCTGGGTCCAGGAAATTTTGCTCCGGGGTCCTTTGCAGATGCCCCGCTTCGTGACGAAGTTGTAGATGCCGCCGACACCCTCTTTGTCGCCGGGATACCAGTTCTGCACGGTGGAGTACTTGATCTGGCCATCGGTGAGGGCGACCAGTTCCACCACCGCCGCATGCAACTGGTTCTCATCCCGCATGGGAGCCGTACAGCCTTCCAGATACGACACATACGCTCCCTCATCGGCGATGATCAGGGTTCGCTCGAACTGGCCGGTTTCCGAGGCGTTGATCCGGAAGTAGGTCGAGAGTTCCATCGGACAGCGGACACCCTTGGGGATGTACACAAAGGAGCCATCGCTGAAGACCGCCGAATTCAGCGCAGCGTAGAAGTTGTCGGTAGCGGGCACGACACTCCCGAGATACTGCCGAATCAGCTCGGGATGCTCGCGTACGGCTTCCGAAAAGGAACAAAAGATGATGCCGAGTTCGCCGAGTTTGTCCTTGTACGTGGTGGCCACAGACACCGAATCAAAGACCGCATCCACGGCGATGCCATGCAGCCGCTGCTGTTCCAACAGGGAGATCCCGAGCTTACTGTAGGTCTCCAGCAGGACCGGGTCGAGTTCATCCAGGCTCTCGATCTTCGGCATCTGCTTCGGGGCGGAGTAGTAGCTGATGGCCTGGAAGTCGATGGGCGGGTATGCCACTTTCGCCCAGCCCGGATCGGTCATGGTCTGCCAATGGCGAAACGCTTTGAGTCGCCATTCGGTCAGCCAGTCCGGCTCCCCCTTAATGGCGGAGATGTGACGGACAACATCTTCATTCAGTCCCGGCGGGAGCTGCTCGGCTTCGATATCTGTGACGAAGCCGTACTTGTAGTCCTGCTGGGTCAGCTGCTCCAGAGTTGGATTGGCCGGGGTGGTCATGGCTGCCTCGTTGCCTTCGGTAGTCTCTCTCGTGCCTCTGTCGGATGGCCGGTGGCTTAGCGCACCGGAGTCGCTGCGATGCGTGACGGCAGTGGTGGACCGAGCTGGAACAGCTCCCGACTGGCCGGACGTGTCAGGTCGGCCAGGGTGATCTCCCCCAGGGCCCGCCAGATGGTGTCGTTGATCAGCTGCGTGTGTTCGCGGACCTGACAGAACCCGACCCGCTCGCACCCTTCGCCTTCCCCGGAAGGCTCGCTGCACTCGGTGAGGGCGAGGGGGCCTTCCAGCGCTTCCAGGATCTCGGCGACTGTGATCCGACTAGCCGGTCGCGCCAGGACATAGCCGCCGCCGACCCCACGACGCGCATCCAGGATCCGCGCCAGGACCAGCTGCTTCAGGATTTTGGTCACCATCGGTGCGGGGAGGCGGGTCGCATCCGCCAGCCCCCTGGCATTCGCCAGACTCGCCTCGGGCTGCTGCGCCAGATGGGTCAGCAGCACCAGCCCATAGTCAGCGCTTTTCGTCAGCCGGAGCACCTGTGGTGCCCTCCTTCCTGAAAGAGGACCAATTTGGTCCGCAATTGGGAAGGTACCACGGTCCGGGTGGCTGCACAAGCCAGCGGACTCCCCTGAACTGGAGGTCAACAGAGGGGGAGCGGCGAGTCGCGACACAAAACAGAGCAGCCCGACCAGTGCCGGGCTGCCAGGAAGATTCAGCAGGTGCGCAGCTTAGGCGCAGGCGCATCCTTCGCAGGTGCAGGCACCATCCGCACAGCAGTCGCCACTCTCGCAGCAGGTGCCATCGGCACAGCACCCACCATCGGCACAGCAGGCGTCTTTGGCGCAGCAGCCGGTGGAGCAGTCGCAGGCATCGCACGCGCAGGTGACGCATTCGCACGCTTCGCAGGCACAGGCTCCATCGGCGCAACAGTCGCCGTTCTCGCAGCAGGTGCCAGCCGCGCAGCAGCCAGCAACGGAGCAGCAGGCGGAGGCGCACTCACACGCCTCGCAGGCACAGGCTCCATCGGCGCAACAGTCGCCGTTCTCGCAGCAGGTGCCAGCCGCGCAGCAGTCCTCGGCGGGACAGCAGTCGCAGGCATCACAGGCGCACAGGTCGCAGCAGGCTGCGGTGCAGGAGGCATCGGCGGCTTGCGGCGCGGCCCAGGCAGTGGTACCCGCGATCAGAAAGCAGGCGCAGAAGGCAGTCAGAGCCAGACGCGCCGAGTCAGCAAACAGAGAGGTCCACATGGTGGATTAACCTCGTTTTCGAAGTTGATGAAAGAGACAGACTTCGCGCTACACGAAAGGAAAGCGACCGTGACAGTCCATCAACTTCGGGGAGGGCCGTGAGGCACAGAAACGGACCAGGCGGGAAGGCATAGATCGCCGGTATGAATGTCATCGGACATCGGGAGCCCGACCGTAAAGCCCATTACGGGTGGCAGCATCGCCAGAGGCACACCTGGCGGGACCGCACAGCAGGGCTGGTCGCACTGACATGCGCCGCGCTCTGCTGGCACCTCGCTCCCGGCTGACTCTGAAGCCAGTCCGACGGCACTTTCAGCGACACAACAGGTCACGGATGTTGCATCGATGGTGTCGCTGCTGAAGTTCGCAACCTGGATCTGACAACAGCGGCATTCCGCTGAGAGATCCGCAGTCCGCAACAACACGACACTCTGCACCGCCATGAAGAAAGCAGCCAGCATCATGCTGACCAGCGCTCCTCGCGATGGGTGTCGGCGGAACATGCGCCACATTGTGCCATCCAGTGGTGCGGTCCGCCTTAACGCGGCGCAGGATTACGGCATTTTTACGAGCACTGTGACATTTGTCGCGCTCCACTGCACCTCGGGCTGTGGCGCGTCGGCTTGGGGCAGGAGCTGGCTGGTGGGAGTGTCGGTGATCAGATAGAGGGCTCCCCAGGGAGCCGGGGCATCGGTGGGATAAATCGCGACCGGTCCGGTGTGACGTGCGGCTCCCACGCGCTGATTCACTTCGGCGGTGAACTGCGGCATCAGTTTCCAGCTCTCTTTGGGACGGGGGAAGGCGGTGATGTCGCGACCGATTTCAGCGACCCCTTCCACGAAGACTGGAATGCGCTCAATGACCGGAGTGAGTCCAGCAGGCTGGAACCGGACATAGGCTTCATAGCCGCCTGAATAAGGGAGCAGCAGGGGGCTTGGGAGGGAAGTCCCATCGGTAGACTGCGAAATCGGCGCATACAGCCCGCAATTGCCGCGACGCTGCAACAGAATCAGCGCGGGCTGGGTCCCCGGCTCCAGGACGAGGGGGCCAGTTTCATTCGGAGTCTGGAGCTGCAGGTCGATGGTGAATGGCTCCGCCACCTGGATGGTCGCCGGACTGCTCTGCATCACCAGGGCGTAGTCCTTCTTGCGGATGACAGTCGGAGGCTTCACCACATCGATTGGTGAGCGATCCGCCTGGGGATTCGCCCGCAGGACTCCCAGGCTGAAGGATTCATCGGGCGCTGGTTCATCAGCGCCGGCGGGGAAGATCAACGCCCCCAGTAGCAACGTGGTGAGCAGCAGGGATGGTCCAGCGTGTTGCATCGGCGCACCTCCGGGTCGGTCGTAGTACCTCACATCATTATGCGACTCCTGCTGCAGGTGTCGGGTTGAAAGCCTGTACGTCCGATAAGCACGCAGCAGCCCGGAAGTCCGGGCTGCTGCTTCGCTCACACGACTGTTGGACTGGCAAGTCGGTGACTAGCGACCCCCCTGCCCGCCGCCGTTGCCATTCTTCCCTTTGCCTTTCCCCTTTTTGCCTTTCTTCCCCTTCTTCCCCTCTTTGCCCTTCTTGCCGTCTTTGGAGTCGCCCTTTCCATCCTTGTCACAGGTCACTCCTGGACGAGAAGAATCGGCGCCCTGCACCGGCGCTGCCAGCGCAGCACCAGCCACGCCGAGCGTGAAGAGCAGCGTCATGACACTGGCCAGGGTGCGTACTCTCAGATTGGACTGCTTCATGGAAGACTCCTGTCACGCGGTCGCGTGGATGAAATCGATGACTGCGGGTGTGACGTCCTACGGACTCGCATGTTCCCGAGTGCGGTCAAAAATCCGCCGTTCACAGGGCTCAGGCTGGCAACGACGCAAAAAATCCGGTTTTCTTTTCTTGTTTCTTCTGAAGAATCGCCGTGAGTTGGGCATGATCGGCGGCTTTATCAAGGTCGATGCCGATTTCCGGATGCGGCACCACCACCGCCTGGACCTGCGCCTTGAGCAACGTGGCAGCGCGCTGTTCCAGTTCGCCAATCGCCAGGTGCTTCAGCAGCAACTTGGCGATGAAGGGGAGTCCGAAAATGCCTGCCAGCGCCAGAGGATTTTTGCGGGCCGCCAGGACCCGCTCGAACAACTGCCGATTGTTCAGGATGGCAGAGGGTCGGACTAAGAAGAGATTGCCGCCGGTGTAGGTCCCTTCCCGCAGGGTGACCCAGGTCCGCTTGCCGCCGGGGTACTTCCTTTCGAGAACATCTTTCGGCACGATGGGGTAGTAGATGTCCGCTTCGGCCTGCGCGCACTCTGCCAGGAGGTTTTCGCAGATCTCGCTCGTGATGAGCGGCGAATCGCACCCGACAATCAGAACCCACTCGCGGTCGGCCAGGGCTGTGAGTCCTGCCATGAGATTGCCCAGCATGGTGCCAGTATCAGCAACCCAGGTGACCCGAGGGCTCTGCGCCAGGCTGGCAGTGGCGGGCGGTCCCAATAGCGTAATGGCATCGATGGCGGAGCAGCGCTCAAGCGCGGTCAGGGCATAGGTCGCCAGCGGACGATCCAGCAGGGGAATCATCGCCCGCTCGGGAGCGCCCAAAGGGAGCAGGTCTGGTGGGGTCGCACCACCCGCCAGCAGGAGTGCGGCAAAGGCGGGACACTCCAGATCGGGAAGGGGAATACGGGTGCCGGGCATGGATGGTGCCGGAATCGTAGCGCGACTCGTAGCCCTTTGCAGCGTCGATCAAACACGGGCTACCAGATGCCGGGACCTGAGCGGGTTGCGGTCAGGATGAGGCGCTCCCCAGCGACCGGGACCCAGGCCTGGGCGATGGCGGTGGCTTCATCGTAGCTGGCACAGACGCCTACCAGCGCGCTGCCGGACCCGGTCAGCACGGTCGGGAGTCCCCGATTCCGGAGGGCATCCCGGACCGCCGCGATGTCCGGATGGCGACTGCAGATCAGATCCTCGAAGTCGTTATGCAGAAACTGCGGCCAGGTCCCCTGCTCAATCGCGGTGGACCAGAGCTGCTGCAACTCCGTAAGGCTGGGAGATTCTTCAGGCTGCGGGTGGGCGGCATCCCACCAGCCGAAGGCTGCCGCTGTGCTGCAGCCGGAGGGGGGGAGCAGCAGGAGGAGATGGGTAGTCGGGATGGGCGAGAGCGAGCTGAGGGCTTCGCCACGTCCGGTGCCGAAGGCAGTCCCCCCAATGAGGGGGAAGGGGACATCGCTCCCGAGTTCCAATGCGAGGTCCCGGAGCTCCGGTTGCGCGAGTCCGAGTTGCCAGAGGTGATTCAGCGCGACCAGTGTCGCCGCAGCATCGGCGGAGCCACCGCCGAGGCCCGCCTGCATGGGGATGACCTTGTCGATGCGACAGCGGAGTCCAGGTGACGCGATCCGGCTGGGATACCGATCCAGCAGCAGACGCCAGGCCTGATGAATGAGATTGCCGGGGCCATCAGGGAAATCCGGCTGGGTGCTCCAGAGATGGATCTGGTCGCGTCCCTTTTCCAGGGTGAACTCCAGGGTGTCGGCGAGCTCGATGGCCTGGAAGAGGGTGGCGAGGTTGTGGTAGCCATCGGGCCGTGTTCCGAGGATGCGGAGATAGAAGTTGACCTTCGCACAGGCCCGCAGTCGGAGTGCAGTGGGAGGTGTCGGGGGCTCCATCGCGCTGGGATAGTAGCAGTCGGGAAGCAACGAGATGGTCCATGACTAAAGAGGGAGACATCGGGGGCCGGGTCTTTAGACCCGGCGCGTCGAGGACGCTCCGCTCGCCGAAACGTACCTTCGTGTGACGAGCAGCAGCTAGCGCGCGATGGTTGATGCAGGAGGCGTCGTACCTGGACAGCCCAGGTCTAAAGACCTGGTGTCCGGACTCAAGGCGACTAGAAGCTCAGGTCGAGGCCCGAGCCCCCGGCATCGGCGTTGGCGGAGGCGGCAGGTGCCGTTGCAGGCGCCTCCTCCGGCGCTGCCGCGACACTCTGGCCGGACTGCCCGGAGACCGCACCCAGCGGACCGGTCCCTTCCTTCTCCACCAGCTGCTGCAGATACTCCGCTGACGACAAAATCCTGATCCCCTCGAGCTCGTGCAGACGTTCCGCCATGGTCCGCTCTTTGATGCCCTTGGCTTCGCGCTCCTGCCGGTCGAGCCGCTGCTGCTTCTCGATTTTCGCCGTTACTGGCTTCGACATCGGGTGCTTCTGAATCTCCTCGATCTTGGCCTCGCTGCGGCGCAGCTTCAGTTCCAGATCGTTGCAGTTGCGACGGAGATCCTTCAGGTGGTTTTCCAGGTCCGCCAGATGATTCTTCAGGCGGGCCTGACGAGTCTCCAGATTCTCCTGCTTGACCGCGCCGCGATAGGGGGAGTCGGCCGGGAGTTCCTCGATGATCGAGTCGAAGATGTCGCGATCCCGCTTGCCGGTGCCGATGTACACCAGAATCTTCAGGTTGTTTTCCTCGGCTTTGATTTCCCGTCGCAGCCGGGTGGCAGTCATCTGATTGTCGCGGAATTCCTCATCGAGTTCGACAATCTGCCCCTCCAGTTCCTCGACCCGCCCGCCGAGCTTGTCGTTCTCGGCCTCCTGCCCCCGGATGGCGTCTTCCAGTTGCTTGTTTTCCGACTGCTTCTGCCCTGCAGCCTGGGAGTTTTTCTCGATGGACGCCTGAATCAACTCAATCTCCCGCTTCATGCGGAGGATTTCTTTCTGGCGCTGGCGGGGATCCATGGACATGGGACGCGACTCTCCGGTGACGAAAGGTGTACTGAAGCGGGTTACTTATCGTAGAAGCGGGCGAGGAACCCACTCTGGTACTGCCCCAGGATGTCCTGCTGGCGATTGAGTTCGGACTGGATGATGTCCTTGCGCTGGGTTTCGACATCGACCAGAGCCCGGTAGTGGAGGATCTCGGCTTCCAGCTCCAGACACTCTTTGTGCAGGGCAGTGTTGGCGGCTTCCTGCTTCTCCCGCTCGCCCTTGGCCAGGCTGAGACCCTTGCGCAGGTCCGTGAGTTCCAGACGAGTCTTGAAGTTCTGGTTTTCCTTGCGGTCCGACTTCTCGACCTGCTCTTCAATGATCTTCTGATTGTTCTGCCCCTGGACCTTGAGCTTGTTCAGCTGCTCCTTGAGGGCGATGTTCTCTTTGTCGATCGTCCACTTGCGCTGCTCGACATCGTGTTTCTCTTTGGTCAGTTCCTCGAGCTGCCGTCGGACCTCATCCAGCTCCGCATCGGAGCCGCCATCCATGAGCGGCGCGGAAAGATCGGGGACTGCCGACTCACTCTCCGCGGCAGCCGTGCTGCCGAGAGGGGCCATCGGCCTGCCCAGCGACGGGGCTCCGAGGGGCGAGGCCGCCAGCGAAGGCGCGGTGAGTGGGGCCAGTTGCGGACCTGCGGAAAGTCCGCCTCCAGCACGCCCCTTAAGGCGCTCGAGTTCCTGTTCCAGCAGGGTATTGCGCTGCCGGGCATCCTCGAGTTCACGACGGGTTTCCTGAAGTGCCCGGGTCAGTTCTTCGACGGTCGTCATGCAGCGACGTCCTCTCCTGAGTCAACAATGGCCCTGATGGGGCTCGCTAATGGCCGGATCCCTCCAGCCAGCAACCGGCTACAGATTGTGACCGGCATCCTCGGCTCCCGCACCATGACGGGAAGTGTCCTGGGCACCATTGCCCCCTGGCCTGACATCGTCCTGATAACGAAGCTCCAGTTCGTGCTCCAGAGCGCTCACGCGCTCCAGGAGCTTGTCGATGGCCTCTGACCCCGGGACCCGGGGAGCGGCCACGACTGGCACTCCATCAGCAGACGTTTCCTGAGGGAGACGGAAAGTCGCGATGACTTCCCCCTTCCCCAGTTCATCCTGAATCTGCAGCTCCGCGAACTCGGGCGAGTCGCTTTGCATACTGACCAGTAACTGAGCTTCACCCTGGGCATTGAGCCGGATGTTACTCAGACGCGCGGACCCGAGACAGACCGCAGGCTGCCCGTTGAGCCTGGCCAAAACCCGCAGCTCCAGCCGATTCCGCTCCCGGAGCTTCGACACCAGCCGCACACGCTCCTGGGGGGTCGGGAACAGGGTCCCGTACTCCAGAAAGGGGCGCAATTGCCCACCGGGGAGCTCGATGCCCACCGTGCAGTGCAGCGTTGTCGATGAGGAAACGTCGGCCATGGACGTGCGTTGCCGGTTCCGATCGCGGAGTCTGCCACTCCCCCTCCACCATTCGGTAGCCCACAAAGCGGCACCGTCCGGAGGAGGGACAGGGATAGTGCAAGTCTACTCCATGCTCTGAGGCATTTTCAAACGAGGGCCGAACGTCCGGGCAGCCCCGGAGTCCGCACCGGATGGGGGATCGGCTGCCGGGTCCGACGGGGTGTGGGCGCGATGGGGGGGCGACGTCGCGATGCGATGCTGTAGCCCGCGAGGAATCCGAATATTGCACCATGCTGCTGCGCCCACGACAGCGCGAGACCCTCTGCGAAATCCATCGGACGCGGATCGCATCCCAGAAGCAGCGTGACGCCCCCCACCAGGAGCATGACCCACAGGAGCGTCCAGCGCTGTTGCTGCAGGAAGTGGGTCCGTCGACTCGCCGTATCAGGATCAGCGGCGCGTCGCAATGCCACGTCCAGATGCCATGCTCCTGCCCGGGCGAGTATGAGCAACAGCAACACCAGCGTGATCACGAGCAGCAGACTCGCCCAGCGCGCCTCGCTGGTCAGTCCACTGGCGGTCATCCGGACCACCGTCGCCTCATCTGCGCCCAGAAGCGCTTTGCCATAAAGCTGCAATTGGGGTGTTTCGGGAAGAATCGACCGGGGGAGCATCGCCCCCGCCCGGTTCCAGAGATAGACCACCTGTAGGGCATAACCACCGGCGAAACCCAGCAGGCCCCACCAGAGGCCCTGTTGAGTCGGACGTGAGATGTGGGGGTCGCTGGCGATGCCCCGATAGGCCGCCCAGACGAGGACCGCCCCGATCAGCATGAACGGATAGCGCTGCCAGGGGACGTGGAACCAGATGCCGAACCAGTCGAGGAGGGTCAGGTAGCCGAGGGCCGCGCCTGCAGCGAGCATCATCGCCTGCTGGAATCGGTCAGGAAGAGGCCGGGTCATCGAGAGGGGAGTGTACAGCGCACAGCGTCGCCAGTGTACAGGCTGTGGCACGATACCGATCAGCATGACCCAGGCCGCCACTCCCGAGACTGCCCCGGTTCGATCCCGCTTTCCGGAGCTGGGGTACATCCTGGGATGGGGCGTGATGGCTGGACTGATTGGCTATGTGACCTACGCCGTGGTCGCGAGCAATCCGGCGGTCGCACCCCCGGACCGGGCGAAAGTGGAATCGGATGATCCGGTAGGGACCGCCCTCATCGCCACGGAAGTCCGGATCCAGTCGCTGGACCCCGACACCAGCGCGGTCCGCTGGCAACTCCGGGTCCCCAAGACCGCTGGCGGCATCGAAAGCACCACCACCTTCGATCATCCGACTATCGTGCTCTATCCCGCCACTCGCAATTTTGTCATCACTGCCGCGCGGGGGACCCTGGAGCAAGCGCCGTCCGGTGAGATGCATCAGGCGGGGAATGTCAGGCTATCGCTGGCTGGTCCCATCGAGGGACGGAACGCCGATGGCAGCGAGCACTTCACCGCCGATTCGGCCTTCTGGAACGGACTCACGGAGCAACTGGAACTGACCGGCTCGCCGCTGCTGGTGGAACGGTCGGGATTGCGGGTTTCCGCACAACGACTGGTGGTGACGTTTGTCGCTGATGGGACCGCGAAGTACGACCTGACCGGCGGTGTAGAAATCCAGGGGCCGGGAGCCTGACGAGCGGACTTCCGGACACCAGGTCTTTAGACCTGGTTCGTACCAATCCGTCGGGTGACGCCCCAACCGGAGTGCACCGAGCGCCGATG
The DNA here is from genome assembly GCA_022072165.1 of bacterium. NCBI lineage: Bacteria > bacterium. Next base: position 1,835,076 of record JAJVIF010000001.1, on the reverse strand, counting down.
CGAATCGCAGAACTCCGCATGGAGCAGGAGCATCTGATCGTTCCGGGTCTAAAGATCCGGCCTCCGGGTTGGAGTATCAGACCCGGTGCATGGCGCGGAACGCCTCTTCATGGGCGATCAGGACCCGCACCCCCAGCGTCTCGCCCTCACGGACCAGATCATCACGAAAGGCCGTGAAATCGAGTCGCGCCGGGGCCAGATCCACCAGCATCGTGATCGCGAAATAGCGTCCGATCAGGGTCTGCTGCAGGTCCAGGACATTGCCGCCCAGCGCCGCGACGCGCCCGGTCAGACGCGCCAGAATCCCCGGACCATCCAGGCCGATGGCGGTCAGGATGGCGGCGTTGCGCTGCGCAGGAAGCGGCGAGGGGAAGGGATCGGCCATGAGCGATTACTCCGGCAACTCCGTGATTTTGGCGATGCCGTGCTGGACCCGGATCAGGTAACTCTTGCTCGCCGGTGACAGGATGATGTGGACTTCCCCGGCGTTGCCGCGATAGGTCACAGCCCCTTCACCGCTATGGATCATGGGAGTCGTGGTCGGGACGCCCCCCGGCGGGGGTGGCGCGAAAGGGGAGGCCCCCCCCGGCGCTAACGGATCCCCGACCGGGCGTCCGCTCCCTGACCCGCCACTGGTCGGCGGGGTTGCGGGCAGGCGCTCCATCACCTGTGCGACTCCCCGTTCGATCTCCTGCTGGCTTGCACCGGGTCCCAGGCGATCCCGCACGAGTTGCCGGACCCGCTCCAGCTCCGGACCATGGGCTTCCCGCCAGGCCTTGCTGCCGTGCAGGGGTGCCTGCTGCTGATGCGTCGGGTTCCCAAAGCGGGGGACCTGCCCGGAGGGAGTGAAGGCCGGACGGACCAGGGTGTAATCCCCGGCTCCCGAACCCCCCACTTTCCCGGACCCTGGCGCACTCGCATCGAGGGGCTTCCCCCCTTTGTGGAACGGGATGCCGAGGCGCTCCGCAAGCATCCGGGCGCTGGGGGACAGAATCACGCTGTCCAGATCGATGCTGGCAGGAGGTTCCGGGCTGAAGTCGGCGGCAGTGAGGAGACGCTTTTTCATGGTGCGATGCCGACCCGCAGGCCAGCCGGGAAGGGAGTATAGCGCGGGCGACTTCAGGACCGGGTCCAGCGTCGCCACCCAAAGAGCACCACCAGCCCCAGCACCAGCAGATAGACCGACCCGTTGAGGGTCAGGGTCTGGGGGACCCGTTCCCCACGGGCGAGGTACCCCGAGGCCAGATTCCCCAGCGCCATCGCGAGGGTGAAGCAGAGGGAATAGACCGCCATGAGCCGTCCGCGCAATTCATCCGGCACCCGGACCTGCAGCCGCGTGTTGATCTGGACGGCGTTGCAGGTCGCGAAGAATCCATTCACCACCATCCAGCCCCACGCGACCGGTTCCGCGACCACCTGCCCCAGCGCGATGTTCGACACCGCATAGCCCGCGCAGCTGATGACGATCCCCAGTTGCGGGCCGATCCGCTGGAGCCGGGTCGCGCCCCACAGCGCTCCCACCACCGACCCTGCCCCTGCTGCCGTCATCAGGTGACTCTGGATCGCCCCGGGACTCGCCCCACTGTGAAAAGGCGTGATCGTTTCGGCGGCATACGCCGGCAGGAGCGCCAGCAGCGGCATTCCACAGTACGCGCTCAGGGCGGTCAGCAGCAGCAGGATCGTGACCGGCAGACTCGATTTGATGTACCGCCACGCTTCCGCAATCCCCTCCCGAAAGCGCCGGACTTCCAGCAGCCATTGCGTACTGAGGGGCTCCAGGTGGTCCGGACGGTACTGGATGCTGTGGAGCGCCCCCAGCAGCGCCCCAAAGCTCAGGGTGTTCAGCGCGAAGCAGAGGGCATAGCTGCGATAGACCCCAGGGGGATCATGCAGCGTTAAAAAAATGAGCCCCGCGATCACCGGACCCAGGGACCGCGACGTATGAAACTGCGCGCTGTTCAGGGCAATCGCGGGTCCCCGGATCTCCCGGGGCACCAGGTCGCCGAGGAACGACTGGAAAGTCGGGATGTTGATCCCCACCATCATCCCGTTGATGGCCACCAGTACCAGGATGTGCCAGATCTGGATCTGCCCCGTAAATGTCAGGAGCGTCAGAAGAAGTGAGGTCGTGGTGAGCACCGACTGCGTCACCTGGAGCATCCTGCGGCGCTCCAGACGGTCCGCGAGGACCCCGCCAATGAGGGTCAGGCAGACCATCGGAATCTGGGTGGCGAAGGCCACCCACCCCAGGACCGCCGTCGAGCCCGACAGCGCATACACCAGCTGGCCCTGCGCGACTGTCTGAATCCAGTTGCCGTGATTCGAGGCGAGAGCCCCCCACCAGAGGGTCCGGTAATCGGGATAGCGGAGGGCAGTCAGGGGGGAGACTGGGGCTCTGGCAGCGCTCGTGGTGGATGCTGGCGGCGGGGTCGCTATGGTTCCGTGCTCTGATGCCACCGGCTCCGCCCCCCTTCGCCTCCCGGAGTCTAGCAGCGCCGCTGGCTCCCCCGGGGCCGGCACCGGGCGGGCAAGAGTCTGGGCGAGAAGCAGAGCGAAAAGCTGGGCGATAAACAAATGATGAGAGAATCAGAAAACGGGCTCCATCCCCCCCTTGACACCTCGAAAAAAAAAGTATCGTAAACTGAGGCGTACAGGTGACCGGAGTTCAACAGGAGGACGCCATGCGCTGGAGTACTGCACTATGGACCGGGATCGGGTCGATGCCCCCCTTACGACGGCTGCCGCTGGTGCTGCTCTGTCTGGTGCTGGGGATGCTGGCCGGATGCCGGGGGCAGCGAGGCCCGCACATGATTGACATTCAGGGGATTACGCCCTCGGGGACTATTGGCGCAGAAGGGGGGAGTGTGGAGTTTGCCGCGCAGGTCGATTCCTCCTCCGGCCAGCCGCTGACCTATGCCTGGACCTTCAGCGGCGGAGTGACGCCCGCGACGTCTGGCGAGGAGTCGCCGACCGTCAGCCTGACCACCGCCGGGAGTTTTACCGGGGGGCTGACCGTCACCGATGGGCAAGCGCTGGCGCTGGCGTCGTTCAGCTACGACATCGAGACCGGGGTGATTGTGATCACCGGGGTGACCCCGTCCGACCCGGCGGGGAAGCCGGCGGGGACGGTCACCTTCGCTGCGGAGCATACAGGCACCGCCACGGAGGCGACCTGGACTTTCAGCGGCGGCACCGATGTCGCGACCAGTGAGGAACTGTCCCCGACCGTCACGCTGGGGGAAGTCGGGATCTATGAGGGGACGGTCGAGCTCCGGAATGACCACTATACGGCGGTGCAGCCCTTCAGCTTCCGGATCGATCCTCCCGTCGCCCCTTCCTGGCGGGTGATGCTGCTGGGTCCGGCATACGCGGAGCTCCCCATCTTTTCATGGCTTGAGCCGGGCACTGCCGCCTTTGTCTGGGGGGAGCGGCCGGGCGTGGTCTTTACACGGGAAGATGGCGTCTATCTGGCGCTGGCCCTGCACGGGGACCCTCAAACAGTGGCGGACTGGCAGATTTCCCGCATCGTCGAGGGGCATACGATCCTGGGGACCCGGATCGTGGCGACGACGCCGGACAGCCTTCATGTCCTGACCTTTGGTGACTCGCCGACGACGGACGTGTTGTATCTCTCCACCACGACTGTCCAGGAACCGGCGGGGGAAGCCGACTGGAGTACGACCTCCATTGATCCTGCCGTCGAAGACCAGTGGGCCTGCCTGACCAGCCTGCCAGGGGTGGGACTGCTGGTTGGCTACAGCTCTAAGAATGCGGATCTCAGCCAGTACAACAAGTGGCGCCCGGTGGTGGCTTTTTGTGATGGCTTTGCACCGTCGGGCCCCGGGTCCTGGCAGGGGCATGAGATAGCGAGTTTTCCCGTGCTGGCGACAGGGATCAGCCAGTTGCTTTTTCAGGAAGAAAGCGGGATGTTGATGGCCCTGGTCGATGCAGGGAGCAGCCGTTATCTGGCCCGTGCCACCCAGGTGCCTCCTCTGGCCGACGCGGACTGGGAGGCCTTCGTCAGAGCTGCCAGCAGTGATGGCATAGACATTATCCACACCTCCACAGGTTCCATCCTGCATCTCGCGAAGCACTGGCGGGTGATCTCGAGCACGAGTGATACATACGCCGGTGAGTATGTCAAAACCTCGGTGCTCAACAGCTGCACTGCCGCCGCGCCGGATTACGACGCGCCCTTTGAGCCCTTGCTGCTGCTCCGAGACCCATTCACCGGTTTCCGCATGAGCCGAACCTGTGAGGTGCTGGAAGGGCGGGGCATCGGGATCAGCAGCTCAGGCAGCGGCCCGGTCCTCTGGCGACAGGTGACGGCCGATCCCACGTTCGTCGAAGGCTGGAAGCGGGAACCGATTCATCCGGTCGGTGGAGCTGATAGCTCCCTGGCTATCCTGCCGGATGGGCGCATCTTCTGCGCGTGGTACGGCCCCCCCCTTGGAGCGCTCAGCGTCGCGATCTCCGATGGGAGTTACTGATCCCACCACCGGGTTAGCTGTGAGGTTGTAAACCACGGGAGGACTACAGAGATGACATTACCAGAACCGACCCGCCCCGGCGCCTGGCGCCTGGGGAACTGGAAGCATCGCATCGAGGGCAAGATCGGAATTCCAATGCTCGCAGTGTGGGATACGATTCTCCCCTGGTCGTTGCCGGATCCGGTACCGCCGTTCTTCCCGCCATCGCCTCCCCCCGCCCCCTTTGAGGGCTATGAGCGGAATGAAACCGAAACCGAAGCCAGCCAGCCGAACTTCCCGGTCCCAGCCACCGGGGAACAGGGTTTTCGGGTCGTGGTGCTGTCGACGCAAGGCTTGAAGCGCTCAGCGGTGGCGCCTCCCCGAAGTGGGAAACGAGATGGAGTGGATCGCGGCAAGGATGATACCGTCCACTTTCCTTTCACGCTCCCCAATGGGTATCGGCTCTTTCTGGAGTATTACCGGGATAATTACCTGGACCCCAAGACTTATGTGGTCGTCGTGCTGCCCGAGCGGGATATTCGCTACCTGCTGGAGTGGGAGAAGTTTGGGAACGAGAGCGATGCAAAAGCGAACTTCAAAGGGGTAATCGAAGACACGCTGGAGGTCCTTGGGGATCAGTTGGTGGGCTGGTACTCTGTGGATGAGCCGGAACTGTTTGACAGAACTGAATATTATAAGGAAAAGATTGTGCGAGTTCAGGAAGTTCGCCAGTATATTCGCCAGTATGAATGGGCATGGCGGACAACCCCCGGCAATGATCCGGGGTTTGCGGCCATCCCGTCCTATGACAGACAGATGGAGCTACTGCTGCCTGTCATCGTTACCTACTCCGCCCGTATATTTACAATGAGAAATGATCGGTGGACTCAGCAGGCTGAACGCAATGTCCCACCCGAGCTGCGCTTCACCTTCTTCCTGGGACGTGAATTTGCGGACATTCATTTGTATGATGAGTATCCGTATAAGACCAGCTGGGTGGATGAACCCGCACCAAATTTGAGGCGACAATTGCTCGATTCTGGCCTAACGCCGGCGAAGGCTGACGAGATCCTGAATAATTCAGTGTTTACAACGCTGCGGCAGAATGTCAATGAGGTGCACAACAACTTCGCGTTGTTGCGACGCGAACTGAACCAATATCGCTATCCCGCGTCGGGTAAGATCAGCATGGGGGACAGTGCCTATCGCTATGCAGGTCTCTGGGCCTAGGCGAGTGGCTACCCGTTCGATCATAATGCAGCCTCTCCAGACTGGAGAACGACACCGGCTCCCAATCCTCCGCTGACGAACCCAGAGAAAACGGAAGTACATATGATGCGCGGGAGGCGCTTGCCCTCGGCCGATGAGCTGCGATTTTTCGCATGGTTCGCACTCTTTAACCGCAGCGAAGGGTTTCCTGTCTTTGCACAGTTTCATGTTTCCAGCCAGCGATTGCAGGAACGATTTTTGCCTGTTGCACAGGAAATTGATCGTTTCTCTGATCTGCGAGTGTATCATGATTTGGCCACATGGGAAGGGCTATATAGCTTTGATCCAGCCGGGGATCCGGATATTTTCGCGAAGGTTGTAACGTATACTAAACCGCCAGGATATCCAAATCCTCTCAGTGAAGTATGGCTGTTTGTCTACAACCGTAAGGGAGGCCCGGCAAAAACAAATATTCGGTTTGAATTCAAAGACGAGATCGGATTTAAAGATGGAGCAGCCCAGGTCTTCCGCCCGTACAGATTCGGGGAGGCGGTGGTGGACTCCGAGGACTTACCGGTCCTCCTGGCGTTTCAGTTGCAAGCGGCAGGGTCTATTTCCCTCCCCGGGGAGCGGATTGCCATGTTTAAGTTGGAGCCTTTCGTTCCGTAGACGCTCGCTCCTGCATGGCTTTACCGAAGTCGTCCGATCGATGCGACAATAGGGTGACAGGAGGACGCCATGCGCTGGAGTACTGCACTATGGACCGGGATCGGGTCGATGCCCCCCTTACGACGGCTGCCGCTGGTGCTGCTCTGTCTGGTGCTGGGGATGCTGGCCGGATGTCGGGGGCAGCGAGGCCCGCACATGATTGACATTCAGGGGATTACGCCCTCGGGGACTCTTGGCGCAGAAGGGGGGAGTGTGGAGTTTGCCGCGCAGGTCGATTCCTCCTCCGGCCAGCCGCTGACCTATGCCTGGACCTTCAGCGGCGGAGTGACGCCCGCGACGTCTGGCGAGGAGTCGCCGACCGTCAGCCTGACCACCGCCGGGAGCTTTACGGGCGGGCTGACCGTTACCGATGGGCAGGCGCTGGCGCTGGCGTCGTTCAGCTACGACATCGAGACCGGGGTGATTGTGATCACCGGCGTGACCCCGTCCGACCCGGCGGGGAAGCCGGCGGGGACGGTCACCTTCGCAGCGGACCATACAGGCACCGCCACGGAGGCGACCTGGACTTTCAGCGGCGGTACCGATGTCGCGACCAGCGAGGAGCTGACCCCGACCGTCACGCTGGGGGAGGTCGGGATCTATGAGGGGATCGTCGAGCTCCGCAACGAGAACTATACGGCGGTGCAGCCCTTCAGCTTCCGGATCGATCCCCCCGTCGCCCCCTCCTGGCGGGTGATGCTGGTCGCTCCGGCCTCGACAGGGAGTGGGCCGACTCTCTCCTGGATGTGGCCCGGCCCCGCCGCCTTTGTCTGGGGAGAGCGGCCAGGGGTGGTGTTCACCCGGGACGATGGCGTCTATCTGGCGCTGGCCCTGCACGGGGACCCGCAATCGGTGGCGGACTGGCAGATTTCCCGCATCGTCGAGGGGCAGACGATCCTGGGGACCCGGATCGTGGCGACGACCCCGGACAGCCTTCATGTCCTGACCTTTGGTGACTCGCCAACAACGAAAGGGTTGTGTCTCTCCACCACAACTCTCCAGGAACCGGCGGGGGAAGCCGACTGGGATACGACCTCTATAGACCCCGAAGTCGCGATCCAGTGGGCCTGCCTGACCAGCCTGCCGGGGGTGGGACTGCTGGTTGGCTATAGCTCTATGAATGCGACTCTCAGCCAGTACAACAAGTGGCGCCCGGTGGTGGCCTTTTGCGATGGCTTTGCGCCGACAGGCCCCGGGTCCTGGCAGGGGCATGCCCTGGAGAGTTTCCCGAAAACATCCACGGGGGTCAGTCAGCTCCTCTTCCATGAAGCGAGCGGGACGCTGATGGCCCTGATCGATGCCATCAACAGCCGCTATCTGACCCGCGCCACCCAGGTGCCTCCTCTGGCCGACGCGGACTGGGGGTCGTTCGTCGATGCAGGTGGCAATGATGGGATAGAGAGTATGCATTCGACGACGGGATCTATCCTGCTGTTGGACCGACGCTGGCGGGTAGTGAGCTCGATGCAGGGGGCAACAGGTGGTGTCTATGGGACAGGTACCTCACTGCACAGTACGACAGGGCCAGCGCCAGACTACGAGGGCCCGGTCGGTTACACCCTGTTGTTAAAAGCTCCGCGGACCGGTTTCCGCATGAGCCGGACCTGTGAGGTGCTGGAGGGGCGGGGCATCGGGATCAGCAGGTCAGACAACGGCCCCGTCCTCTGGCGGCAGGTGACTGCCGATCCTACCCTCGCAGGGGGGTGGGTGCAGACCCCCATTCACCCCGAAGGGGGCGGGGATTTCGCGCTGGCCCTCCTGCCCGATGGGCGGATCTTTGGCGCCTGGCATGGTCCCCCCGACGAAGCGATTACCATCGCCATCTCTGATGGCAGCTATTGATCTCCCCTGCCTCCTGATGGCGCAGAGGTGTCGAACTCAAGGAGCCCTGGATCGATGACAACAACCAGACTTGCCCGCCCCGGCGCCTGGCGCCTGGGGAACTGGAAAGAGCAGCTTAAAGATAAGGAGGGGATCCCGATGATCGCCATGTGGGATACGATTCTCCCCTGGTCGTTGCCGGATCCGCCACCGTCGTTCTTCCCCCCAACACCTCCCCCCCATCCCCCCGCCCCCTTTGAGGGGTATGGACGGAATGAAACCGAAACCGAGGCCAGCCAGCCGAATTTCCCGGACCCAGCCCCTGGGAAACCAGGATTTCGGGTTGTCGTGCTGTCGACTCAAGGCCTGAAGCGCTCCCCCAAAGCTCCCCCAAGGAGTGGAAAGCGGAGTGATGGATCGGATCGCGGTCAGGATGATCTCACCCTGTTTCCCTTCACCCTCGAAGATGGGTATCGGCTCTTTCTGGAGTACTACCGGGATAACTACCTGGCACCGGAAACCAAAGTGATCGCCGTGCTGCCCGAGCGGGATATTCGGTACCTGCTGCAGTGGGATGTTGTCGATGAAGGGAGCGAAACCGATGCAGAAGAGAACTTCGCAGGGGTAATTGCGGACACACTGGAAGTCCTCGGGGATCGACTGGTCGGCTGGTACTCTGTGGATGAGCCAGAGCTTTTTGAAAGGGAGGAATACTGGAAAGAAAAGGACTATCCGCTGAGAATTTTGGAAGTACGCAACAAGATTCGCCAGTATGAGCGGGAATGGCGCATGGCCACTGGCAATGATCCCGAGTTTGCCGCCCTCGTCGATGAGGAGCGACAATGGGAACTCTTGCTGCCTGTGCTGGTGACCTATTCCAATAGACTTTTTGAAATACGCGCCGAGCGTCGTCTCCAACAGGCCACTAATTTTGTTCCACCCGAGAAGTGGTTCACCTATTTCCAGATTCGCGATTTTGCGGACATCCATCTGTATGATAAGTACCCCTACAAGCGCGTTAATCATGAGATGGAAGTTGCTCCTTACAATTTACGCTCAGAGGTGAAATCTGCAGGCTACACGGATACTGAAACAGATGACATCTTGCGGATCTCTGAAACCACTACCCTCAAGCAGGATGTCCGACAGGTGCATGACAATTTCCTGCTACTCCGGCAGGAATTGAATCAGAGGCGTTACCCGCATACAGGCCGGATTCCGATTGCAGACACGCTGTATCGCTTTGCTGGCCTTTGGGTCCAGGCCTTCGGGCATCCCTTTGATCACAGTGATGCAGCTCCCCCTGGCTGGACTACGACACCTGCCCCCAACCCCCCCATCACACGTCTCGTCAACCCCGAAGTGGGACCCAGCTACATTGAAGTCGATGAGTCCCGAGCCCGACGTATGCCGGAGCCTGATGAACTCCGGTTCTTCGCGTGGCTGGCCCTTTTTTATCGCAGCGAAGGATTCCCGGTCTTCGCGCAGTATCACGCCTCCAGCCAGCGCCTGCAGGAGCGGTACTGGCCTTTGGCGCAGGAGATATCGGACTACTCGGACCTGCGAATGTTCCAAAATGGGGCGACTTGGCGGGAAACGTACAAGGTTACGGTTCCTGACGGTGTCCCCGAGGGTGACATTCTGGCTATCTTGCTGACATACACCAAGACGGAGGAGGTCTTGCTGTTCATCTGTAATCGTTCCACGGGTCCTGTGAATGTCACTTTTGAATTTAATGAAGTAGTGTCTAAAATAGGGACAGAAGATCAGATTTTCAGGCCTTACAAGTTTGGCGCAGTGGACCCCGACTACCCGGATCTCCTGGCCTATGAAGGGTCTGTGACAGTCACCATCCCAGGGGAGCGATTCGGCCTCTTCAAGCGGGAGCCGAAAGTCGCGCCGTAGCCACGAGTGCTGCCCAGCGCTAAGCCCGGTCGTCCAATCTATGAGACAATGGTTCAACAGGAGGACGCCATGCGCTGGAGTACTGCACTATGGACCGGGATCGGGTCGATGCCCCCCTTACGACGGCTGCCGCTGGTGCTGCTCTGTCTGGTGCTGGGGATGCTGGCCGGATGCCGGGGGCAGCGAGGCCCGCACATGATTGACATTCAGGGGATTACGCCCTCGGGGACTATTGGCGCAGAAGGGGGGAGTGTGGAGTTTGCCGCGCAGGTCGATTCCTCCTCCGGCCAGCCGCTGACCTATGCCTGGACCTTCAGCGGCGGAGTGACGCCCGCGACGTCTGGCGAGGAGTCGCCGACCGTCAGCCTGACCACCGCCGGGAGTTTTACCGGGGGGCTGACCGTCACCGATGGGCAAGCGCTGGCGCTGGCGTCGTTCAGCTACGACATCGAGACCGGGGTGATTGTGATCACCGGGGTGACCCCGTCCGACCCGGCGGGGAAGCCGGCGGGGACGGTCACCTTCGCTGCGGAGCATACAGGCACCGCCACGGAGGCGACCTGGACTTTCAGCGGCGGCACCGATGTCGCGACCAGTGAGGAACTGTCCCCGACCGTCACGCTGGGGGAGGTCGGGATCTATGAGGGGATCGTCGAGCTCCGCAACGAGAACTTTACGGCGGTGCAGCCCTTCAGCTTCCGGATCGATCCTCCCGTCGCCCCTTCCTGGCGGGTGATGTCCTTGGGCCCCTCCCTGCTGAACCGGCCATCATTTGAGATTGTGGGGCCGCGACCGGATACGTTTGTCTGGCGCGGGCTGCCCGGCCTCATCATGGACCGGCCGGATGGGGTTTACCTCGCGCTCGCCCTGAATGAGGACCCGCAGTCGGCCAGTGACTGGCAGATTTCCCGGATCGCCGCCGGCCACACAAAAGCCGGGATTACTGTGACCGAGGGCAGCCTGTTCCTGCTGTCAATGGGGACCAGTGCTGCCTCCGCGGGGAAGGGGACTTATCTCTCCCGCACCAGTGTCTTTCCGCCTACCGAGGAGGCCGACTGGGAGACGACCCTGGTGCAAGCCGGCGAGTTCGAGGGGGGCGCAGTTGTGGCGCTGCCAGACCTGGGACTCCTATATAGCTACGTTTCCAGAAGTAATGATCCGATTTATGGCTCCTACAAAGTGGTGCTGAGCTACTGCGCTGGCTTTGCACCAAGCGGCCCCTCCTCCTGGACGGGGTATGCCCTGACCAGCCATCCCTACACCGCAGATAACGTCGCTCAGCTCCGGCTCGATGAGGATGGGCTGTCGCTCCTCTTTGCCGGGGGGCATCCCTTTGGGCCGGGTTTCTTTCTTACCCGAACCGAAACCCTCCCCCCCCCTGGCCGAGAGCGACTGGGGGCCTATCACCCGAATTGGAGGAACCGGCGTAGTGGGAGCGGCTTCTCTCCTTCGACTGGGGGGACACTGGCGGCTCATCACCACCCAGTACAGCATGCGACCAGAAGGTGGGAGTGGGGATCAGGCGGTATGGTTCTCAAGTCCCGATCCGGTGCCAGGCTATCGCTCTAACTTTGAACCCGAGTTTCTGGGGCACTTTCCACCTCCTGCGATTACCACCGGTGCAGGCGACTTCTGTACGGAACTGGGAGGCCGCCTGATCGGGGTGCGATTTGGCTATAGCAGAATCGAAATCTGGCGGCAACTCACCACTAATCCCCGGATGTCCCTGGCCAGCGGCGGCTGGGCGCTGGCACCCATCCCCGGCACCATCTATGGCGACGGCCCGTCCCTGGCCATCCTGCCCAAGCAGCACCTCTTCGTGGCGTGGTATCAGGGTCTGGATGCCGACGAAGAACTCTATGTCGCCTTTTCAGACGGCAGCTATTGATCTTCCAGTACCCAACGCGCTTTAGCGGCTAGCTCCGCAGACGCGCCAGGGCGTCGGTTGCCTGCACATACATCCCCGCCGGTAACACCGTCTGCAAGTCCTCCAGCATCAGGTCGAGTAACCCCTCGTGCCCTCCCTGGAGCAGCAGGGCGCGTCGATGGGTCCCGAGCTCCTTCACACTCCCCAGCGCCAGCAGACACCCGATGACCAGCAGTTCCCGCTCGAGCAGGGTCAGCCCCGGACGTCCGAAGATGCGGCCATAGATGCCGTGTACGAGCCAGTCGGCCAGTTCGGGGGAGAGTTCGTTCAGCCGGGATCGCTGTTGCGCGCCAGCCCCCCACAGGAGACTGAAGATCGCCTGCCCCCGGTCCGGCCAGATGACACCGGCGTGGCTCGACCAGGGCTCGGTCGGGGTCCCGCCCCGCTCTGCGATAAAGGTCGGATGGAGCTGCTGGAAGCTGACGAGGGCATGGACAGTCCGCGGATAGCCCATATACGGAAGCAGCGTCAGCAGGGATTCGTAGAGGGCGTCGGGGCCGTAGCCAGCGTACTCCGCGACACTGAGCGCGCCGGAGAGGCCGAGCTGGTCGCCGAGGGTGGCGGTGGCCGCGATGCGGGCGAGGGACAGCGCCTGGGCGTCCTGGATCCGGGGAGTCTGCGTCGGGCTGAAGGTCGTGGCCATGAACTGCTCCTGACAGCGACCTGCGTGCGCTGTCAGGACCATTAGATGCCAGTCCGCTGGCGGTCGATAGCGCCATCGTCAGTCCGCCCCTCGACTCTCAAAGCCGCGTCGACCCGGTACAATCGGGGCAGGCGGGGGATCATCCGGACGTATACCGGCAAATCCCGATCTCCTGGCCACCCCGACCATGACCTCCTCCCTCCTGACCGGGCACCTCCCCCCGGTCTCCGATGCTCCCCGGGCGCGTCGCTATCACCTCAAGACCTTCGGCTGCCAGATGAACCTTGCGGACTCCGCGGGGATGGCGGACATCCTGGAAGCCCGGGGCTTCGAGCCGACCGGGGACCCCAAAGATGCGGACCTGGTGCTGGTCAATACCTGCACGGTCCGGGAGAAGGCCGAGGAAAAGGCCTTCAGCTACCTGGGGCAGCTCGACAGCCTGGCGCGACGTCGCGCCTCGCGCAAACGCCCCCCCCTCCATGTGGGGCTGGTGGGATGCCTGACGAACCAGGTCCGGGACTCCATCCAGGCGCGCTTCCCGAGCATCGCCTTCGCCCTGAGTCCCGATGGCATGGAGGCCTTCGATGTCGAGCTGGTCCGCCTCTGGCCCGACGCCCATCGGGTGGAAGTCGCCAGCGAGTTCGCGGCAGATGGGGCGTATCTGACCGAGGTCACCGGTCGGGCAGTGCATGGGGTCTATGCCCAGGGGGACCGCCAGCGGTTCGTGAATGTCATGCGGGGGTGCGAAAAGATGTGCACCTTCTGCATTGTCCCCTTCGCCCGGGGCGGCAATTTCTCGTATCCGATCGAGCAGATTCGCGGACAGATCGAGCGGTATCTCATGCAGGATGGCGCGAAGGTCATCACGCTGTTGGGGCAGAGCATTCTCGATTACGGCAAGGATCGTCCGGTGCGGGAAGGGGGGACCCCGCAGACCCGGGGGGATCATCACTTCCGGGAATTACTGGGGGAGGTCGCGACCTGCTATCCCAACACCTGGTTCAAGTTCCTCACGAGCCATCCGCATGATCTGACTCGCGAGACCGTGGACGCTATCGCGGGGCTGCCGAATGTGACCCGGTACTTTCATCTGCCGCTGCAGGCGGGGGATAACGAGGTTCTGCGTCGCATGGGACGCCGGTACACCTACGAGCAGTACCGGGAGAAAATCGGGTGGATCCGGGAGGCGATGCCGGATGCCCGGATCTCCACCGACCTCATCACGGGCTTTGTCGGCGAGTCGGAGGCGCAGTTTGAGCGGACCCTCGCGGCCTGCGAAGAGTTGCAGTTCGACAAGGCGTTCACCTTTTACTACACGACTCGTCCTGGCACCTACGCCGATGACCACTGGCCCGACACGCTCACCGAAGGCGAGAAGAAGGAGCGGTTAGCGCGCCTTATCGAGGTCTGCAACGGCATCACGTTGTCGAAGCATCGAGCCCTGGTGGGGACCAGGATGCCGGTGCTGGTGGAGGGGGCTGCGCAGCGGGAAGCGGGGCAGGTGGTGGCGCGGTCGAAGGAAGAGGATGTCGTGGTCTTCGCCGGGGAGATCGGGGCGTTGCTGGGTCGGGTGGTGGAGGTGACCATCACCGGCGGGAACCTCAGAACGCTGACGGGAACACTCCATGGGACTCCCTGAACAACCCGAGCTGCCGCACATTGATCTCCACCTCTACTGTCACGACAGCGGCGGCGACGTGGCGGCCGCTCTGCACGCCACCCGCTGCTTTCTGCTCGATCAGCTCGCATCGGGCAGCGGCGAGGTCGAGATCATCCACGGCAAGGGCGAGGGCAAGCTGCGACATCTGGTGGCACAGCTGCTGGACGAGTACAAACAGCAGGGACTGGTGCTCGACTTCTATGTACTGGCGGCGAACAACGGCGTGACACTGGCCAAGCTCCCCCGGGGACGTCGTGCGGCGCGGGTTCTCTCCGATGCCGACCACAAATTCGCCCTCCGGACCCGCCCATTCGAAACGCTCCAGGAGCAGTTGCGCCAGCAACTCGCGACTCCCCCGGTGCAGTCGCCGGATGTCCCGCTGCCCCTCATCGATGGGGAAGCGCGGCTGCAACCTGCGCAGTTCGCGACGATCGAGGAACTGGCGCGGGCGGTGGTCCGGCAGCGGATCGCGGAGGGGACACCGCCGGCCAGGGCACCGCGACGGCTCCCCAAGGGGGGGCGTCCGCAGGGGGAGGCCGGGCCGGAGAGCGCGGCGATGGCGCGTCCCTACGCTGCGGAACTCGCGGATCTCGCCAAAGAAGCGCAGGGGCTGAGTGAGGCGACCGGGGTACCGCCTCTGCCGCGCCCCGGTCGCGGCGGTCCCCGGGGCGGGTGAGGTGCAAGTCTCCGATGCACGGGGCCGCTATCGGCGCATTTCTGCTCAACGGCGCTGTTGGTCGACAGCGCCTGCGTCACGATCGGAGCTCAGGTCTTTAGCCCTGGCCTCCGGAAAGGGCGGAGGTGGGCGCACACAAGAAAGCGGCGCCGCACGCCACGCCGCTACCGCTGGTGCTGATCAGTGCGTTGACGGGGGCCTATGTGGGGAAGGAGCTGATCAGTCGTGTCGACCGGGAAAATCATGAATAGAACGTAGCGGCGTGGCGTGCTGCGCCGCTCCGCTAGTGCGCGAATCGACCAGGCCAAAGGCCTGGTCCTCCCATCGATTTGGAAGTCGACACCCCGGTCGACCCACCAGATCAAGGGTCCCCCCCCGCTTGCGGGGGTGGTCGCGAAGCGACCGGGGGCTCTTTCCGCAGCCGTCAGGGTTTCCCGCAGCCGATGGGGCTGCTGCCACGAGGCCAGTCATGTTTTGATTAGTGGTAGAATCTCGTCGACTCCGTTACCCCGCCCGTTGATTCCCACGGCATGGATGCCGTCGGGTGTCGCCTTACCACGACGCTTCTGACGCCATCGTCATCGGAGCTGATCGCTATGTCATCGTTCCATCGGACCGGGCTTGTGGGCCCCAGCATCCTTGCTCTCAGTCTCCTGATGTGGGGGGCTGGGTGTAGTGCGCCGGAGGGGGGCCAGGCACCTGCAACGGCGACCAGTCCTGCGCCATTGCCGACAGCCGCGATGGAATCGGCATCACCGGCGGGGCTGCTGGGTGTGACGCGCCTCCGGATCGAGGGGCTGCCGGGGTCGCCGGTGGCGCAACTGGAGCCGGAGCGGGTCGCGGGAGCCATTGGGGATACGTTCGATGTCGATATCTCGGACTTCCTGCGCTCGTCGCCCTGTCGCGACTGCCTGCAGATTACGGGGCTCTCCCTCCAGGGACCGGACCTGCTCGATGTCGGCATCACGATGGCGCATCCCTTCCCGAGTCTGGTCGCGCGCAAAGACCTCCATGTGTTCGATGCCCGGCTGATCGTGGCGGGGGATACGGCGACCCCCCTGAGTGTGCCGGGGCTGCCGGTGGGCATCACCGGGACCCCTGATGCGGTCATCAGCGCCGGGCTGGTCGCGAACGCCGACGGTTACACGTCCTTTTTCGATGGTGCGCTGGAAGACTTCCTGGCGCTGCAGGGGCTCTGGACCCCGGATGCCACCAACCTGAAGCCGTACATCGTGCTGTGGGAAGACCACACCTCGCCCAACGCCTCCGCCGCCGCTCCCACGGGCTGGAACGATGTCGATGCGCCCCGGGGCTTCAATGTCTTCCCGATGGGCGGGGCCGCGAGCGATCCCCGGGCGGCCAGTACGCTCTCCTTGCGGCTCACTCCAGGGGCACCTGCGATTTCGGTGCTGCTGGCGGTGGATGTGGCGTATGGGCAGTCGGCAGTCCGGGCGACTCGCCTCACACCGAAGTACTTCCTGCCCCTCTTCAGTCGGGCGGAAGCCTGGAAAGTTGAGACCGCCCTGCTGACCAACAATCTGGTGGCGGGGCAGCCGCTGAGCGATGCGCTGCTGCAGGTGGAGGTCTATGACTGGCAGGGGGCGACTGTGGCGGACCCCGGCTTTGATCCCTCGGCCAGTCCGCTCAATGCGCTGCCTGCCGCCAGTGATGTCCGGCAGGTGATGCTGCATGTCCCCGGCCTGCTGAGTGCCCCAATCACTCAGCCGGGGTCGCTGCGAACCGGCAGCGGCGTACCGGGGGATCCCTTCACCTATCTGTTTTCCATCACGAATCAGCTGAACGCGGCGGCCGGCGACTATCTGGCGATTGTGCGGGTGGTGGATGACCTGGAGAACAGCAGCGGGCCGGTGGCGCTGAACCGGGATCTTTCGACGCCCGCGTTTGATGACTACGCCACCTATGCCGCGGTGTCGCTGTCTGTGTCAGCGAGCAGCAACCAGGCACCGATCGCGGATCTAATGTCCTCAACGCTGACACCGGCGAGTGGCGCGTCGGTTCAGTTCCAGCCGGGTCCCGGGACTCTCGATCCTGATGGGCTGATCACACTCTTCGAGTACGACTTCGACTACGACCCCGGAATGCCCCTCGATTTCACCCCCGATGCCAGCAACACCACCGGCGTGCCGGTGAGTCAGTCCTTTACGAATCCGGGGCCGGGAGCGCTGACCGTGCATGTCGCGATGCGGGTGACCGACAACGGCGCGCCAGCGCTGAGCGCCATCGATTTCGACACCCTCACCGTGTCGCCGCCCTCCACCCTGCCGGTCTGGGACTTTGAAAATCCTGCGGACTCCCTGAGCAGCCTCGGCTTCACGCTGCTGGGGACCAATGGCTTCTTGCAGGCCCCTCCAGCGGCCTGTAACAGCGTGCTTCCGGCGAATACGACCTGGGGGTTAGTAGCGGGGATCGGGAATCCGGCGTACCCCGGGAACACGACGAGTCGGGCGCTGGAAGAGAGTGGGTCCACTTCTGCTGCGGGTATCGATCAGCGGTACTACACCCACGTCCGGCAGGCGATCCGGACTCCGCTCATCGCCCTGCCGTCCACCAGCCAGTCCTTCTATCTCGACCTGCATCACTGGTTCCAGTTCGACCTCTCGTTCTGGGTCAACGGCCTGCCGCAACCGGGTCGCTGGTTTGGGTATGACGGGGCCGCGCTTTTTGTGCAGCCCGCGCCGGGTGGGGTCCCCACCGGACCACCGGTGCGTCTGGATCCCATTCCGGCGCAGCAGAGCAGCGTGACGCATCCCTTCTGGCGGACCTTTGAGAACGCTATCGGCTTTAACATTCTGAATACGCAGGTTCCGAACTGGTGTCTGACCAACTGGACTGCCGGCACCGACAAGGGCTTTTGTGCAGTGAGCTATGACAGCACGGTATCTAACAAAGAACCGGTCGTGGTGAATGGCGCAGCATCGGGGGGGTGGAGTACCAACGCTGCCGCGCCGACCTGGATCAACTCGCGGTTCGACCTGACCCCCTGGGCGACGCAGGAGATCTATCTGGAACTCCACTTCCGCTCTAAATCTAACGTCAACACCGGTTGCAGCAACCTGGTCGGGCCGCCGTGCCTGGGCTGCAACCAGAATCTGGAAGCTCTGCTCCCGTCTTCTCCCAGTTACCGCATCAGCCGCGGCTGGCGCGTCGATCGCATCGCAATCGTGGAGGAACCCTGATCCATGGGCTCGCAACATTCGCTCGTCACCCTGCGCACTGGCTGGCTGGTCTCCGGACTGGCCCTGCTGCTGGCAGCCTGTAACTCGGGAGGCGGCACGACACCGGCCGCGCCGGCGTCGGTCCCCGAGTCGCCGGTGATCCCGTCGCTTGATCCGCAGATCACCCATGAATTCGCCGGCACGATGAAAGCGGGCGCGGGGATGATCGGGATGTACGAACTACAGGTCAGTGCGGGGGAATCGCTGGAGGCGGAGCTCCATCCGATCCGGACTGCCGAGGCGATCGGGGACACCTACGATGTGGACATCACGACCGTCCTGCGGTCGGCCCCCTGCGGCGACTGTCTGCAGGTCGATGGCATCAAGCTGAAGGACGCGACCACGGTCGCCGTGACCTTTAGGCTGGCGCATCCGTTCAAGTCCACTGCGGCCCGCAAAGATTTGCATGTCTTCGATGTTCGCGGACATCTGATTACCGGTCGCGGTGTGACAGCCTTCCCGGGGGTGAACGCCGAGTTTCCGACCGGTTCTCAGGCCGTCAGCACGAATCCGGGTCTGGTGCTCAACGCGGATGGCTACTCGAACCTGTTCGACAGCGTGGTGGAGGGGTTCCTGGGACTCAACGTGCCGGGCAACACCCGACCCTACAAGCTCTTCTGGAAAGATTTCTCGACGGGCAACGTGAATGCAGCCAATGCCACAGGCTGGTCGAATGTTGAGCAGCCCCGGGGCCACAATGTCTTCCCCATGGCGGGCTCCGGCAGCGACAACCGGGCCACCGCGACGTATGACCTCGCGCTAGTGCCGGGCGAGACGAGCCTGTCGTTCCTCTTCATGGTGGATGCCTCCTACGGGCAGTCGGCGATCCGGGAGACGCGGCTGACGCCGAAGTACTTCATGCCGTTGTTTAACCAGGCAGCACCGGTGGTGCTCAGCACGAGCATTACCTCAGGCGCACTGCTGGAGGGACTCGCGAGCTCCAGCATCACGCTGAATGTGCGGGTTGGAGACTGGCAGGCGGGACTGGAACCGCCGCAACTGGGATTCGATCCCGCCACTGCCGCGCTGAACGACATCGCCTACAAGAGCGACCTGGCGAACCTGATCCTGCATGTGCCCGGCGTCCTGAGTGCGCCGAAGACTATTAATCCGGCGACGAAAGTGGGCGGGTCCGGCAAGCCGAGCGACCCGTATCGCTTTGACATCGTGCTGCAGAACGAGGCCTCCGCGCCGGCGGGCAACTACTGGGGCATCATCCGGGCGACCGATGATGCGACCCTGGCGGCTGATGGTCCGACCGCGCTGAACCGCGACACCTACACCATCAACTCGTCGCACCACGACTACAACACCTATCAGATCTTCCCGGTGTCGGTGGGGGTCATCCCCAATCTGCCGCCGGTGGCGCAGATCGTGCCCAGTCGGTCCACCGTTCCGACGGGCGGGACCGTTGAGTTTTGCCCCGGTCCGCTGACGCAGGACCCCGATGGGCAGATCATCAAGTGGGAGTATGACTACGACTGGGATGGCAACCCGGCGAACTTCTCGGCGGATGCCATCCGGACGCCCGCGGATGCCAGCAAGTGCGCCACTACGACCTTCACGAATCCCGGGGAAGACCCGGTCGTGGTGACAGTCGCGATGCGTGTGACGGACAACGGTGCGCCGGCCCTCATGGACATCGACAGTGTCGAAATCACCATCGCTCCCTTCACTAACGAGCCGCCAGTGGCGGACCTCGCGGCGAGCAACGCGAATCCGATGACCGGTGTAGAGATTACCCTCTTCCCTGGTCCCGGGACTTCGGATCCCGATGGCAGCATCGTGCAGTGGGAGTATGACTTCGACTGGGATGGCAATCCGGCGAACTTTACCGCCGATGTCACGAAGACCGATGCAACCCCGGTGCCGCATACCTACGCCAATCCCGGCACGACCGACCTCCAGGTGACCGCCGGCCTCCGGGTGACAGACAACGGTACGCCTGCGCTGACCGCCACCGATGGCCTGCTTATCACGATCAAGCCGACTCCGCCGAATCAGCCGCCTGTGGCTGAATTGTTGGCGAATCCCACGACGATCTTTGGTGGGCAGACCGTCACCTTCTGGCCGGGACCGGGCACCACGGATCCCGATGGCAGCATCGTGCTTTATGAGTACGACTTCGACTGGGATGGCAATCCGGCGAATTTCACCCCTGACACCAGCAAGACCACCACGGAGTCGGTGACCCACATCTACTCGAACATCACGACCGTCGATGTGGTGTATCGCGCGGGTTTGCGCGTCACGGACAACGGTACGCCGGGGCTGACCGGTCTGGATGACATCAACATCACCGTCCGTGGCCTGAGCCCGGAGCCGGTCTGGGACTTCGAGGATCCGGCGGATACGCTCAGTAACCTGGGATTCAGTATCCTGGGGGCTGCCAATGGCCTGGAGCGGGGTCCAATTCCGCCCTGTGCCAGCTCCAAGACATATTCCAATGACCCGCCCAGCTCCTACAACGCCCCGCCCACCGGTTCCACCTGGGGCATCGTGACCAACATCGGGAACTTCGACTACCCCGGCAACACCACGTTCCGGGCCCTGGAAGAATCTGGTTCCACCGCGGGCGATGGGCAGGACAACCGGTACTGGTCGGATGCGATCTACGCCATCCGGACCCCGGTGATCCCGCTAAACGCCCATCCTGGCAGCACTTACCTCGACCTGCATCACTGGTTCCAGACCGACCTCGAATATGAAGTGGATGGGGTTGCTCCAGGAGGGACCAGTCCTTTCACCTGGGCCCCGATGCCGAATCCGGGGAAGGTCACGCACTACGACGGCGGCACTGTCTGGGTCCGCCCGGCTCCAGGTGGGGTCCCCGGACCGACCGCGACCCGGCTGGATGTCACCGGTCCGCAGGCCTCAGAGCCCTTCTGGGCGACTTTCAATAACGCCATCGGCTATCGCTGGGAGATGACCTCGCTCTTCTTCATGGAGCCCTTTGTGGAAACCAACAACTGGCTGCAGACCAACTATCAGGCAGGTGTCGACAAGGGCTTCTCGGGGGTCAGCTACACCAACAGTGTGGCGGATCGGCGGCCGGTGGTCCCCGACAGCAATGCGGTCGGTGGCTGGAAGGTGAATCCGCAGGATTCGCAGTGGATCGACAGCCGCTTCGACCTGTCGCCCTGGAAGGGGCAGTCGGTCGTGCTGGAGTTCCGCTTCGCCTCGAAGAAAAAGGACAACCCGGGCTGTCGCACCCAGCCCGTGGGCACCACCCTCTATCCCCCCTGCATCGAGTGTATGCAGAACCTGGAAGCCCTCACCGATACCAGCATCAACCACCGGCGGAGCCGGGGCTGGCGCATCGACCGCATCGCGGTGGTGGAGGAGTAGCCTCCGGGACAACTGACTTTGGGAGCGCAGGGACAGGAGTTCGCTCCTGTCCCTGTTTGTTGTGTACGCTTGTCTCTCAGCAAGCAGGAAGCGAGGGTGAGGGATGCGGGACGAACAGCCTCTGTGGCGGAGCGCGATCTTCTTTTGGTGTCTAACGTTGGTCGGTGGGGTCCTCTGGCCATCTGCCGCCGAAGCAGCCATGGCACAGAAGCGGGGCTTCGCACTGACCGAAGAAGTCATCTATCTGCTGCAGCCCAGTGAGGATCAGAAGCTCGCGATCCTGGACTGGAACGGCAAGTGGCTGAAGAGTGCCGGGACGGAAGAACCTCAGCAGCCCGATACACTCCTGGCTCCGGTGGAACTGCTGACCGATGCGGCGGGCAACTGCTATGTCCTCGATCAGTTTGGTCCTTCCATCATCGTTTTCAACAGCCATGGACAGGTGCTTCGTCGCTGGGGGACCCGGGGATTCGACCGGGGCGAGATGCGGCAGCCGGTGGACTTCGGCCTCGATGATCTCGGTCAGCTCTATGTGCTCGATCTGGGGCGCGAGGCAGTGCTCCGCTTCAGCACCTGGGGGGACTTTATCGACGAGATCGCCCTGGATGCTGCCACCACGGCGAAGCTGCACTGGAGTACTGCCATCGCCGTGGCCTCCGATGGGACGTTTTATCTGGTCGCGGATCAGCCGGGAGTAGAGGGCCTGTTGCGGACACTCACGCGGTACTCGGCGGGTGGAGACCGCACTGGTCAGCTGACAGTCGCGAAGGCCGATGCCATGGGGACCATCACAGACCTGGCGGTGCTGCCTGAAGGGAAGCTTCTCTTTGTGGATCACCAGTCCGGGACCGGGAGCAGCTATTCCGGAGCGCTGTATCTCTTTTCGAGCCTGGCATCACTGGAGTGGCGTCACTTTTTGTCGGACCCGCAAAGGGGGCGGCGGTACTCGCCGGTGCGGGTGAAAGTGTTCAACGGGGCGACGTATGCGCTGACCTCGACGAATCTGGTGGTGCGGGTGGGGGCGGAGGGGGTGGTGGAGCGGAGTTGGGGGGCGGGGGAGTTATGATGCACTTGCGACGCAATATCAATTAGCGAAAATCGGGCACCGTCTCTGGTCCCCACGCCCTCCAGTCAATAGAATGCTCCTGTTCACCGAGTCCGCGCCCGAGTAGCGGCGCTCATGAAAGACCTGAAGAACCATGACCCACGTCATCTGCGAGCCCTGCATCGGTGTCAAGGACACCGCCTGTGTCGATGTCTGCCCTGTGGACTGCATCCACGGCGACGACCGGATGCTGTACATCGATCCTGAGACCTGCATCGACTGCGGCGCCTGCATCGATGCCTGCCCGGTCCTGGCGATCTTTACGGAAGATGATGTCCCGGAGGAGTGGAAGCACTTCATCGAGGAAAACGCGGCCTTCTTCAAGAAATAGACCAGTCGTTCCCCGTCCAGGAGAGAGAGACCGGCATTGCGCCGGGTCTGTAGCGCCCACTCGTCCACCGGGTGGGCGCTGCGTATTTCTGGTGCCAGTCCTGACGCGTTGGCGTGCTGGGCAAAAACAGCAACGCGCCGCCGGGTCTCCCTGGCGGCGCGTCGGTATCCCTGGAATGGGATGAGTGTTGGGCTGGAACGCTACTTGTAAAAGTCAGCGTTCTTCTGGATGTATTCCTCCCAGCGGGCCGGGACATCCTCGTCCTGATAGATCGCCTGGGTCGGGCACTCGAAGGCGCAGGACGCGCAGTCGATGCAGGTTTCGGGATTGATCATGAACTGATCACCGGCCGGATGAATGGAGTCTGTCGGACAGACCTCGGCGCATTTCCCGTGCTGCACCCCCACACAGGGTTCGCAGATGATGTGTGGCATGAGCGCCCCTGGACTGGAATCCCCGGCATCAGGCCGTCAGGCCTCTTTAGACCGGCAAAAGGGAGTCTACCAGAGGGGGGCCACTACGACCGCCGGTCGAATGCAGGAAAATCCGCTCGCCCGAATCTGGCAGCTCTCTGTTGTGAGTCCCTGGCGGACTTCAGATTACGGATTCACCGTGATCCGGGTCCAGGCAAAGCCCTGCCGTGGCGGGGTGCCATCATCGGTGACCCGCATCCCGACGGTGTATATGATCTGATTCGGGGTCCCGAAGGTGGTGAAAATGTGGTCGACACACTGATCGGGGTCCGCGGCGGTCCTGGTGTCCTCGGGGGTAAAGCTGCCGGGATCGGCGGGATTGAAGTCGTAGTCATACTCCCACAGGACGATGGTGCCATCCGGATCAAACGTCCCAGGTCCGGGACAAAACTGGACCGATTCCCCTGTCTGAATCTCCGTGCGGTCCGCCACCAGCTCTGCCAGTGGTGAGAGATTCGTGGGGGTGGTCACCTGCAGCGGCACCACCTGGTAGGTGGCGAAGTCTTTCCATGGACTCAGGGTGCGTCCGGAGCGTTCCACCACCCAGGGGAACTCGTTCGGATAGGCCGCCATGCTGTCCCGGGCCACCATCAGCAGGTAATAAGTCCCCTCCGGAGCCGCCAGCTCATTGCGGATGGTCTGCCGCCAGAGGAAGGGATCGGTCGGGGTCCCGGTTCCGCCATCCCGACTGACCCGGGTCCGGACAATCGGGCTGGTGAGGAGTCCCGGGGCTTCGAAGCGGAGATTCTGGGGCTCGGAGTCCCGGGGGATCTCATCGAGCAGGGCGGTCGCGAAGTCCCACTCCAGCGGATTCTCCAGCGCATCCCCCAGGGTCTGCCAGTCAGTGACCCGGATTTCCACAACTGCCTGGCTCTGGGGATCACCCGCCTGGAGTTCATTGGAGACGATGGTCGGTGCCATGCGGATCGCGGCGAGCTGATTTCCATAGGGAAGCAGGTATCGCGATGAGAGTGGATCAGCAGTGGGTCGCACCATGGTGTAGCTGACATCCAGAGTCAGCAGAAAGCGAACCGTCGCCGGGATGCCATCAGGAAAATGGAAGGTGTAAGTCGTCTGGCCCCGGGGATCCGCCATCGTGCCGCCGACCGGAAAAACATTGCGTCCGCGCGGGGCGGTCAGACTGGCGAACCCCCCCGGATTGCTGGTGCTCCAGTTGCCGTTGCTGAAGTCTTCCCAAAAGAGCTTATAGGGCCGGAGATTCACCTGGGTGCGTGGCAGGCCAAGCGCGGGAACTACGACGCCATCCACAAACGACGTGTATCCATCCGGATTCTCCAGCGGGATAAGTTCGGCCCGAGCGGCTTCGGGGGCGGGGCCGCCCAAATCGATCATGGTGCCGGGAAAGGCCCAGCTGCTCTGCGACCCTGCCAGATGCCCCCGGACATCGAACAGATGCAGGTCCCAGCGTCCTGAAGACGCACTGAAAGGATGAGAGAGGCCAAACATGACGGCGACCCGCTCGGGGTCGGGGCGTGCGACCCGCAGGACTTTCAGGCAGTCGTAACAGGCAAGGGGTCCTGCGAGATACCCCATGGCATCGACCACGGCACGGGCACCGAGGGGAGGCTCGGCCGTGAGGGTCCGCAAGGGGGTCAGGGTCGCCTGGAGGTCTGGCCCCGTCGCGCGAATCTCCACTTCTGCTGCGAGCCAGGGAAAGGTGTTTTCCACGGTCGTGTCGGTCGCCGTGGCAGCAGATGGCGCGTCGGGAGTCGTAGCCGCCTGCAGACATCCGGTCAGGAGCAGGGCAGCAGCAAGGAGCCAGGGGAGGTACGGGGCGGGGGGCAACATAAGACGCTCCAGGGTGATCGCGACGCGCAGGACCGTAATGAGTATCCCCAGTGTACCCCTGAAAATGGACTTTCGCGGTGGATTTGGTGTGGCATGATGCCTGTATTCAAGCGTGCGCAGTATGGCTTCTGCAGTCATTCCCGCTTACTGGTGGAAGGCTGCCTGTCAGGAGGAACGTGTCATGGACCGACGTCGTGTGCTCTGGATGACCCTGCTCGGAGGGCTGCTCGCCGGTCCGGGATGCACCGGCGCGACGCCAACCGCTCCTGCTGGAGTCCCGGTGCAGGCTGTGCCGTCGACTGGCAGCAGCTACCTGATGGCGGACGGGACCATGATGACCGCGCCGGCGATCTATCGCTGGGAGATTGATCCGGAGACGCTGGTGGCGACCAGCGACCTGGTCAGTGTCAGCCGCACGGCGCAGGACAATGACAGTCGCTTCACGTTGCCCCTCAACAACTTCCTGCAGCCGCGCCATCTGACCATCGATTCGATTCGTCGTGCAGGGGAGTTTCTCGAGCTGCGCTACACCTTTCTGCATCCTTTCGAGACCTCGTCTGTGTCAAACCGAGCCGATCTGAGCTTTTCGGGCTATCTGATGTTCCTCGCGGATGTTCCTTCTGCAACCAACAACACCTACTTCGGTGATGGCCTCGGGACCGTGGTCGCAAACACCAGCCTGGTACGCAATGCCGATGCCTACTGGAGTCCGGGGGGCCTGCTGCAGCTGCCGGGATACACCGCAAACACCTTTCCGTACATCCTGATTGCTGATGATGGACGGATGGTGAGCCGGTTCAATGCTGCTGACCACACCAACATCAGCAACGCCGGAAATCCACAGGGGAACTTTGATCCCGCTGTCGGCTGGCAGGTAGCCGACACGGTCTTCTGGACCGGGTTCGATGTCCTGCATCAGGGACAGGGTGTGAAGGGTGTGCTGCAGCTGGATCTTGCCAGCCTGGCTGCCGGCAGCGTGCTCTCACTGGATGTGGCCGTGATCGCGCGGTACATGGACCCCAAGTCCGCCACGCCGGGTGTCACGCATCGGCTTCCAGCCGCGCCGCCAGATGTCCTGAATGAATTCGGATATCGCTATCCCCACGGTGCACTGGATGTCTCGAAAGTCACGTTCCTGGGGCAAACCACGCCCCTGAAGGCGGGAGTCTTCTCAACTACATCCTTCCGGTTCCATGTCCGGGACTGGGACTATGCCGCGGAAACGACCACCACCCCGCTGGCCGACGAGCCGATTGTCAGCAAAGTGCCGGAAGTGGAAGTCGGCAGCATCGTCGTCTCCTGGAGCTGTCCAGCCCTGGAAGGTCCCGGACATGCCGATTTCCTCACTGCGGTACCGACCGATGACGACACCGCCTATGGGGGCGATGCCGGTCCGGATTCCGGCATCGCCGGAGATCACCTCTTCTATGTCACCGACATCAGCCGCACAGGTCGCCCGGCAGATACCCGGGGCGTCAAGACTGCCATGGTCCGGATGGTCGACCCGAATACCGCCGAAGCGGGGACCATCCCGCTCGATGCGGACCTGGTGCCGCTCTCCTCGGATGCGCCGAAGGCCGTGACCTATCAGGTGATGCCGGTCTCCGTGGATGGACCACAGGGAAGTGGCTGGGCAAATGTGATTCGTGGTAGCAACACCGAAAACGTCCGGGGCATGGCCGTGGATGCCACCGGGCGGGTCTGGGTGGCCGGAGTCTACTTCGACAGCATTGATTTGGGTGGTGGATCCCGCCCTGGCTTCGGCGGCCTGGATTGCTTCCTGGCGCAGTACGGTGCTGATGGTTCGTATCGCTGGGATCAAACCTGGGGGAGCACGGACTGGGACAACATTGGTGGAATTGCCCTGCGTCCCGATGGACTGGCAGCCATGGTGGTCGGTGACTTCAGCGCGGAAATGACCGCGTTCGGCACGACCTATGTGCCGGAGGGCTCAGACATCTTTCTCTTCCAGATCGATGCTGATGGAACGCCAGCGCAGCTGACCACCGGCGGTTCAACCGGCATTGACACTGCCGCCAGTGTCTCATCGTCGGGAGCTGATAACGGCTTCTTCGTCGGAGGCCTGGCATCAGCGCCCATCACCATTGCGCCCGTGACTGTGCCGGCGAATCCGTACGATGGCTACATCGTGAAAGTGAATCAGTTCAACAGTGGCGTCTGGGGAACCCGCATTGACACGTCCGGCATCTCTGTGGAGCCGGTCAAAATGGTGACGCTCCCCTCCGGATCGCCCGTTGCTGCGGGCTACTACCTGGGTCCGACAGACTTTGGTGGCGGTGTCCGGACAGCCTCTGGTGGGAGCGATATCTTCGTGGCCCGCTACGATGGGACCACTGGCGCACATGTCTGGGATCGGACGTTCGGCGGGCGACTGGGGGATACCGTCGCCAGTCTGGCAGTCGGCTTTGGCGGGGTGCTGGCGGTCGGTGGGCGGTGCACGGACGATATCGATTTTGGTACAGGACAGCTTTCACTCCCCGATGATTCTTACCATGGCTTTGTCCTGAGTCTGACCGCCGGCGGCGCGTATCGCTGGTCGCAAGTGATGCAGCACATCGCGGGTCTCAGTGAAATCTCAGGGTTGGCCTGGATCCCTGGGAGTGGGGGAGACCTGCTGGCGGGCGGACAAACCAGCTTCAACACGGCGTTTGCTGGTATCAACATGAATGCGACCACCACCCAGGGCTTTTATCTGCGCATGGATGACGCTACCGGGCTGGCGCTCTGGCATGAACTCCTGGTGAGTCCCAACGTCAACAAGGTTCAGGCCCTCACCGGTGGTCCGGACGACACGTTCGCCTACGCCCTGGAGTTCAACGGGACACTGGATGTCCGACCTGGTCCGCAGGTGGCGACGATCACGGCTCCCAACGACATCGCGGATGTGGGGATCGTGAAGCTCTATAACGACAATTCCTGGTAGTCAGCGCTGATTGGGCGCTGACGTCGCAGGGCCTGCCGGAGGAGGGACTCGAACCCTCACACCTCGCGGCGGCGGATTTTGAGTCCGCTGCGTCTACCATTCCGCCACTCCGGCGTCAGGACCCTTGCGCGACAGCCATGGGGAGTATACGCAACCTGTTACTGGCGGGATGAGCGTTTCGGTTTCGGTGGTGGCAGCGACCGGACATAGGCCACACACCCCGCGATGTGCATCTGCCAGTCCCCCCGAGCGGTAGTTTCCGTCGTGAAGATGACGTACTGCGTGACATGCTCGACCGCCTCCCCGGCGGCGCAGTAGTGCGCGATCCGTCGCTTCACCAGCTCGGCGGCAGTCGTCGGGTCCAGACGCAAGACCACCTGGGGACCATCCACATACGCCGCCATCAGGCCGGCGACCCAGAAGACCCGACAGCCGAACATCGATTTCTCCTTGTCGTAGTGGGGCTCCAGGGCAGCCCGGAGCTGGTCGGTGAGCTGGGGCTCGGGAAGAGAGGCTGGCATGGGAGGGCTCCTGATGATGGCGAGTACGAGGGTGTTTATTGCAAGCCTATAATGCCCTGTTCCCGGCAGCAGGGCCGCGCAGGTAGTGGCGGCGCTGTAAGCCGGCGAGAAAACCGGTCCCGCCAGCGCGCATGAGGTGGGCTGACAGGACCCGCGGAGGTATCGCCAGGTATGCGACGACTCGTTTACACCTGCACCAGTCTGTTACTGAGCCTCACGCTCTTCGGGTGTGGCGGTGGGGGAGGGCAGCAGCAGGCACCGGCCGGTGGCGGTCAGGCGACCGGGACCACCAAAGAGGGGACCACGACTCCCGCGGCCCTCACCGGCGCCATCCTGTATGACCAGACCAATGCCTACTCCGAGGGGCTGAAAGATGCCATCACGGCGGAGTGGACCGGCAATGGCGGCGAGATTGTCGAAACCCTGGCCTATGCCGCCGGGGACACCGACTTCCGTTCGCTGCTGGTCAAGATCAAGGCGAAGAATCCGCAGGTCCTGTTCCTGCCGGGCTATGCCACGGACACCGCCCTGATCATCCGGGATGCCCGGGCGGAGGGCCTCAGCGCCCTGATGATCGGCGGCGATGGCTGGGATATGCCGGAGCTCCTTCAGAAGGGGGGCAAGGCCGTGGAAGGGACCTACTTCACCACGCACTATGTGGAAAGTGATCCCTCGCCGGTGGTCCAGGCGTTTGTGAAGGCCTACCAGGCGAAGTACAACATGTTCCCCGATGCCATGGCGGCCCTGGGATATGACTCCGCGCTGATGATCGCCGATGCCCTGCGTCGCGCCGGCACCACCGACGGGCCCGCCCTGCGGGATGCCATCGCAGCGACGACCGATCTGCCGGGACTCACCGGCGCAATCACCCTCGATAAAAAGGGCGACCCGCAGAAGGGGATGGTGATCATTAAGATCGAGAACGGGCAGCGGGTACTGGCCGGACGGGTCGACAAGAATGGCAATCCCGTCACCGGCGGCGATGCAGTCGCACCGGCGATGGAGGCGCCCGCTTCGGCGGGGAATCTCCCGAAAGAGATCAAAGTCGGGCAGGTCGTGGCCATGACCGGCGAGGTCGCGTCCTTCGGGGCGGCGTCCAACAACGGCACCATGCTCGCGGTCGAAGAGATCAACGCGAAGCAGCTGCTGGGGCCGGGGGTGAAGCTGGTACTCGTCTCGCAGGATGACCAGTCCACGCCCACCGGGGCCGCCAATGCTGCCAAGAAGCTGATCGCGGAGCAGAAAGTAGTTGCGCTCCTGGGGGAGGTCGCCTCGAAGAACTCCCTGGCGATGGCTCCCATCGCGCAGGAGAACAAGATTCCGATGATCTCGCCGGCGAGCACCAATCCGGATGTCACGAACGAGGAGTATGTCTTCCGGGCCTGCTATCTGGACACGTTCCAGGGGCAGATGATCGCGCGGTACGCCATGCTGGTCCTCAAGGGGGAAGCCCCCGCAGCTCCGGCTCCTCCACCAGCTCCGGCGGATGCCCCCTCGACTATCAACGAGGATGGGACCACCACCGATGCCCCGGCAGGTGGGATGACCACCACGGCCCCGGGGAGCGGGACCTCCACCGGGATGGGCGGCGGCTAGCCGCTGCCCGGTTCCATCGCTACACGAGTCAGCAGGACCTCTGTCACCAGAGGTCCTGTTGTTTTTGAAGCAGTCGTAGATGTTGGCTTCCGTGCAGCCATTCAAAATGAGCGTCCGGAAAATGTACAGTCCCAACGACCCCAGATTGTTACATGCGAGGTGCATCTATCGGGTCTTGACAGATGAGAAGCAGGAGCGTATAGTGCGGGTATTCCGACAAACACAGAACTGCTTCGATGGCGTGACTGATGCGTCATGCAAAGGAGCAGCCCATGCAAAGGAGCAGCCCATGCAAAGGAGCAGCCCATGCAAAGGAGCAGCCCACATCCTGATGTGGCCCCTGCTGCTCTGCCTGATGATCCTCGACACTACCGTCATCACCACCCCCGCAAATGCCTGGGATTGCTGCTGGAAACTTGCAGTCTGCCCACCAAACTCCACCTGCCAGGCGGACTGCGGTTGGGGCTACAATTGCACCGTAATGGCTGATTGGACCTCTTCGGGGACAATCCAGACCTTCAAGTGCAGCAATCTGTTCAATCTGTGCACTGGACCCGGCTGGAACGGTATGGATTGCGGAGATCCGGTCCTCAGTGGAAGCTGCAGCGTGAGTTACACGCCCGATCCTGCTGATCCTGACTGTACTTCAGACCTGCTGCAGTGTGATCTTGATCAGTGCCCACGGTCATTTTCCAGTACCGCTGACTGCAACGCACCTCAGTGCGGTTGTTCTTAATACCTCAGGAGGACTCCCCCATGCTGAAGCACATTACACGCAACGCGGCTCCCAGCCTGCCATGGCTGATCTGGACGCTGAGCGTCAGCCTGTTGAGCCTCGGCTGCCAGGGTCCTGCGCTGGAAGGCAGGAGCAGAGACACGGCGGCAGCGCCGCAACTGTCGAGTACGGCGCGGGAAGCCTGGCGGGTTCGGCCCGACAGCCAGATTCAACGCCTCATCGATGGTGATCCGGCGTCACACATGAGTAATCGCCTGTTTGGGGTCACGCAGGATTTGCGCATCGCGATCTACTCCTGGTACTTCGTCCATGGCGCGCCGCCCCCCGACAGAGAGTCGCTATTCAAGGCAGGACTCCTCTGGCGCGAGCCCGTGGGTTTGGATGGTCAGCCAATCCCGGTCATTGAACTGCAGGCGGATTCGCTGCCACCTCCGGGAGCGATCGGTGTCAGCTGGGATCAGGAGGGATTTACGACCACGGCACTGAATCCTGATCCCACGCACTTCCGTCCAGTCTTCACGTATCGCAACGACTGGAAAAAGGTCATCGGGGACAATCCGGTGCTCCCAGGTCAGCCGGTGAGCGAAACCTATCCGGAGTATCTGGCGCAGCGCGCGGACCGACTGCAGCATGGCCTGATCGGTCCGGATGCTGGCGGCCTGGCACCAGAGATTGGCGGCAATGTGTTCCTCTTCGCGACGCAGCAACTTAGCGAACGGCGGGTGCTGCAAATGCAGACGCAAGTCTGGAACATGATCACCGCCTACATTGACCGTCACGGTGCGTTGCCAACCGACTGGTCAGCGCTCTGTCAGGAGCAGGGGTGGCGCTTTCCAAATCTCCAGCACTGGCCAGCGAATCGGTACGCGCCTGAGCATCAGGCCGCATTTGCCGTCCAGGTCTACCGCGATGGAGCGACCCTCCGCTTCCTGCTGAAACCGACGCTGCCTGCCGCAGATGTCATGGTGTACCAGTATCAGTTCATCCCGGCGGAAGGCAAGTTTACGGGGACCTACCTGGACGGCGGCCCCGAGGATGAAGCCGGGTGGACCGACCTCCTGCGGGTTGTGTTGCCCGGGGAGACGGAGACTCCAGGCCATGTTGCGGGGAGCGCTGACCCCGGAACACACCCGGGAGAGTCCACCACCAGTCAGGCCGGAGCGCTCTCGACCGCTGGTCGGGGCAACGGTGAGTAGCCCCCGACGGATGTCCCAACAGCACCGGTGACGCACGAAGACCTCCCACTCCGGGAGGTCTTTCATTGAGACCGGGGCACAAAGCGCTCGCCTGATATGCCGCAGTTCCGTCGAGACTTTCCGCTACACTCTGCTTCGGCCATGCCCTACGCCTTCGACGAAATCATCGAGACCCTCCGGATGGTGGCGCTAGAAGCGCTCGACATCCGGACGACGACCCTCGGCGTCTCCCTTCGCAGTTGCGCCGGCAGCGATGTTGGCCGGGTGGCGGATGCGGTCTATGACCGGATTATGCGGGCCGGCACCCCCCTGATTCCGGCGGCCCGACGGGTCGAGGCGCGGTACGGCATTCCGATTGTCAACAAGCGGATTGCCCTCACGCCGGTGGCGTTGCTCTGTGATGCCCTGGAGTCCGAAGACCCCACCCCCATCGCCCACGCGATTGATCGGGCCGCCCGGGAACTGGGGATCGATTTCATCGGTGGCTACACCGCCCATGTGGAAAAGGGGATGACCCGGGGGGATCAGCGCCTCATTGCCTCGCTCCCCAGCGCCATGAGCACGACGGAGCGGATGTGCGGGTCGGTGAATGCCGCCAGCACCAAAGCCGGCATCAACATGACAGCGGTCGCCTGGCTGGGCGAACTCATTAAAGAGATGGCCGCCCGGACCGCCGACCGTGGGGGGCTCGCCTGCGGCAAATTCGCAGTCTTCTGCAACGCGCCCCAGGACAATCCCTTCATGGCCGGGGCGCAGCATGGCATCGGCGAGCCGGAAGCGGTCATCAATGTCGGGATCTCCGGACCGGGCGTCGTGCGGCATGTCATTGAGCAGTTGCCCGAGGCGGACTTCACGGTCCTGGCCGAGAGCATCAAGCGGACCGCGTTCAAAATCACCCGGGCGGGGGAACTAATCGGACGAGCCGTAGCGGAAGAACTCGAGGTCCCGTTTGGCGTGGTGGACATCAGTCTGGCCCCGACCCCTCTGCCCGGGGACTCGGTCGGCGACATCCTGGGCGCGATGGGGCTCGCCTGCGCGGGGACCCACGGTTCCACTGCCGCACTCGCCCTGCTGAATGATGCGGTCAAGAAGGGGGGCGCGATGGCCTCCAGCGCGGTCGGGGGGATGAGCGGGGCGTTCATCCCGGTGAGTGAGGATGCCCACATGATTCAGGCGGCGGAGCGGGGGGTCCTGACCCTCGACAAGCTGGAAGCGATGACGTCGGTCTGTTGTGTCGGGCTCGACATGATCGCGGTGCCGGGGGACACGCCAGCGGAGACTCTGAGCGCCATCATTGCCGATGAACTGGCGATCGGGATGATCAACAACAAGACGACGGCGGTCCGGATCATTCCGGCTCCGGGGAAAAGGGAAGGCGACTCGGTGGAGTTCGGCGGGCTCCTGGGGACCGCACCGATCATGGCCGTGCATCCGGAGTCGAGTGCGGCGTTCATTCATCGCAAGGGGCGGATCCCGCCCCCCATTCAGGGCATGACAAACTAGCGCAGTCCCATGCCCCTGGTCCTCCCCCTGACACCCGCGTTCTATGACTTCGATCCGGCGCAGATCGCCAACAACAACGCCTACATCCGCTGGCTGGAGCAGGGGCGTGGGGCATGGCTCGCCGCGACTCCCTGGCCCCTGGAACGCTGTATTGCGGCGGGACTCGCGCCGGTCCTGCGGCGGACCACCATCGACTATCGTCGCCCATTGCGATTAGGCGATCCGATTGCGCTCTGGCTCTGGCCGCAGGAAGTGGGGGGGAGCAAGTGGACTCTGCAGGAGCGATTTGTGGATCCCCAGGATCCCGTCAGAGTCTATGCCGAGGCGGAGCAAACTGGCGGCTTTATTGAACTGACGAGCGGGTCACCGGTCCGGATGCCAGCCGACCTGCGCCAGGCGCTGCTGACCGGCCCTTATTCCACGCCGCCATAGAGGGCCCGCAGGACCGCGGGGTCCTCGGACTCTGCGACCTGGGCGTTCGCCTGCTGCAGGGCTGCGACCGCATCCTGGACAGTCTGAAACGTGAAGTACTTCCGGACCCGGATTTCGTTCCCGGCTTCGTTGAATTCCAGATCGTCCATGAGCTGCCGCATGAGAAAGATGCCGCGACCGTGAGTCCGGATCAGGTTATCCGGCACCGTGGGGTCGGGGAGATTTTCGTAATCAAAGCCCCGTCCTCCATCCCGGACCTGGAGGGAGAAGTAGCTGCTGGTGACCCGGTAAGTGATCCAGATCGGGGCGGTGGCATCGCCCTGATTGCCGTGCATCCAGGCATTGGCGATGGTTTCGTTGAGGGCGAGCCGGACCGCATAGAGAGTGGTGGCATCCACCGGGAAGCTCCGGATCTCGGACATGATCTTGTCGATGACTTCCTCCATCTCCTCGTAGGTGATTTCCATGGCAATGCCGAGCTTTTCCTGAATGCCGACAGTCGCGAGGAGGATGTCATCGCGCCCAGCGCCGGGTCCCCAGGCGTCGAGGGCCTCGAGGATGGCTTCTTTCAAACGCGCCGGGGATTCATGGCCGTTGGCCGCGACAATTTCGCAGAGGCGCTCGACCCCGAACTGCTGATTGCGGGCGTTCTTGAGCTCGGTGACCCCATCGGTGTAGAAGACCAGGCGATCGCCCGGCGCGAGGTCCACCTGGCCACCGTCATACTCCTCGCCATCGAGAATCCCCAGCGGCAGCCCCTCGCCATCCAGGAGCTCACAGGTACCGGTGTCAGCGTGGTAGAGGACGGGCATCACATGACCTGCCTTGCAGTAGGTCATGGTCATGTCCATGTGGTTGATGCGGGCGTAGAAGGCCGTGACGAACCAGAAGTCGCCTTTGAGTTGTGCCCGGACTGTGTCATTGGTCAGTTCCATCACCTTTGCTGGCGGGCGCATGGCGGTGGCGTAGTTCCGGAAAATCGAGAGCATGGAGAAGGTGAGGAGACTCGCCGCGACCCCCTTGGAGGCGACATCGCCGATTACCAGTCCAGTGATGTTGGGCGACAGCCGGAAGACATCGAAGAAGTCGCCGGCGAGTTCTTCGGCGGGGAGGAGCGAGGCCAGGGCTTCGATCCCCTCATCCTCATAGAGCATCGGGATGCGGTCTGCCTGAAACTGCTTGGCGGTTGCAAGCTGGACATTGCGCCGGTCATCGCGCCGGCTGATTTCCTGGAACAGGCGAGCATTGAGGATCGCGGCCGCGAGCTGATTGGCGAAGGTGATCAGGAACTGGATGTCATCCTGATCGAACGTATGGGGTTGCTCCGCCAGAAACACCAGGACCCCGGTGACGGCATTTCCCTGGCTGATCGGGAGGGCGAGAAACGACTGGAATCGACTTGCCCGTGCCAGGATCGGGGCCTCTTCATCGGGAGTCCAGAGTTCCAGACGGGGGTACTCGCCCACCAGGAGCGGCTCGCCGGTGGCGATAACCTGGGCGTTCCAGGTCCGCTCCTGACTATGGAGAAAGGGCGGGACCTCGCCCGTGGCATCGACCGCCATGACCGGTCGCAGTTCGTGGTCTTCCTGCAGGCAGAGGAGCGCCTGGTCAGCGTTCAGGGCTGTAGAGAGCTCGTGCAGCATCCGGGGAACGAGGCTGTCAAAGTCGAGGTCGCTGAGCAGCGCGGCACCGAGGCTGTTGATCTTTTCCAGTTGCTCTCGCCGACGCTGCGTCTCCCGCAGGAGTTTGTCCTTATGGAAGAGGATGCCCAGCTGCTGCGTGAGGCGGGTGTACCGCGCCAGGGCGGCGCGTGAGAAGTCGCGTTGCCTCGGTGCCACCAACACAAAGGCTGCTTCCAGCGCTCCCTGCACAGTCACCGGCACGATGCACATCGGGACACTGGCGAAGGACTGGCTGTAGGAGGATCCCCGGGACTCACCAATGCGTCGGGCACTCGCCAGGTGGAGCTTCTTGTGCCGGGCGAGCTGCTGGAGGTCGGCGAGCAGGCCCCCTTCGGCGAAGTTGCAGGTTTCGAAAAGGGGATCGGATGCGTGCAGCAGGTCCCAGCCGTGCCGCGGGTGGTATTCGAAAATGGCCACCACGAGGAGCCCATAGCTCCGCTGCATCGCGTTGGTGAGGAAGTCGAGATTGCGGTCGGTGATGTCGGTGCGCGAAGCCTCGAACACCAGGGTGTTGAGAATCGACAGCTCGGTGTTTTGTCGCTCGTAGTCCACCAGGACCTGGCGATACCGGTCGTTGGAGTCTTCCAGCCGGCGCGTCGTGGCCGCCAGTTCACGATACTTCACCCGCAGTTCCCGCGACATCTGATTGAACGCTTCCGCCAGCAGACTAACTTCGGATCCCCGGGGGACCACGACGGTCTGATCGAGTGCGCCGGAGCCCATCTCCTGGACCGCCAGCGTGAGGTCGCGCAAGGGGCGGGTGATGGTCCGCATGAAGAGCGCGAACAGAATG
Source organism: bacterium (assembly GCA_022072165.1). Classification (NCBI taxonomy): domain Bacteria; species bacterium. The sequence goes on along the minus strand of JAJVIF010000001.1, from coordinate 1,798,353 downwards.
AGGACGATCGTGAAAGCCGCGAGGAGATAGCCGGTAAATCGCTGCGTCAGTTCTTCTGCTGCCGTGAGAATCGGGGCTTCCGGGCGATAAATCACCACGAGGTCGGTGGTGCCCTGAATCGGCACCAGGGTCACCAGCTGCCGCCCGTGGTCGGTCGTGACAGTCCCCTGGAGCTTGCGACGAAGGGCGATGGCCTGACTCAGGGTGAGATCGCCATAGACCGAGCGTAGCGCCCGAGGGACCAGAATCGGGGCTTCGACCGGGAGCGGCGGCGCGCCTTCGAGGACCGGCGCATGGGAGCGTGCGTTGACGACATAAGCGCGGATGCCGTGACGAACCGTGAAATTGTCAAAAGTTTCGCGATAAACATCAGCCGGACTGTGGATGATCATCAACGGTGTCGATGATTCCTCCCCAGTAGCGTTCTGGTTATCCCCGAGTTCCTTCGCAAGAAAGGTCGCGGCATTTAACTGGTCGGTGGTCGCGACCTTCAGCGCAATCTCCACCACCGACCGGCTCATGGCCTTGCTAAACAGGACCGCGCCGTACAGCAACATCGCGACCGCCCCGAAAATGGCGAGGAAGGCGATGCTGCCCGGTCGACCGATGGTCGATGTGACGCGGGGAGTCGTAGTCATTACGCTGTGGTCTCTATAGGAGTGTCGCCCCGGGGGTCCGGACTGTGACCCCACCAGGCGCGGAAGCGGCAGGGTCTGCCCTGGTCACGCACAATGCAGACATGCCCATCCCTGTCTGTCTGCTCACCGGCTTCCTCGGTGCCGGGAAAACCACCTGCCTGCGAGCGCTCCTGGCAGCGGACCGGGAAGCAGGGCGACAGCCCGGCCTGCTGCTGAACGATTTTGGGAGCCTCGGGATCGATGCGGTCCTGTTGGAGACCGCCGCGCAGGTCGTCACGCTGGTCGATGGCTGCCTCTGCTGCTCGCTGCAGGATGACCTGTTGCTGGGGCTGATTGCACTGCTGGATGCGGGAGCCGAGGTGGTCTACATCGAGCCGTCGGGACTGGCGGATCCCGCAGGCCTCCTCGAAGGACTCCTGGTGCCGGATGTCCTGGCGCGCTGCGGTCCGCTGCAACTGCTGGGGGTCACCGCGCAGGGGACCTCGCCGGTGGAGGACCCGGAAGTCGCGCGACTCTGGGCACAGCAACTCCTCCTGGCGGATGGGGTCCTGCTGACGCACGCCGGAGAACGGTCATCGGTGGAACTGGGGGAAGAAGTCCGGGAACTGAGGCAGCTGGGCATCCGGGGACCGATCGCGCCGGTGAGTCATGGGACCGGGGTCGCGTCGATCGCGGCGGCCTGGGCTGCGGAGCTGCCGAAGTCGCGAAAGCTGCCTGTCGGCAAAGTGACCCCTCTGGGATGGCAGGCGATACATCTCCAGCCATCAATGGCGAGAGCTGCCGATTTCGATGTATGGCTGCAGGGATTACCGGAGGATGTGTTTCGGATCAAGGGCTTTGTGCAGCTGGATGACCGCCCCGAATGGTGGGTAGTCCAGGGGGTTGGGCGCGACCGGCGTCGCTATCCCTGGCCCGGTGATCCGGGGGCTGCAGCGGGACTGATCCTGATTGGTCCGGGAGTCGCGGGCGACTTGTGGCACCATGGCCGTGGCACCTATCCCGCCGCGCGAGACTAACGTCCATGCCCCTGCTTCCCGGCCTCTCCAGTGTGCTGGTCATCGGTTCCGGCCCCATCATCATCGGGCAGGCGGCGGAATTCGATTATGCCGGGACCCAGGCCCTCAAAGCCCTGCGCGAGGAGGGACTCCGGACCATCCTCGTCAACTCAAATCCCGCGACCATCCAGACGGATCCGGACATGGCAGACGCGATTTACTTCGAGCCCCTGCTGGCCGAGGCGCTGATTCCGGTCCTGGAAAAAGAACGCCCGGATGGTCTGCTGCCGACCCTGGGGGGGCAGGTGGGGCTGAATGTCGCCATGGACCTGCAGCAATCGGGCATTCTCGATCAGCTCGGCATCCGCCTGATGGGGACCACCACCCAAACGATCAAAGTTGCAGAAGACCGGGCGCTCTTTAAGCAGCTGATGCAGCAGATCGGCGAGCCGGTACCGGTGAGTCACATTGTGGAGTCGGTGAGTACCGCCCTGGCGGTTGCAGAGGAGCTCGGCTTTCCGCTCATTGTCCGGCCAGCTTTCACGCTGGGGGGGACCGGCGGCGGGGTGGCGTACAACGCCACGGAGCTGGAGCGAATCGCCGGGGGCGGCATCAAGGCGTCACCCATCGGACAGGTGTTGCTGGAGCGTTCGCTGCTGGGCTGGAAAGAACTCGAGTACGAAGTAGTGCGGGATGGGGCCGACAACTGCATTGTCATTTGCAACATGGAGAACATCGACCCGATGGGAGTCCACACCGGTGACTCCATCGTGGTCGCCCCCTCGCAGACCCTCTCAGATAAGGAATACCAGCAGCTCCGGAGCGCGGCGATCCGGATCATCCGGTCCCTGGGAGTCGAGGGGGCCTGCAATGTCCAGTTCGCTCTCGACCCGGAGAGCTTCAACTACTACGTCATCGAAGTGAATCCGCGACTCTCGCGCTCCTCGGCTCTGGCCTCCAAAGCCACTGGCTATCCCATCGCGAAAATCGCCGCCAAGATCGCAGTGGGGTCTACGCTGCCCGAGCTGCGCAACCAGGTGACCGGTCAGACATCGGCGGCCTTCGAGCCGGCCCTGGACTATGTGGTCGTCAAGATTCCCCGGTGGCCCTTCGACAAGTTCGACTTTGCCGACCGGACCCTGGGACCGCAGATGAAGGCTACCGGCGAGGTCATGGCGATCGACCGGTCGCTGGTCGGTGCGTTCTGCAAAGCCCTGGCATCGTTGGAAACGCCCCGGGACTGGCTCTATCTGAGCACCGTCAAGGACCTCTCGGGTCCCGCCCTGGAGAATCTGCTCCGCAACGCCACCGACGAACGCATCTTCGCAATTTTTGAAGCCTTCAAGCGGGGCTACTCCCTGGAGCAGGTGCACAGCCTCTCCGGTGTCGATCGCTTCTTCCTCGCGACCTTTGAGCGCATCAGCCAGCTGGAAGCCGAATTAGGTGATCCCGAAGGGGCTTCGGAGAACGCGATTCGCCGGGCCTATCGTGCGGGTTTTCCGGTGGAGCGGATCGCCAACTACGCCCGCCTGTCGGTGTCGGAAGTGGAAGCGGTCCTGCATCAGGCCCAGTTGCCGCGGAGCTTCCGGTATGTCGATACCTGCGCCGCCGAGTTCGAGGCCACGACCCCCTACTACTACTCTGTGGCGGGTGAAGCGTCGGACCAGCCTGCTGATCCGCCGGGGTCAAGTCTGGTGGTGCTGGGGTCAGGGCCGATCCGGATCGGGCAGGGGATCGAGTTCGACTACTGCTCAGTCCATGCCGTCAAAGCCCTGCGCGGAGCTGGTGAGCGGGCAGTAATCATTAACAACAATCCCGAAACGGTTTCCACTGATTTCGACACCGCCGATGCGCTCTACTTTGAGCCCCTGACTGTGGAGCATGTCCACAACGCGCTTGAGGCGGCCGGAGCCCGGGGAGTCATCGTGCAGTTTGGCGGACAGACCGCGCTAAATCTGGCGCGTCCGCTGGCCGACCGGGGCTGGCCCATCCTCGGGACGCCTGTAAGCAGTCTCGAAGCCGCCGAGGACCGGGAGCTGTTTGATGCCCTGGTGGAGCGGATCGGCGTACCGCGACCAGCCGGGGCGGCGGTGCGGGATGTGGAAGCGGCGGTCCATGCCGCCGAGCAGGTGGGATACCCCGTCGTGGTGCGGCCCTCGTTTGTGTTAGGCGGACGTGCCATGGAAATTGTCTACACCGAAGAAGAATTGCGTCGGCATCCCGCATTCCACCTCCGCTACTTACATGAATACCCGGTCCTGGTGGATCACTTCCTGGGGGGGAAGGAAGTGGAGGTTGACTGCATCGCCGACCACACCGGTGCCATTCTCATTCCCGGCATCATGGAGCATGTCGAACGGGCCGGGATCCACTCCGGCGACAGCATGGCGGTCTATCCGCCCCAGACGGTTTCCCCCGAAGAGCAGGAACGGGTCACCAGTCTCGCCACAAAGCTCTGTCAGGCGCTGGGAGTGGTGGGGCTGCTGAACGTGCAGTTCATCATTTATCAGGATGACGTCTGGTGCCTGGAGGCGAATCCCCGGGCGAGCCGGACCGTGCCGTTCCTCTCGAAAGTCACTGGCATCAACATGGTGCAGGCCGCGACCCGGTGCATGTTGGGGCAGAGCCTGGCGGAACAGGGACTCCCCACCGGCCTGTTGCCGGAGCAGCCGCTGGTGGCAATCAAAGCCCCGGTCTTCAGTTTCGAGAAAATCGATCAGCTCGATGTCCATCTGGGTCCGGAAATGAAGAGCACGGGCGAGGTCATGGGGCTCGCGGCAACTTATGGACAGGCGCTGCGGAAAGCATTCCTCTCTGCCGGGACCCACCTGGTACCGGAAGGGGGCGTCCTGATTACGGTGGCGGATCGCGATAAACCGGAGGCTGTGAACATCGCCGAGCGCTTTGCCGCCCTGGGGTACACCCTGTACGCGACCGGTGGGACGGCGACCTTTCTCCAGCAGGCAGGGTTACCGGTGCAGGCGGTCCCGAAAATCAGCGAGGGTCATAAAAACCCGGTGGATCTGATCCGCGAGGGGATCGTGAGCTTTTTGATAAACACGCCTGGCCCCGATCGACGAATCGAGGAGGAAGCACGCCTGATTCGCCGGGCTTCGGTGATGCGCCGTATTCCCTGCGTCACGAGCCTCGACACGGCCCGGGCGTTGCTGACCGCACTGGAAGATGGACGTCGAACCGGTGTCGATGCGGCGTCGGCGTTGGGGGAGTATCTCGCCGGGGCGTCGGCGGGCGCGTCGGCCTGAGGCGACATAAGCCGGAGTCGATACTGATTAAGACTGATGAAGTCCTGAGCGAGGGACCCACCCGACGCTAATTCCGAGGCTGTCCAACCTGCACGAGAGCGATGCAGACCGGGCACCAGGAGGCAGCGACCGCGTGGGACCCGACACTCTTCACACCGCAGCGGACCCGGCGGCTGCGGGGCAGACCACGACGGGTTACACCGCGCCAGGAGCGCGAGCCCGGCTGGTCACCGAAGAGGGTCGTGTCGAAGATCCGACGCTGCTGTCACCGGAAGAGCAGTTGTTGCTGATCAATGCGGTCTTTCGGTTTGAGCCGCTCGCCCGGACCGCCAGCGAGTACGAATTCACACTCAAGCAGATGCTGACCATTCTGGGAGACCTGCTGCAACTCGACCTCGCCGCCTTTGTCGACTTCGATCAGGAAACAGCCTACGGAGTCGCCTGCAGTGCGGGAACCACGTTACTGGGCGACGAACTGACCATCGAGGCCTCGGCGATCTTTCAGCCCGAAAGTGGATTACAGCGTCGACTGCGGAACACCGTGCTCTGGAATCGACGGCACCTGCGGGGGGATGAGCCTTCAGGGGGCGAGTGGATCGCGGTTCGGAGTCAGCATACGGAACTGGTGCATGGCTGGTATCTGTTTCATACGCCCAATCCGCTGCAAATCTCAGCAGCCGCGCTCGCTGCGGTCTGTGCCAACGCTGAAAACTGCCTGGTGATGCCACAACTCATCCAGCGCAACGCGCAGTTGCATGCGGACATGGAGCAGCGGTACCGCGCGGTGCGGGAAATGATCAGCCTCTTTCGGCAGGTGGATGACCCCGACTTTTGCCTGCAGTATCTGTTGATCCTCCTCGACTTTGCAAAAGTCGACCGGGGCATTTTCTGGGAGCTTGATGGCCAGGGGCAGCTGCTGAAAACGCACCAGATCGGTCTCCCACCGGAACTGGCACAGCGCTTTTCCGTGGATGGGGAAAAGCTCTTCTGGCAGCAGACCAGCACCAGTCGGCAGATGGTCTGGCTGGAAGAGCCATTGCTGCTCGCCAAACTGCCGGAACCGGAGGGACCGCCTGCTCCGGCGCTGGAGACCCAAGTCTGCCACACGTTCCTCGGCTTTCCGCTCATAGGCAGCGATGGCGTGGTGGGTGTCGTGGCGCTGCTGGATGCCGACTTCCCGGGGCTGGGAGGCGAGCGCTTCACCCAGGTGATGAGCGACATCGCGGCGAGCTACCTCGATAACAGCCTGCGGCATCGACGGCTGCTACTGTCGAGAGAGCTGGAAATGCAGGTCTCGGTGGCCCGGGACATCCAGATGGGGCTGCTGCCGAGCGAAAGTCCACAGGTACCGGGCTTTGAAGTCCTGGCGCTGAACACCTCGGCGAAGGAACTGGGTGGCGACTTCTACCATCTGTACCGGAATGGCGACCACCTCCATGCCACGATCGGCGATGTGAGCGGCAAGGGCGTCCCGGCCGGGCTCCTGATGGCTGGGTCCCGGTTCCTGATGCAGGCGGCCCAGCGGCTGCAGTTGTCGAATGGCGAAATGATGCAGCTGCTGAACAATGTCCTGGCCGATGCCACACCGCCGGACCGTTTCGTGACGCTCTACCACGTCGATCTCGACTCCCAGACCGGGGACCTCGAGTGCTGGAACGCCGGACATGATCCGATGCTGCTCTGGCGTCAGGAGTCCCAGGAGCTGGTGCAGGTGGATGCCGATGGGATGCTGCTGGGGGTCATGGAGGACACCACGTTTTCGCCCGAGCGGGTCCGCATGGCTCCGGGCGATGTGGCGCTGATCTTCACCGATGGTTTACCTGAAGGCATGAACGGTGCCCGGGAGCAGTTTGGCTTTGACCGGATTCGCCAGTTGCTGCGCCAGTACGGTGATCGTCCAGCGGCAGAACTGCTGGAGGCGATCCTGGCGGCGCATCAGGAGTTCACCGCCGGGCAGCCGCAACACGACGATCTCACCCTGATTCTCTTGCGGGCGCTGCCTGCAATTCACACAGCCGAGGAGACCGCATCATGACCCCGAGTGGTTCACACCCCACTACCCCCAAACTGACCGGCAGTCTGGCCCTCACCCGGAAGGTGGTGCAGGGGATCGCCGAAGCCGCTGCAGTCCAGGTCCCCGGTGTCCGGGAAGCGGGACCAGTGCCGGATCCCTGGCGTCCGGTCCGCCAGTGGCTCCGTCTGGAAGATCGCGACCCGGCGATTGCCGTGGATCCGGAGGGGACCCACCTGACGATCGATGTCGCGGTGAGCGTGGAATACGGCACACCGATTCCGGTCCTGGTGGAGAAGGTCCGGCGGGCGGTGGCGCGGCAGGTCCGGGAAACCACCGGCTGCGGGGTCGAAGCCGTGAATGTGACGGTGGCGGAAATCGCCCGGCCCCAGACCCATAAGGGGACCCGGACCCGGGTGTGACCGGCCTGCCGGTTGTTCTGTGTAATGTTTGAGTACAATGCGGTGAGTCGACACCAGGCCGGGCGGTCGCATGACCGTCCGCTGCCGTGTTATTAGACCCCCCCGCGGGAGGCCGACGTATGCGACGACTCGTCCTTGGACTCGCCATCACCACCGCCGTGTGGATGCTTGGGTGCGGTCCCAGCAATTTCCCGAAAGAAAATCCCCGGCTGAGCCCTCAGCAGCAGCAGGAAGCCAAAACGGCGGAAGGCAATGAGGGTGATGGCAGCAGCGGACCGGTAGACCAGCCGGTCGGCGACACGGCTCCACCAGAAGGTGGCGAATAGTCTGATGCGCCGCATGTACGCCGTACGGTGGCTGGCCGGTCTGCTGGGTCTCCTCCTCGTGGGGGGATGCAGTACAGCGAAGCCCCGGACTGGCGTGGTGGGGAAAGGGGGACTGCCGACGAATCAGGTCGGCGAAGGGGCCGGGAATGCCGGCGTAGCCCTGGCGGTTCCGCCGGAGCTCCTCTACCCCGGTGCCACAGAAATCGAAGGGCGTCCGTTCTTCTATCAGACGTCGGCTTCGGTTGATACGGTGGATACGTGGATCCGGGCTAATCTGCCAGGGGCTACGCCCATCGACGAAGACAACAAGAAGTTTCGTACGTTTCGGGGGACCGAGTGGACCCTGGAGCTATACGACAACGGGGGACAGGGCGTCATTCGCTACATGTCCAACAAGTACCTGCGGGCCCGGTAACCCCGGGCTTGGCGCAGGCTGGTCAGTCGAGTAGTACGGTCACATCCCATGAAGGCAGGTGTGCAGCACCTCATGCAGAAGACATTCGTCATCCTCCTATTCCTCGTGAGTGCGCTCCTGCTCCACGGGTGCGGCGGCCAGCAGCACGCGACCAGCGAAAAGGGTGCTGGTGGGCTCCCGAAGCAGCAGTTCGACTCCAGTGAAAACGTGATCCCCTGGGAGATTCCCGAGGACCTCAAGTACCCCAACTGGACCCAGTTCTATCCCGACAACAACCGCATCTATCTCCATCCAGACACGCCGGAGAAGATCGCCGAGTGGTACATGGGCAAGCTGCCGAACCCCACCCGGAATGATGTCAACGGCAAGCGCCACATCGTCGTGTTTAACAAGGAGATCGAGGTCGACATCGAGTCGGGCGGGGATCAGACCAAGATCGCCATCACCCCGCTGACCCTCGGACTCAAGAAGTAGTCGACCCCGCCATCGACCCCTGAAGTCTTCCCTGCCGCTCCCCGACCCCGGGGAGCGGTGTTGTTTCTTTGTCGACAGACTCACAGGCGTCCGGACTTTTCCCGGCAGCCGCCGTATCCTTCCGGCATGTGGCGACGAGCCCCCCTTGGCTGTGGACTGCTGCTGGTGAGCGGGCTGACCGGCCTGGCAACCATCGCTGGGTTCATCTTCCTCATCTTCACGCAACTGCAGGGGATGGCGGCAGGCGCGCAACGCTTCACAGTCCCGGGAGTCCGGACGGTCCAGATCGCCTCCCCGGGCACCTACACCCTCTTTCACGAAACGACTTCGCTCATCAACGGCACGATCCACCTGGCACCCCGGGCTCCCGCGAGCCTGCAGGTGCAGGTCACGGATGCCACCGGGGCTCCGGTGCCGGTCCAGGCCACGATCGGGGGGAGTTATTCGGTCGGCTCCTACGAGGGGCAGGCACTGATGGATGTCCGCTTTCCGGCGGCTGGGAGCTACACCATCACGGTGCAGGTGGCGCCGGCTGATGGTCCCGGACCCTGGGTCATGGCTGTGAATGAAGCGCTGGGACCGAAAATCCTGGGACTGGTGTTCGGTGGTGTGAGTCTCATGCTCATCGGACTGGCCACGTCGGCCATCACGCTGGTGGCGGGCATTATCGTCCTGGCGCTCCAGCGTCGAACTGCCGCCTCCTTGCCCCCTGTTCGCTGATGCTGGAAGCCAGATAGAATCGGACCATGGCCAACACGCCCTCCGTCGCCCTCATCACGCTGGGCTGCGCCAAAAACACCGTGGACTCCGAGGTCATGCTGGGGCTTTTCCAGCGCGCGGGGTATCGCTTTGTGCCGGAAGCGGCCGATGCCGACATCGTCGTGATCAACACCTGTGGATTCATTGAGGACGCAAAGAAAGAGTCGATCCAGACCATCCTCGAAGCATGTGCCCTGAAAGAGGATGCCGCCGGGAAGCGGGTCTACGTCACCGGCTGTCTGACCCAGCGCTATCCGGGGGAACTGCAGGCGGAGATTCCGGAGGTCGATGGCTGGCTGGGGGTCGAGAACTTCGGCGAGATCATCCAGGCCATCGAGGGGCTAGACGTCTCACCTCTGGCGGGTCGGGGGTCGTGGCTCACCGATGACCTCACGCTGCGGGTGACCACCACGCCGCGTCACTACGCCTACCTCAAGATCGCTGAAGGCTGTGACCACACCTGCGCCTTTTGTGCGATCCCCATGATCCGCGGCAAGCTGAAGAGTCGGCATCCCATGGCGCTGCTCCAGGAGGCCCAGCGGCTGGCCGACCAGGGGGTGAAAGAACTCCTTTTGATCAGTCAGGACACGAGCGCTTATGGTCGGGACCTGCCAGGGCAGCCTTCCCTCAGCTGGTTGCTGAAGGAACTCTCCACGATCGAAGCGCTGCGCTGGATCCGGGTGCACTATCTCTATCCCGATGAAGTCCGTCCGGACCTCCTGCGGACCATGGCCCAGTTGCCGAAAGTCTGCAACTACCTGGACATGCCTCTCCAGCATGTCTCGCCGCATGTGTTGCGGCTGATGCGTCGGGGCTGGAAGCACGACATCCGGGCCATGCTGCGGGAGATGCGGGCGATCTTCGAGGACCGTCTGACCTTCCGCACCACATTCCTTGTCGGCTTTCCCGGGGAGCGGGAGATTGATTTTCAGGAGCTGCTGGAGTTTCAGGCCGAGAGCCGGATCGACAAACTCACCTGCTTTCGCTTTTCCGATGAAGAGGGGACCGCGAGCCACGATCTGCCGGACCCGGTGGAACCGGAGGTCGCACAGTCCCGACTGGAGACCGTGATGGCCATGCAGGCGGACATCTCCCGGGAGATCCATGAGGGGCTCGTGGGGTCCACCTGGGATGTCGTGGTAGAGGGGGCGACTGAAGTCGATGCCGGGCTCCTCTATGGCCGCACGGAGCGGGACTCCCCGGAGGTCGATGGCCTGGTTTACTTTCCGGGCGACCTGGCGCAGACACCGGCAGGGGCTTTTGTAAAGGTCCGGATGACCGAGGCGGATGACTACGATCTCTATGGTGAGCTGGCGGATGGGTCGCAGACTGGACGAGTCCTGGCGAAGGTCGGACGCCGGACTATCCGGTCGATGCAGTAGCACCGGACTGCGCTGGCGGTCGCCTCTACAATCAGGCTAATGGACACCACCTCCCTGGAGCCGCTGATCGCCGCTGCCTTGGCTGATGCTGCCCGGCGGGGTCTGACCCTGGCGGTCGCCGAAAGTGTCACCGGCGGGGGATTCTGTCAGCTCTGCACTGCGATTCCGGGAGCTTCGCAGATGCTCCTGGGGGGAGCGGTGGTTTACACCCCCACGGCGAAAATCGAGCTGACCGGGATCACCGCTGAAATGCTGGCGACTGAAGGGACTGTCAGTGCCGCCACCAGCACTGCGCTGGCTGGAGGAATCCGGGAACGCCTCGGAGCCAGCCTCGGGATGGCCGTGACCGGCAATGCGGGACCGACCGCCGAGGGCGACGCGCCCGTGGGAACCATCTGGTGGAGCGTGGTCGGCCCGGTGGGGATCATGACCGAACACCGGGAGATCGCTGGGGATCGCGCAGCGGTGCGTTGGGGAGCGCTGCTGGCTGGCTGCGAACTGTTGCAGGACTACCTCAACTTCATGGCGGAACGAGACGGTCGCTGATGAGCGAGACGCAACGCATCTTCGTGGCAGTCCCCCTCCCGATGACCCTCAAACGGGAGCTTGCGCTGTATCAGGGGAGCCTGCTGCGTCAGCCGCGATCGCTGAAGGTCGTCAAGCCCGAGCTCTTCCACATCACGCTCCATTTCTTCGGCGATCTGACACCGCCCCAGGTCGCGACCCTGGGCGCTGGCCTGCAGCCGATCGCCGCCAGCCAGACGCCCTTCCTGATCGAAATCGGCGGTGTTGCGGCATTTCCTTCGGCGATCGTGGTGCCGGTGATTACCGGACGAGAAACACTCATCGCCCTGGGGCTCGCGGTGCGGCAGTTAGCCGCGGAATTGGGGCTGCCCGCGACGGGGAAAGCGATCAATCCGCACATCACCATTGCCCGGGTCCGGGAGGGCGGCAATCCGCTGGAGCATATGAACGATGAAGAAGCGGAAGAGGCGTATCGCTGGACCTGCCAGTCGGTGGTGATGTACGAGAGCCATCTGGGCCCGGCGGGAGCGTCCTATACCGAGTTGCTGCGGGTGCCCTTTGCAGCGCCGATGCCGTCGGTGAATCCCGCCAGCGCGGAGTTGCCATCGATGGAGTAGGTCCGGTGGTGCTGGCGGGGCGGAAAAATCTGCGCCCCCGCCCGCGGAATCCGGAGCGGCTGCGGCATCACTCTGCTGTCGCGCGGTCGAAAACCGACTTTCCTCGACACTTCCCTGCTAAAGGCCCTATTAGGGCCGTCAACAGGCCTCAAGCTGGGGTTTAATCCTAGTGTCAGGAAGGACGCCGGAGCCTGGGGGCCCGCGAGGGGCGAGGCGAGGGGCGGTTGAAAGCCCCACATTTGTTTAGTAGTATGTGCGAACTCGCACTGAAAGGACTCAGCACCATGGCAGCAAAAGACACCCAGCAGAACAGTATCGATCAGGCGCTGGCTCAGATCCGGCGACAGTTTGGCGATGGTTCCATCATGCGTCTGGGAGACCCCCAGGCCCGGATGGCTCCGGAGGTGGTCTCCACCGGCCTCCTGAGCCTGGATGTCGCGCTGGGAGTCGGGGGCGTCCCCTACGGTCGTATCATTGAAGTCTATGGCGCGGAGTCGAGCGGTAAAACCACCCTCGCACTCCACATTGTCGCGGAAGTGCAGCGTAACGGCGGGACGGTAGCGTTTGTCGATGCGGAGCATGCTCTTGACCCCCGCTACGCCCAGGTCATCGGGGTCAATGTGAATGAGCTCCTGGTTTCGCAGCCCGACACCGGGGAGCAAGCGCTGGAGATCACCGACATGCTGGTCCGGTCCGGCGCGGTGAACCTGATCGTCATTGACTCGGTGGCAGCGCTGGTGCCAAAGGCCGAGATCGAGGGCGAGATGGGAGACTCCCATGTGGGGCTCCAGGCACGACTCATGAGCCAGGCCCTGCGGAAGCTCACCGCCAGCATCTCCCGTTCAAACTGCATCGTCCTCTTCATCAACCAGGTGCGCGAGAAGATCGGTGTGATGTATGGCTCGAATCTCACCACCACTGGTGGCCGGGCACTGAAGTTCTATGCCAGCATCCGGCTGGAAGTTCGGCGACTGAGCAGCATCAAGCAGGGGACCGACCTCATCGGATCGACCACGGTGGTCAAGGTCGTGAAGAACAAGATGGCGCCCCCGTTCAAAGAAGTCACGATGGACATCATGTTTGGACAGGGCTTCAGCCGGCTGGGGTCGGTCATCGACCTGGCGACCGAACGGAAGGTCATCAAGAAATCGGGTGCCTGGTACAGCTACGGTGATGAAAAGCTGGGGCAGGGTAAGGAAAACGTGAAAGAGTTCCTGCTCTCCAATCCGGACGTCCTGACGCAGGTGGAGCGGGAAGTGCGGACCGCGCTGGCACTCGATGGGACCAAGACGCCAGTCTCCGACTGGGCGCGGGAGCAGATTCCCTCCGCGATTCTGGCGCAAGTTCAGCAGCTCGCTACACCCAGTGGCGGCGCGGCAGATGCCGATGACTTCGAGCTGCCGGAGGACGATGACCTCGACCGCTAGGTCACTGGTCAGGTCTGATCGTTACAGAACCACCAGGACTGGTGCTCTGGCTCTGGCCTGCTGCTCGCTCGCAGCAGGCCAGGCCTTTTTTGATCCAGTGCTTGTCGCAAGCGACTTTGCTTTTTAACCAGCGCTTGCCGCGAGCGTCAAGCGGAGCCTGCTGCTCGCTCGCAGCAGGCCGGGACTTTTATTGATCCGGCACAAGCGAGCGACAGCTCAGGGAGTCGGGTCAGTGCCGAGGGTCGGGAAGATGGATATGGTGACCGGAGCCAGGGGATCGATGCTTGTCACCGGCGGGGTGGGGAGTGGACGTGTCCGGACCTGAAGGCTTTCCAGCAGCCGGATCTGCCACCAGTAAGGCGCCTGGTCGCCGGTCGGCAGTGCGAGGAGCTGCGCAAACCGCTTTTCGAGCCAGGGTCCCGACCAGGGATGACGTCCCCCCAGCTCAAAGGCCAGGAACTTCGAGAACTGAAGCAGCGTCAGGATGAGTCCGATGCCAAAGGCGAACCACCCGGCGGCGAACAGGAGCTTGACGGTCAGGGGATCGGAATTGACCAGCCCCCGTCCTGAGATCAGGATCGCGATGAGCAATGCCAGTGTGATGCCGAAGGTGATGACCAGCCGGAGTGCGCCCTGTTCGTGCTGACGGAGTTCCACGGGGTAGGTGACACGGAACGTGGTCGCCCGGGTCGCGCATTCCTCACAAACCGGGACCCACGCTTCGTGCGGCTCATGCTGACTGGCATCCTGTCCAGCTTTCCAGTCGGCAGTCACCCAGGCCAGACGCAACTCCTGTGAAAGGTCCTGGACCTGAGCGCAGAGGGGACAGGTGGCAGTGTGGGTCTCGGTCTCGGACATAGGGGCATTGTGCACAGGAAAAGTGACTTTCGGCCTGCTGAGGGGTTGCACTACGGATTGTCGATTCGGTACATCAAAGGGTACCAAGGGGAGCCGGCGGCGTACTGCCTCCCTGAGAGGACCCAGAAGCTCATGCCCCAGACACAACGTGACGCCAGCATCGAGCATTTTTCCCGCAATCCAGTCGCCGGAGCGGCCCGGATCTCACCAATTACGGTGGGCGAACCGGTGCTGCCGCCCCTGTCGCAGTTTCTCGATGAGATCGCCCTCCACGCACCGACGTGGGCGCAACGGGAAGCCGAAGCGGACCGGAGCGGGAGTATCCGCATCCCGATCACCACCCTCGATGAGTTTCGCCAGATTGGCCTGCTCGCCGCCCCGATTCCCCGGGAACTGGGGGGATGGGGTGTCCCGCTCTGGCAGGTCGCTGAGGGGATCCGGAGTCTGGCCCGGGTAGCTCCCGCGACAGCCCTCGCGATGGCCATGCCCCTGGGGAATGCCGCGACCACCACGATTCCGTCAGCATGTGTCCCGGAAGAGTCCCGGGATGCCCTGCGCATCGGTCAGCGCTGGATCGCAGAGCAGGTACGTCGCGGGCAAATCCTGGCGGTGGCGAATTCTGAGCCCGGGAGTGGCGGCGAACTGGCGAACACCCAGACGATCGCCCGGGTCGATGAACAGGGTGTGATCCGGCTCAGTGGTCGCAAGTCCTTCGCGACCATCGGTCCCGACGCGGACTACTTCCTGTGTGCTGCCCGGGTCCACAACGCTGATGGCCGACAAATCGAAGGCTTCTTTGTCGCCCGCGATGCGACTGGTGTGGAAGTCGATGACAAATGGCAGGCGCTGGGAATGCGGACGACCGCGAGTGTGGGGCTGACGCTGTCAGATGCACCGGCTGCTGCGGTTTTCGGCTATCCCGGATGTCTCACCGGACTTAATGCCCGTCACTGGTCGACCCTGCTTTTCGCGGCAGTGTTTGGCGGAGTCGGCGAGGGCGCCCTGCTTCATGCGCAGGAAGCGGCCGGGGAGTTCGAGTTCGGGCGCGTGACCTTCGCCGAATGTATGTTGCGTCAGGAAGCCGCCGCTGGTTTCCTGGACTCGGTCGCCCGGGCTGAGAGCTGGCCCCCTGCGCCGGACTACGGGAAGCGCTGCCAGCATGTGAAGACCTTCGTGACCCGGACTTCGGTGGAGACCGCGACGCAGATGTCGATGCTGGCGGGTGGCCGGAGCTATGGCCCTCATACACCGGTCGCGCGGTTCCTGCGTGATGCGCTGGCTGGTCCGCTGTTGCGTCCGCCGGTCCCCAATGCTATGGACGCTCTCATCCGCGAGTTTTTCCCCGGCTAAGCTGTCACGCAGACAGGGCGTTGGTCCGCCGACCTTCTCCATCTTGCACCGCACAAAAATAGACAGCGGGATGAACCGAAGTTCATCCCGCTGCGCTCTCTCGATCTCCGCGCTCGTGCACTCTCTCGCTCTAGAGGTAGCTTTAGCACCGATGCGCTCTGGTTGCTGTTCGCCACCGGAGTGGCCTGAGGGATTTATACCATGCAAGCCGACGTATGACCGCGCGTAGTACCAAAAATTTTCCCTCCACTTTGGACGAGGCCGGTCAGGCGCTTCAGGACTCGGCGGTCAGGCAAAAACCGGCTCGCGATAGCTGCCCGACCGCTGCAAGACCCGTGTAATGACCCGTCGGGTCAGCAGCATAGACTCCGCATCAGCGCTGCGATCCAGCCACAGATTAATCACCCGACGTCCCAGCATCTCGGCCACCGGCAATGCGACTTCCTCGCCAAAGAGCCAATGGGCCGGGTAGTAGAGATTCGAGGCGTGGAGTCCGGCTTGACGCAATGCAGCCGTCAGATGCCAGGTAAGCCAGATGCCAGCTTCGCCCTCGATGGTCGGGCGGAGGGTGTAGCGGAAGAGGGGCAACGCACTGCCCCGGAGTTCAGGATGGAGGAGTCGGGGGTCGTTGAGGAGCGCGTGATACCGACGTGCCCGCAACTCGCGCTCCGGGATGATGCGATCCAGGGTGTCCCATTCCCGATGGATGCCCTGCAACTGCGGGATGGAAATCTGCGAGGGAATCCCGGCCGCCAGATCCCCCATGAGGGTCCGGTACCGCGAGGCATACGAGGGGTCGAGGCGGGCCGTGTTGAGGATGGCGTTGCCCCGACGCACCAGGTCGGTGTTCTGCTCCGTGGTCAGCGGTGATTCATCAGGAAACGCATGGATCGCATGGGCGACCCGGGGTGCAAGGTCTGCCGCCCCCTCGCGCAGGAGGAGGGCACCACCTCCGGCAGCTGGAAGAATCTTCGAAGGATGAAAACTCAGGAGGGCGGCATCGCCGACTCTGCCGAGCCAGATATCATCAGAAAGTTGCCCTATGGATTGGGCGCAGTCTTCGATGAGGAGCAGATGATGCTGATCCGCCAGTGCCCGCAGCGCGGTGAGGTCACAGGGATGCCCGTAGAGATGGACCGCGACGATCGCGACCGTTTTCGGTGTAATCGCGGCGGCGGCAGCGGCGGGATTGATGGTGGCATCGCCGGGGAGGACATCGCAAAAGACCGGCACCAGTCCGCCGAGCATGATCGCCAGCGGGACACTGGGGCAGACCAGCGATGGGATCAGCACCTCGCCGCCCGTTTCGTTCAGGGCCTGACAGAGGGCCAGAAGGGCGGCTGCTCCACGGCCGGCGAAATGACAGCTCGCCGCCTGAAAGGTGACACACAGGGGGTCGGCGACATCCGCCTGGAGTTCGACCGAGACCACCGATGAGATGTCGAGCGCGGAGGCGCGCTGCGGGAGAGGCGGCAGCGGGAGATCGCCATCGGCATCGTAGGGGTGGCTGACAGACATGGGCCTTCAGTAGGGACGATAGCACGGGGGCGGTGCATAATCGCCGACATGACCGCACCTGTGGCCCTGACCCCGGACGACCTCGCCCATCTGGCGCATCTCGCGCGGCTCGACATCCCCCCGGATGCCCTGGAGTCCTACGCCGGGCAACTGGAGAATGTGCTTGTCCTCTTTGAAGGACTCCGGAATGTCGACACCTCCGCGATCGAGGCGGTCCTGGCAAGCTTCCCGGACCTCACCCTGACACCCCGTCCCGATACGCCGGTGCCATCGCTGTCGACCGACTCGGCCCTGGCGCCATCTGCACGACGAGACCACGAATACCTCTCAGTTCCCCGGGTCCTCAAAGGGTCTGCCGGGGAGGAGGGATAGCGATGATGCGAGTCTTCGATGATCTGGAACAGTTGCGCGATCGGGTGGAAGGGGGGGACATCCCCGACGCGATCCTGGCGTCGTATGCCACGCAGTTCCGCGCGCTCGAGCCAGTGGTCCATGCCTATCTGGAGAGTCGCTACGACCATCCCTGGACCGGCGCCCCCAGCGGACCACTCATCGGCAGCTTCTTTGCGCTGAAGGACAACTTCGCGCTGGCCGGAAGCCAATGCACCTGCGCGTCCCGCATCCTGGACGGATTCCGGCCTGCGTACACCGCGACTGTGGTAGAGCGCCTGCTGGCTGCGGGAGCGTCGTGTGTCGGGAAAACGAATCTTGATGAGTTTGCGATGGGCTCTTCCACCGAACATGGTGCTTATGGAGTCACCCGGAATCCCTGGGATCCCTCCCGGACAGCGGGGGGCTCTTCTGGAGGGAGCGCGGCGGCAGTGGCGGCAGGGATGGCGACGTTCGCCCTGGGGTCCGATACCGGCGGCTCCGTGCGTCAGCCAGCAGCCTTCACAGGACTGGTGGGCTTCAAGCCTTCGTATGGGCGGTACTCGCGCTATGGGCTGGTCGCTTTCGCTTCCAGCCTCGATCATCCGGCGACCTTCACCCGGACTGTCCGTGACGCAGCTCGGCTGTATGAAGTCATGGCGGGTCCCGATCCCCGGGATGCCACGACCCTTCCCGCACCCGCGCCACTGGAAGCGAGCCTCTGGGGGCAGACCGATCTGCGGGGTGCACGGGTTGGGCTGTTTGCCGAGGTTGAAGCGACTTCTGGAATAGACCCCACCGTACGGGCCGCCTATGAAGCGACCCGGGATCGCCTGGCCGCTGCCGGTGCCGAGATCGTCACGCTCCAGTGCCCATTGCTGGAACAGGCGGTGGGGGTCTACTACATCCTGGCGCCAGCCGAAGCCTCCAGCAATCTGGCTCGGTATGACGGTATCCGGTTCGGGCCGACCTCAGTCGATGCCCATGCAGGGCTGCCGGAGTACTACGCGGCGGTCCGGACCAGGGGCTTTGGCCCCGAAGTCACGCGACGCATCCTGCTGGGAACCTTCGTCCTCTCGGCGGGCTACTTTGATGCGTACTATGGGAAAGCCAGTCAGGTGCGGACGTTGTTGCAGCAGCAGTTCGCAACCTTTTTTGAGCAGGTTGACGTGATCCTGACCCCCACAACTCCCACGATGCCTTTCGCACTGGGAGCCAAGCTGGATGACCCGGTAGCGATGTACCTCAACGACCTCTTCACCATCCCGGCGAATCTCACCGGAGTCCCGGCGCTGAGTCTGCCAGTGGGATGGAGCGAAGACGGCCTGCCGATCGGGATGCACCTGATGTCCGGGCGGCTTCAGGATGCCCGGCTTTTCGGGATCGCTCACTGGCTGGAACAGTCGCTGGGTCTGACGCCACGACTCCCATCGGCTGCCGAATCAGGCGTATAGAGGTCAGGGTTGCTGCATCGTGGAAGCGTGATGCTCCAGGAACCAGGTGGCGTAGGCATCGTGCCATTCATCGGCAGTGAACTGCTTAAAGCGGGACAGGCGGTCAGGGTCCTCAGTGATGTAGAGGGCAAAGCGCGTATGTAACTGCACCAGCCAGCTCAACAGGAGAGGCGCGGCATGGTCTGTGTCGGAGCGCTGCCATTGCTCGGTGGTCAGCGGGTCCTGAGAGAGCCAGACGAAGAAGTCATAGAGTTCGGGTTCGGTTTGCGGATCGACTGCCGGCAATGCCGTGCGCGAAGCCTGATGGAGTTCCCGGATGGCACTCCCTGCTCCAATGAAGTTGAAGAGCAGGGTTTGCACGATACGCCGTTCGATGCCAGCGCTGGTGGTCGTGCCATCGATGCTGGTCATCAAGGCGCCCTGCAACACCTCCTGGGTAAGCGGACCGAGCTTCAGATAGAAGCGGGGAGCGAGCCAGAAGTTGTAGGGATCCTGATGGATCGAATCTGACCCGGTGAGGACCGACACCAGCGCTGGCGAGGGGGCTGAATAGGCATCTGTTGTTGGAGGCGTCAGGGGTAGTGTCAGGATGCCCAGGGCAAATTGGGTCGATGGGGGAGGCAGGTAATGCTCGAAAAACCAGGTGTCGAAGGTGGTCTGCCAGACTTGCGCATCTCCCTGAGCGAGTCCGGCACCCAGGGGCTGCTCGTGGGTCTGCAGAATGAAACGGGTGAGCAGACCCCGGAGCCATTCGTGGAAGAGGGGGAGGTAGTCGCTCTCCTCTTCGCTTTGCCAGGCGGCCACTCGGGCATCATCGCCATAGATGTAGTACTGAAACTCGTAGAGCTCCGGAGTGGTCCAGGGCTCGACCAGCACCGTGCTGTATTTGGACCCGTGATGGTGATCGTTCAGTTCCTGCCGGACCGCCAGGAGCTCCGGGACGAGACGCTGCTTGATCTCGGCCTCGACTTCTTTGGGACCGGGGAGCGAACCGCCGGCGCTGAACATCGGCTGCGCGACACGTCGTGCCAGACCGGCGAGCGGGGACGTGCGGCGTTCCAGAATCGGGCCACCGAAGTCACTGATCGGCGGCTTCAGACTGTTGCCCCGGAGCATGGCCTGGAACTCCGGATCGGGGGTCACGGTGCGTGGCAGGTCCCGGGCGATCGAAGGGTCGAGCGTGACCCGAAAGAGGTCCGCGGCCTGATTGGCGGTGGAGTCGCGCTGGGCGAAGTTGAGTCCTGCAAACAGCAGGAGCGGGACCAGCGAGAAAATGCAGGCACTCAGCGCTGCCCGTCGAAAAGTCACCAGCAACTGTTGCCCGAGTCGGAGCTGCGCCAGCGACAGCAGGATCAGCACCAGGCTGAGGGCCCCCAAAATCAGCGACGCGATCAGGAAGTCGGTATGGGGGAGGGGACGATCACGCTGGGAGCTAATGGAGAGCATCGTGCCGGTCGCGCCGATGACCCCGATGCAGACCATGACCAAGGTGGTGCTGAACTGTGCGACCTGGGCGGGGTCCTCATCTTCCGGATGTCGCCTGAGGGCCTGCAGCAATCCCGAAGCGCGGCGCTCCACCGGGGCAAGTGGCTTGGGAGGATCAGGGGTGGGAGTTGGTGTCTCGCTCACGGGCATAGCAATTATAGAAGCGCTATGGAGCAAGCCTGCTACGCTCTGGTGTCATGGCTGTAGAACCACTCCGTCCACTCACGCTGGTCCTCACCGCCGACTGCTGCAACGGTCCCCTTGCCGAGCATGGGGATCGGCAACGATGGCAGGCGATTTTTGACCAGGCGGGACTACTGCAGCGACTGGTGCGACGGGTCACGGCGGATGCCGGGCGGGTTACCTGGTTTGTCCGGGCGGACAACCAGATCGGGGCGACCCTGGGGGACCCGCTGGCCTGCTTCGAGGAGTGGCTGCCGCTCCTCATGGCCTGGGAGCAGGCCGGGGATGCCATCGGCTTTCATCCGCACTGCTATCGCCTGAGCGAAGGGCGCTGGGAAGCACAGACCGATGATGTCGCCAATGCCGCCATGATGCTGTCGGCGGGGCGTCGCCTCGCGACCTTGCCGCTGCGAGTGTCGGTGTCCCGGGTCGGGGAAGCGCACATGACCCCGCTGCTCATGGCAACCTTGCGGGACCTCGGGTTCGCCGCCGATTGTACGGCCCTGCCGGGGCGTCGACGCACCGATCCACCAGCGCATGACTGGTCGCGGATTCCACGGATGCCGTATCAGCCGGACCCCGACGATTATCAGCAGCCGGTCGCGACCGATCCCGCTGCGCTGTGGGAGATTCCCTTTTCCATGTTGCCGGTGCAGGGACCAACCGATGTAGCTCCACGGGAACGCTATCTGAATCTCGGATTCTTGCCGGAATGTCTGCAGCCCGCGATGGAAGCCTGGTTGCCGACTCAGGATCTGCTCATCGCTCTGATGCATCCGGTGGAGACACTGGATGTGCCGCCGGAGGTGGCGGACGCCTTCCCGCTGGTCGCCTTCGCAGCGGAGGCGGTCGTGAACAATCTGCTCTTCATCATGGAGTACTGCCGACTGACTGGGCGTCCACTGATCTGGCTGACGATGCCGCAACTGGTGGAGCGTCTGCGGGATGAAGTGGGGCCATCGGTTATAGCGTGACCTGCTCCTGATGCTCGCCGAAGACCTCGCGCAGTACGCCGCAGATTTCGCCGACGGTACAGTTCGCTTTGACGGCATCGATGAAGGTCTCCACCATCGGACCCCGAGTCAGGGCAGTCTGTCGCACCACTTCCAGTGCGGCGGCTGCGGCCCTGGCATCGCGACGTGCCCGCAGGTCGCGGACCCGGTCGCACTGCGCCTGTTCGAGGGCGGGATCAACGCGCAAGAGATGCGCGGTGTCGCTGGCCCCGGCACTGATGGCCTCCTGGCGATAGGCGTTGACGCCCACCACCTGCCGTGCTCCGGTCTCCACTTCCCGTTGCCACTGATAGGCCGATCGCTGAATCTCCCGCTGGAAGTACCCATCCCGGACACACTGGACCGCGCCCCCCCGTTGGGCAACCTCGCCGAAGTACGACTGCACGTCGTCCTCCAGCTGCGCGGTAAGGATCTCGATGGTGTAGCTCCCGCCGATGGGGTCCACGATGTCGACCACGCCGGACTCGGCAGCAATGATCTGCTGGGTCCGCAGGGCGATCCGGGCGGAGGCTTCGGTCGGCAATGCCAGGGCTTCGTCGTAGCCGTTGGTATGCAGTGACTGGGTGCCTCCCAAGACCGCTGCCAGGGCCTGGAGGGTGACCCGGATGATGTTGTTCAGCGGCTCTTCGGCCGTGAGCATCGACCCGGCCGTTTGTGTATGGAACCGGCAGCGACAGGCCTCATCGGAGGTCGCACCGAATTTGTCGCGCATTAGATGCGCCCAGATACGGCGTGCCGCACGGAACTTTGCGACTTCCTCCAAAAAGTGATTGTGACCATTAAAGAAGAAGCTGAGGGTTTTGGCGAAGGTTTCCAGTTCGAGTCCGGCAGCGAGGGCGGCCCCCACATAGGCGCAGCCATGACTGAAGGTGAACGCGAGTTCCTGCGCCGCAGTCGCGCCGGCCTCCCGGATGTGGTACCCGCTGATGGAGATCGGGTTCCAGCGGGGGACCTGCTCGTTGCAGAAGCGAAAGGAGTCGGTCACCAGGAACATCGAGGGTTCGACTGGGTAAATGTAGGTGCCCCGGGCGACATACTCCTTCAGGATGTCGTTCTGGATCGTGCCGCGCAGCTGATCCCGGGGGACCCCCTGCTCATCGGCGACCGCGATATACAGCGCCAGCAGGACAGTCGCCGGCGCATTGATGGTCATGGAGGTGGAGACTTTGCCGAGGTCGATGCTGGCGAAGAGACGGCGCATATCCTCGATGGAGTCGATGGCGACTCCGGTGCGTCCGACCTCCCCGCAGGCGAGTGGATGATCAGAATCGAGGCCGAGCTGTGTCGGGAGATCAAACGCCACACTCAGCCCGGACTGTCCATGCGCCAGGAGATAGCGATACCGGGCGTTGGTGCTGTCGGCATCGCCGAAGCCGGCGTACTGGCGCATGGTCCAGAGGCGGCTGCGGTACATCCCCGGATGGATTCCCCGGGTGAAAGGAAACTCGCCGGGAAGCTCGGTGGCGGTCTGCTGCTCGTCCGGGAGGCGCTCCAGGTCGATGTCAAAGTTGGCGGCGTGGAGCTTTCGTCCCCCCGGCGTGGTGAAGACTTCCTGGCGCTGGCTTCCAGCTGCCAGGGCGGCTTTGTACCGGGCGAGAGCGTCGGAATCGATGCGTGCGGACATACACGGAGGGTAGCAAAGGGGCGTGGGGAGTCCCACAAACATAGAGCACCCGCCGGGACCTCCGGCGGGTGTGCAGACTCGCAGCTTCGTGCGTGTGCCCTAGGCGGCGATGGCCGTGCTAGGCTCATGGACCGGTCGCTGACGTCCTTTGGCGGCTGGGGTCGATTCCCGGGGGATCCCCATGATCGCGGACTTGCGGTTGTCCGCCACCTCATCGGCGTACTTCAGGCCCCAGGCGGCCATGCACTGGAAGACTCCTTCGAGCGTCCAGCCGAGGTCAGTCAGGGTGTACTCCACCCGGGGCGGGACCTCCGCATAGACCTGTCGTGCGACCAGGCCATCCTGCTCCAGGGTCCGGAGCTGTTTGGTCAGGACTTTCTGGGTAATGCCCGGCAGGACCCGTCGCAACTCACCGAAACGGAGGGTGCCGCGATCCATGAGCTGATGCAGGATGAGGACCGTCCATTTATCCCCAATCACCGCGAGGGTCCGCTGGACGGGGCAGGCGGTCCCTTCGATGCAGAACTTAGTTTCTTTAGGCATGTGTCACCTCCACCAGCGATAGCCCCCTCTTGGTGGTGCTGGTGCCGTAAAGATACCATAGATGTGGAACAGGTCAAGGGGGAAAGCGCCACATCTCAGGGGGCATGAGGGGAGCCTGAACTTTGTCCCGTCCTTGAGGTCCCACAAGAAGGAGGGTAGAATTAGATCATGCTTCGGCGACTCGTCCAACAGTATCGGCGTCCGCTGGCTCTCGTCCAGTGCATAGCGCTGTTGCTCTGGGGGATGGGGAGCGTAGTTTGGGCCTATGCCCCGGTCGTCGAGAGCTGCCCGATGCAATCGCTTCACTTTGGGCAGACCCATGAGTCGGTCGAAGAGTCAGCGCCATCAGTGTCAGACTGCTGCAGCGTGCCTGAGTCTGCGAGCACGACTGATGAGCAATCGCCTGAAGAGCCAGGGTCCCACTGTCCTGCCGGACAGGGAGGGCGCAAGTGCTGCTGCCCGATGGTGACCCCTGCCACGCCAGTGCTCCCGGCGACTGGGCTTCTCACTGTGACGCCGAATCACCATATGTTGTTTGCGGAGCCGGTCATGCTGGACCAGTTGGCTCCCCGCACCCTCGTTATCCCGCCTGCTTTCTAGCTTCCTGGGGCCAACGTGTGCCCCGTGATCGGGACCTTCTGCTGCCCTGTGGGGTGGCTATTGCGGCTGTGCCTCTGTGTGCGCTGACCGCTGAAGCCATGCTCCAGGCAGCCCTGGCCTGAAAGGAAGCGTGAGTTATGCAAAGACATCACCGCTGGCGAAGTCTCTGCCTGTCGGTCCCCCTTGTGCTGGTGCTGTCGGCGAGTGCGGCGTGGAGTGATACGCAGGTGCTCTACCGGGAGTTCATCCTGAGTGGCGGGCTCTATAACGGCGACTTCGACCTGATGCGGTCGCATCCCCAGACGAGCGCCGGTATCGACTGGCTTTACAAGTTCTCCGGCGAAGGGGGCGACTGGGCGACCGCAGGGCTCCAGGCGCGGGTCTACTTCGACCCGGAGCATGACCGGCTGGATCCGGACCTGATGTCCCTCTGGTTCAGCCTGCGGGGCGATCAGGGGCGGGCGAACTGGCAAGTTGGAAAGTTTGAGATCCCCTACGGCCTGGAGCCGGTGCTGGACACCCACGGGACCCTGCTGCAGTCCAACGGTCATCACAACATCGGCGATCTCTGGAGCTGGGGCACGGCCATGCACGGGCAACTCGATGCCGTGGATTACCGCCTCGCGCTCCTGACCGGCGACTTCTCAGAACAACTGCCTCAACGCAGTAACGACAGCTGGCTGCTGGCGGGACGAGTCGGATCGCCCCGGGGCGGCGACGGGGACGCCTGGGGGATATCCCTCGCTGCCGGACGAGTCGTCCCCGGGAGTCACGGGGAGTATGTGCCGCGCAACGATCCGCACGAGGAGCATGACGGGATGTCGCTGACATCAGGTGGGCTGCCTGAGGCGATGGACATCCTGCGGATCGGTGGGGATTACACCCGATGGGACGGGGAGACGACCTGGTACGCGGAAGGGTCGGTGGGGACCGATGACGGCGACCTGATGGGAAGTCTCTGGCTCCGCTGGGAGTATCAGCCACTGCGTCATGAGCGCTGGACCTGGGCGCTGCAGGGCGAAAGGGTCTGGCGGTCGCCAGACCTGCAGGACGACTTCATCGAACTGTCGGGACAGGCGAGCTACCGCATCAACCCCGCCCTCACGGCCCGGCTCCTGGCCGGCTACGCCTTCGACACCATCACCGGCGATCCTGAGGAGCGCCTCCTGTTTCAGCTGTATTACTTCGGACTTTGAGTTCCGGGAGGACCTCTGTCATGACCTTTCACTCGCGAATGCGCTGGCTGCCGACCCTGAGCCTGTTACTCCTCGCAACACTCTTCATGGCCCCTGCCCACGCCGCTGTCTCATGCAGTCTGAACGACCCGGATCGGGATGTCCGCAAGGCGTTCCCCACATCATCGGGATACCGCACGGAGTTCAAATCGGTGCAGGCGCAGGGCGGTCCGGCCTTTCGGACCCGCTTTGAAAAGCTCTATGGACGCGGACTGGACACGTACGCGGAGTACGACATCCAGCACGCGTTCTATCCGGTCCTGCAGGGCAAGGAACTGACGGGCTACCTCTTTGGGGCGACCCAGAAGGGGAAGTACGGCAGTCTGCAGGTCATCGCCATCACCGACCCGCAGGGCAAGATTCGCTCCATCTACTACCAGCGGCTCTCTGCGCCCTACAGCCAGCAGCTCAAAGACCCCTCGTTTCTCCGCCAGTTCGAGGGCTTGTCGCTCGATGACTTTCGTCACTGGCCTACAGAACCGTCAAAGGCGGTGAAGGTCCAGGGGATCACGGCTCCATCACCGGAGGCGCAAACGGATCTCACCGAGACCCTTTGGGGGCTCAAGAAGGTCCTCATGCTTTTTGATCATTACTACCAGGGGGGTGCCGGGCTTCAGCGCTGGGCCTCCACTGCCGGAGGTGCTGTATGAGCACGAAATTCCTGATTCTGACACTCGGACTGGTACTCCTCACAGGGTGTCAGCAGAATGCGAAGCCAGATGCTTCAGAGGGCGTGCCGGTCAGGGAGACTCTGCCTGCCCGGGAGATGTCGGCTCCCAGTGACCTTGGGGCACCCGATCCAGCGCCTGCGGCAGCGGGAAGTGATGCGCCGGCCACCGTGCCCGAACCAGCAGCGACACCGCCCGCCACTGACGAGCCCCAAGCGCAGGCGGATCCGCCTTCACCACCATCGAAGTCAACGAGTCAGAAGCCGACCGGGACACCGGTGAAGCGCGAAGGGACGCCTTACGGCGGAGAAGTTACCGGCACGCCAATGGCGGTCCAGACGTTCCTTGAACAGGCGACCGCACTGGAAGGAGAAATCGTGACGCTGGAAGGGGTGCTCGGACATGTCTGCGACATGGGCTGCTGGTTCTTCCTGACCGATCCCGACGCCCGGACGGAGTCCGGACAACCCGTGAAGATCTACATCGACCTGCAGGGTGGCGCGGTCTTCACGATTCCGAACACGAGCGCCGGCAAGCGGGCGGTGGTACAGGGCCGGGTAGCGAAAAACAACAACGGCTGGAAGCTGATCGGGCGGGGGGTGGTGCTGTCATGACAACGAGTCGCTCGGTCATGGTAATGCTGCTGCTTGGCGTGCTGGTTCTGGCCGCCTGCAGCACTGGTGGCAAAACGCAGGCCGCCGAACCCCGCAGCTACGGGGCGGCAGTGACGGCAACACCTATGCCGGTCCACACGCTGCTGGAACAGGCCGCATCACTCGAAGATCAGCAGGTGACTGTCTCAGGACGCCTAGGCCAGGTCTGCCAGGACATGGGGTGCTGGTTTTATCTGGAAGACGCAGAGAATGCCGCGGAAGGCAAACTCTACATTGACCTGCAAATGGGAGCCATCTTCACGATTCCCAAAGACAGTGCCGGAAAGACAGGAGTCATCACCGGGACACTGAAGCGCGACAACAGCAGCTGGAAAGTGATGGGCAAGGGGGTGGTGCTGTCATGACCAGTTTCTGGCAACTCTCGCTCCGCAATCTGCTGCGGCAGCCGATCCGGAGCGGTCTCACCATCGGCGGGGTCGCGCTCACCATTGCGGTCCTGGTCAGCCTGCTGGGATTCAACGTGGGCTACCGCAAGGCGCTGCAGGCAGACCTCGCGAACATGGGCTACGAGGTCCTGGTGACAGCGAAGGGGTGTCCCTATGAAGCGGCGACGCTGCTGATGAAGGGAGGCGATATCCCGTACTACATCGATGACGTGGCGCTGGGGGAGATCGCCGCACTTGGAGGGGAGTTCATCGCCTCGCAAACGCCGCTCCTCATGCAGGCTGGTTTCACTGAGGATGGCCGGATGCAGCTCTTCTACGGCATCGATGAGACCTTCCTCGACCTGAAGCCGTGGCTGAAGTTTGTCGAAGATGGGTCGCGGTGGTTCTCAGCGCCTGACGCCGATGAAGTCATCCTGGGCTACGAGGCCGCAGAACTGGAGTCACGAAAGGCCGGGGATGAGATGTACATCGAATCCCTCGACCGGGTCATGGTGGTCGCCGGCGTGCTGGCCCGGACCGGCACCGAAGACGATGGCACCACCTTCCTGCCTCTTGCCAAGGCCCAGGAACTGTTCGACAAGCCCGGGCAGATCACCGGTATCGGGGTCAAGCTCAAGGACCTCAAGACGCTGCCAGATTTTGTCGATGCGGTCTTCGACATCCCGAACATCCAGGTAGTGACGCTGGCACAAGTAGAAGGCACGATCCTTCGTCTGGTGAGCACAGCGGAAGTGCTGGTGTACGCCATCGCGATTGTGGCCATGCTGGTGGCGCTGCTGGGGCTCACCAACACGATCCTGATGGCGGTCTTTGAGCGCACCACCGAGATCGGAGTCTTCCGGGCGCTGGGAGCATCGCGCTGGGATGTCTTTCAGAGCATCTGGCTGGAGACGCTGATCATCGCGCTGCTGGGGGGCGTGGTGGGCATCGGCCTGGCCTTTGGCGGGACCTCGCTGGTGGAAAGCGGCATCAAACAGGTGATGCCCTTTGCGCCGAGCGGTTCCCTCGTGGCGATTACCCCGCAAATCATGCTGCTCTCCCTGGGCGGCGCAGTGCTGGTGGGACTGCTCGGGGGGACCTGGCCGGGCTGGCGCGCGTCGCTGCTGAATCCGATCGATGCCATCAGGAAAGGGGAATAGCCATGACGACACCAGTGGTGCTGTGTGAGGGACTGACCCGGGTCTTTCAGATGCCAGCAGAGACCATCCATGCATTGCGGGGGGTGGACCTGACCATCGAGGCCGGTGAGTTTGTCGCCCTGATGGGACCGTCGGGGAGCGGGAAATCGACCCTGCTGCACATACTCGGCACGATGGATCGCCCGACTGCGGGTCGCTGTGAAATCGCGGGGGCGGATGTCACCCGTCTTGGCGAGGAAGGGCGGCGACGTCTGCGCCGGGATCGCATCGGCTTCATCTTCCAGGAGTTTCACCTGGTCCCGACCCTGACAGTCGCCGAGAACATCGCGCTGCCAGGTCTCTTTGGGGGAGCGCCGGTACGACGGGAAGGGCTCCAGGAATTGCTGACGGCGGTGGATCTGGCAGATCGGGCGCAGCATCTACCCCGGGAACTCTCCGGGGGGCAGCGCCAGCGGGTGGCCATCGCCCGGGCGCTGGTGCATCAACCGATGCTGCTCCTTGCGGATGAGCCGACGGGGAATCTCGACAGCGCTACCGGGCTGGAACTGATGCAGCTGTTCCGGCAGCTCTGCAACGAACGGAATGTCACGATCTGCATGGTGACGCACGACCGGCTCATGGCCGCCGAAGCGGACCGGATCATCCAGATGCGGGATGGGCAGATCGTGGAGGAGGGAACGGCGGCTGCCCGGGCTGCCTGAGCGCTTTAAGCGCCGTGGAGTTCCACTTCTTCCGGGGTCGTGACATGCTCCTTCACCAGGCGGTAGCCCTGGGAAGTGAGCGGGATCATGCCATCGGCCAGCGCCTGCGTCCGAATCTGCCGGGCGTTGGCGCGGGCCATGATGAGCTCACTGGCCCGGTCAGTAATCACCATGAGCTCGCCCATCGCGATGCGCCCCTGGAAGCCGCTCTTGAAGCAGTGCTGACAGCCGCGACCATATGCGAGGGTCGTTTGCGGAGGATCAAGGGTCAGGCCGTGCCGTGCGAGGTAAACCGCCTCGGGCTCGTACTCGGTTTTGCAGAAACGGCAGATTTTGCGGACCAGTCGCTGGGAGAGGACGCAGCGAATAGTCGATGCCAGGAGATACGGTTCCGCCCCGAGGTCCAGCAGGCGGGTCATTGCTGAGGGGGCATCGTTGGTGTGCAGGGTCGCGAAGACCAGGTGACCGGTTTGCGAGGCCTGGATCGCGATGCGGGCGGTCTCCAGGTCACGGATCTCGCCGATGAGGATGATGTCGGGGTCCTGGCGGAGGACCGAGCGGAGGACATGCTCGAAGGTCAGGCCGATGTCGGTGTGGACCTGAATCTGCGTGACCTCGTCCATCCGGTATTCCACTGGATTCTCGACGGTCGTAATGTTGCGCTCCACAAAATTGAGCGAGCGCAAGGCAGAGTACAGGGTGGTTGTTTTCCCGGACCCGGTGGGGCCGGTGATGACGATGATGCCGTTGGGCTTTTCCAGATGGGGCCGGAGGGACTCCAGCAACTCCGGGTGGAAGCCGAGGTACTTCAGATCCAGGACCACGTTGTTCCGGTTGAGAATCCGAAGCACCGCCTTTTCGCCATTGATGGTCGGGGTGACCACCACGCGAAAGTCGATTTCCTCGCCTTCAATCCGGACCTGAAAGTGCCCATCCTGGGGGAGGCGACGGTCCGCGATGTTCATGTCGCACAGAATCTTGATGCGGCTGATGAGCTGCTCCGCCCGGTCGAGCGGGATCGGCTGGACCGTTTGCAGGACGCCATCGATCCGGAATCGGACCCGGAGTTCATCACGGGTCGGCTCAAGGTGGATGTCGGATGCGTTCATCTGGAGGGCTTTGAGAATCAGCAGATTGACCGTCTTCACAATCGGGGCCTGGGTGGCGACATCCCGAATGGAAGCAATCTCAAGCCCCAGGCGACGGGAGAGGCCCGTGTCCTGGTTCTCGACTGTCTTCAGCAGGTGATCGATCTGGCGTCGGCGAAAGTGGGCGGAGTACTCGAAGAGCTTCTTGGCGACACTGCCCCGGGTCGCCAGGAGGGGTTTCACCTTATGTCCGGTCGTACTGAGGATCCGGTCACGGATGGCCCGGTCACCGGGGGCCACCATGGCGACTGCCAGGGTGTTGCCATCGAGCTGGACAGGAAAGACCCGCTGGGTCAGGCAGAACTCCTGTGGGAGGAGGGTGGCGATGGCGGGGTCGATTTCCAGCCCCTCCAGATCGATGTAATCCACACCCAATTTTTCGGCCTTGTAGGCGAGGATTGCGCTTTCGGGAACCGCATCGGCATCGAGGAGCTGTTCTTCGATCGGGACGCCCCGCTCCATAGCCCGGACCTGATGGACCCGGAGGCCGGGGAGGTCGATGAGGCCCTGATCCACCAGGTGGCGTTCGATGCTGGTCAGCCGGAAGGCCGCGCCTTCCGGCTCATCGAGGAGGGTGGGGTCGAACGGATCGGTCACTTTGGTGGCCATGCAGCAGGGGGTCCCTTCGGGAAGTCACGAGGCCTGCTCCATGATACGCGGTCAGGAGCGGGAGGAATGCAAAACGGACGCTCCCTGTTGGGAGCGTCCGCCGTGTCAGTCTTGCGGACCAGCGGGGCTGGTGTGGGCGTGTCAGGCTTAGAGGCGCTTGAAGAGTCGGCGAGCGCTGTAGCTCATGACATTGCGGGCCTGTGGCCCCTTCTGCCCCTGGACCTTATCGAAGCGGACCTTGTCGCCCTGATTCAGGACACGGTAGCCCTCCCCGGGAATGGCGGTGAAATGGACGAAGACGTCCTCGCCGCCGGGGCTGGTGATGAACCCGTAGCCCTTGTCGGTATCAAACCACTTGACGTTGCCTTCTTCCACGACCCTTGGCGTCCTCCTCGGCGTTGGTGCAGAACGAGCACTATACCGCTAATTTTCTGGTGGAACAAGCGCCATTCCGGGGGGCCAGCCGTCTCATCGCCCGTGGCGACTCCCCCGACCGCGATGCCGCCGCTTCTTCTTGGGGCGCTCGGTGTCATCGTTCATGTAAAAGCCGCCGGTGGCCGAGGGGACCCGGACCTGATCCGGGTTCCCTCCACTGATGGTCAGCAATTCCCGCAAGGTGGCGACCTCCAGCGCGAGCGGCACGGGTGGCGCGGCAGCGGGTGTCAGCGCGCCGAGTCGTTGCGTGTCAAACGCGAGGATGGTGCCGTTACTGCTCGGGGCGGCCTGCAGATGTGCGGCGCGCCCCTGACTGTTGAGCCATCGATGAATCGTGAGCTGGAGCATGTCCGTCTGCGCCGATGTCCCGTGCACGACCGCGAGTCCGAGGACCTGCCGTGCCTGCTGGAGATCCTCCGCTGCCCTGGTCAGGGCCGCGAGAGCCCGGGGTGGTGCCTGCCCCCGGAGATCCAGCAGGATGATTTCCAGGGTCTCTTCATCGCGGGGGATGATTTGACGGGTCGGGATACCAAAGGGGATTCGGGGCGAGACTGCCTGTAGCCACTGCAGGATTTCGCGCTGGAGGTCCTGGTCGATGACATGTTCCACCGGGGTCTCTTCGGGCTCATACAGTTGCTGCAGGAAGAGGGCGTCTTCCAGCATCCGACGATACGACTCCCGTCGGTTACGACGGGACCGGACCTGATTCAGCAGCGCGGCTTCCGCCTCGCCAAGACGTCCCCACAGCGGGGACTCCAGAGTGCGCATTGCAAGGCTCTTTCGTTGAGACAGGCAGCCAGCACCAGGAGTCGGGCGACCCTGGTCTGCTGTGACCGACCATGACTGTCAGGAAAAGTCCCCCGGTGGAGGATCGATGGGCCAGGGACCGGTCCCTGGCGCGACACCCGCCGCCTGATGCAGCGAATGACGCAACTGACGCAGACTCGCGACTTCCCCCCATCGGGCACCCTGCAGAAAGCCAAACAACGTCAGGGAGAGTCCGAGGAGGACCTCATCGCTGTTCAGCGTGTTCAGTGGAGCATGAAAGACCGTCGTCGCCCAGACCGTGGAGTGCTGATCGACAAACCAGAGTGCCAGCGCGGTCAGGACCCCGCTGGCAATGCCACTGAAAGCATCCCGCCCGTTCCATCCCGCCACCCAGCCTGCGCCAAGTGCTCCGAGTCCTAACAGGGGAATCGCGAGCCAGTACCCAAATGGAAGCACCTGATGCAACACAGTGACAGCGCCGGTGTAGGCGCCGAAGAGCAGCAGGGCTATGACGAGGCTGAGGAGCGTCCGCATACCATCTCCGGTCCCGGCGACGCATCGACTCCGATATCCGTCAGTCGTGTGCGGAGCCGCCGGGCCGACGGCATTGTACACACTCCTGTTGGGCGCAACAGGCCCTGGCCGGTACACTCCCGCCCGTGACCACGACCGCCTCCCCCATCGGAGTCCTGGCGCTCCAGGGCAATGTGGAGCAGCACACAAAAGTGCTGGAGTCGCTGGGTGTCCCGGTCCGGATGGTCCGGCTCCCCGCCGATCTGCCGGGCCTCGCGGGGCTGGTCCTGCCTGGTGGGGAGAGCACCACCCTGCTCCGGCACTTTGATCGCCTCGGCTGGTGGGAGCCACTGACCACCGCACTCAACGCCGGGTTGCCGGCCTACGGCACCTGCATGGGGGCGATTCTCCTGGCGCGGGAGGTGCTCCCCACGCGGCAACAGAACCTGGGCGTCCTGGATGTCGTCATCGAGCGCAACGCCTACGGCCGGCAGGTGGCGTCGTTTGAGGCCGATATCCCCATGGAAGGCTTCGGCGATGCGGTCCCCCTGCATGCGCACTTCATCCGGGCACCGAAGTTTGTCAGCCTCGGGGGAGGCGTGGAAACCATGGCGAGCCTGGGGGCAGACCCGGTGGTCGTACGTCAGGGGAAGCTCCTCGCCAGCACCTTCCACCCGGAGGTGGTGGGGGATCCCCGCATCCATCGCTGGTTTGTCCGGGAACTCTGCGGGCTCCCGGTGTTGGGATAAGGGATAATCCCCGGCGACTTCTTCCTGTGAGGCACAAGCGTGGCGACTGCGAAAAAAACACCAGGGACTCCCAAGGGGCAGACGCCACGTCGGCCCCGGACCACCGATGCCCCACAGGCTGCGCCTAAGCGTGCCGCGAAGAAGAGCGGGACGAATGCTGATGACGCCGCCGCGGTCACCGCGAAAAAATCCACGCCTCGCAACGTGACTCCAGCCACAAAGAAGCCTGCCAGCGCAGCCGCGTCGAAGCCTGCCGCGAAAGCGTCCCCTGCGAAGCCTGCAGCTACTAAGCCAGCAGCCGTGAAGCAGGCGGGTGCTACGAAGGCAGTTGCCAAAAGGACCGCTCCCGCGCCTGCCGCGAAAAAGACAACTCCCAGGACCGCGGCCACCCCGGCAGCCACAAAGTCAAAGCCCGCCGCTTCAGCGAAGACTCCTGCGACAACGACGAAAACTCCGGCAAGGACTGCGGCGAAGGTCGCAGCCAAAACACCGGCAAAGCCAGCTGCGAAGGTCGTGACCAAACAGACGGATCCCGCCGCGAAAGCTCCCGCGACCACTGTTCCCGCGAAGAAAGCGACGAAGTCGACGAAGGCAACACCTCCAGCTGCCGAGCCTGCGCCGGCTCCGAAGAAGCCCCGTCCGGAATATGCCCAGACCGTGAAAGGGCCGACTGGCCAGATCGCACAACTGCTGTCCGAGGGGAAGCGCCCGATCCCAACGCTCAAGGAGAGCCTGGAACAGTCGCGCAAGGCACGGCATGAAGCGGTGGCAGGTGGACCGCGCCAGCCCCGTCCCCGCATCGACGAAGAGGAAGTATCAGAGGACAGCGTCAAGCTCTTCCTGAAAGACGTCGGGCGGGTGAATCTCCTGACCCTCCCGGAAGAGCGGCATCTGGCGATGACCGTGAAGTACTCCACGGATCCGCGGGAAGTCGAGCGGGCCAAAGAGAAGCTCATCAAGGCGAACATGCGTCTCGTGGTGGCGACCGCGAAGAAGTACACCAACCGGGGTGTCGATTTCCTCGACCTGCTGCAGGAGGGGACCATCGGGCTGATCAAGGCAGTGGAGAAGTTCGATCCCGACCTCGGCTGGAAGTTCTCAACCTACTCCAGCTGGTGGATTCGTCAGCGCCTTAGCCGGATCATCGCCGACCAGGGGTCCCTGGTCCGCAAGCCGGTGTATGTGGTCGACACCATCAACAAGTTCGCGAAGATTCAGGCGCAGCTCCAGCGGGAGTACGAAGGGGCGGAGGTACCGCTCCAGGCGATCGCGGATGCCATGGGGATCGATCTGGAGAAAGCGATTGAGTTGCAGCAGATTTCGCGCAAGACCTTGTCGCTCGATTCGCCCATCGCTGGTGATGAGGATGGCAACAGCCTGAAAGAGATCATTGCCGACGCCGAAATGCAGCCACCGGAAGAACGGGCGCTGTCGAACATCCGCGACACCACGTTGCGGCAGGCACTGGCGCTGCTGGATGACCGGGAGCGTCGGGTGCTCAGCATGTGCTACGGCCTGGATGGGGCGGAGGTCCGGACGCTGGACGATATCGGCCGGATGGAAGGGATCACCCGGGAGCGGGTGCGTCAGGTGCGGAACCGGGCGATGAACAAGATCAAGAACTCCGAGCTGGGGCAGGTCATGCAGGCTTTCCTGAGTCAGGAGTGATCTTTCCTTTTATCGGCCCCATCAAGGCCGGATATGCCGTGCATTTCGCGTATAATGCAGAGCATGGAACTGAGAACTACCCCGAGGAGTGTGCTTATGCCAAGTGCTCCACCATCGTTAGATCCCTTGCTGCGGCAGTTGTTTCCGAATGCCCGGGTATATGCCATGGAGCCAAAAGTCAGGCATAAACCAAGGCGGCGGCGGCGAATTACTGGTGAGATAACTGCGTCTCAGCTAAGAACAGAAGCCGAAGCGCTGGACTGTCCTGAGGCGTATCTCCGCCGTTGCTGGCAAAGTGTACCCTTGCTCAGTGCTGCGAATGAACGCCACCTGTTTTGGATGCTCCACAATGCCAGTTCAAGGGCTGAGTTGGCACGAGCCCGGGAAAGAATCATCCTCGCTAATCTGCGATTGGTGATGTGGACTGCCAGAAAGCATCTCTGGGGTGGACTTCCGTTGGAGGACCTTTGCATGGAGGGTGTTTTTGGCCTCATGCGAGCGGTGCAAAAGTTCGATCCCACTAAAGGAGCCAAATTCTCGACCTATGCTAGCTGGTGGATTCGTCAGAGCATTACGAGGTATATCGCTAACAATAGGGAGTTGATACGGCTGCCGGTGCATGCACTGGAAAAATTCAGCCGCCTGCGGAAAGCATGGCTGTCAGGAGTTTCTGTTTCCGAGGAAATCAGTTCTCAGGCACGAAAAATGCACATTACTCCGGAAGTCCTGATCGGCATGCTGCGCGGGGAGTCCGGTATCAGCTCTCTCGAAGTACTCTTAGATGATCCGCTTTCGCAGCAAGAAGTGGAGCCCTGGTATGAATCAGAGTCTCCAGCGGCAGAGCTCTTTGTTTACGGGCCACTAACCTGTGGTGAGTGCTGGCCGGTGTCGACTCATCCCACGCCGGAAGAACTGATCGATGCCCAGGAGGAGACACACTGGATCTGGGAGCAGTTAAACCTGCTGGATGAGCGGGAGCAGCGAGTGATCGCGCTTCACTTTGGACTCCTCGACGAGAAAAAGTGGACTCTGGATGAGCTTGGACGTCACTTTGGGGTGACCCGGGAGCGCATCCGTCAGATTGAAAAGAAAGCGCTCGACACTCTTCGAGCCCATGCTAAGTCACAGATGGCGCTTTACGAGGCTCAACCAGTGACTACGGCCGCACCACAGCGTAAGATAGCGCTCCCCAAGCCGAAGCCAGCCAAACCAGCCTACTACTCCCATCAAGTCAGTGCGCAGGAACGCGGGGTCTATGTCCCGCTGCCTGAGCTTCCGCGTCACATCCTTCAGGAACTTCTGGCTGATCCCGATGTTCAGGGCGAGCTAACACTCATAGAACAGTCACTATTGATCCGCCACTATGGGCTCGATGGAGCGGCAGCTACACCACTGGAAAAGCTCAAAGGCCCCTGGCGGGAGATGACCATGCCCGAACTGGCCAGGATTCGGCTGACTGCGCTAACAAAGCTCCGGAC
Source organism: bacterium (assembly GCA_022072165.1). NCBI lineage: Bacteria > bacterium. The sequence continues at coordinate 1,761,931 of JAJVIF010000001.1, read as the reverse complement.
TTACCAGCAGAAATACCGTAGAGTTCCCGCAGCGACCTACCCAGGCTGAAAGCGAGCACTCCTCCCGCCATGTCGAACTCAGTCCGCGCGATGCGCACTCGTCGGGGGATGACGCAGGGGGAACTGGCCCGGGCTGCTGATACCCAGCAGGCCGTCATCAGTGCGCTTGAAACCGGACGTCGGACCGTGAGTCCTGCGATTCAACAACGGATCGCTGCGGCATTGAACTGCCAGGTGGAAGAGCTGTTTGATGCCGAGGAGTTGAAAGTAGTAGGAGCAGGTACTCCGCGTCTGCGGGCGCGTCGAACTCCGGCCAGTGAGGACCTCAGGGAAAGCGGACGCCTGTTGCGGAACATGCGCATCAAGCGCGATTTTTCGCAACTGGAACTCAGCGACAAGAGTGGCGTCGCGCCGGCCACGATCTCCGCACTGGAGAAAGGCCTCCGATCAGCATTGCCCCGGACCTGGCAACGGCTCGCGGAAGCGCTCCGCTGCAATCCTGAAGAAATCCATCCAGACATCTGGGGTGGTGCCGCTCCGTTAGAGTCGCAGGGAGCCAGGACCGCTGCGGCCATGAGCCCGGCAGAGCCTGAGCGGGCTCCCCGGGACATTCCCTTTCACGAGATTCGGGTGGCGTCGGGGTACTCGACACCACAGCTCGCCACCGATACGGCAATCCCCTTGCCCCGACTCCTGCGTATCGAAGCGGGGGTCGTGGACCCCTCCCCGGTGGAAGCTCGTCTCCTGGCGCTGTTGCTGAACCGGACGGAGGCGGAGCTCTTCACCCCCGCGACGCCAGTGCAGGATGCCCTGGTCAAAGCCGATGAAGATGAATACGAGGAAGAAGCACCGCCGGTGCGACGAATCTTCGGGAAGCCTGCGAGTTCTGGTTCCAGCTGGGGCGACTAGAGGTCATTCCACCGATTCGACCGCCGGACTTTGTCCCGGCGCATCGGGGGCGATCCAGGGCTCCAGTTGGAGCGCTCCGACTGCAACACGACCAGCGTCGGAATGCTCCGCGCCCCAGGCGTCGAAGTGCGGTGTCAGATCCCGCTGACAGGCCTGCGAGAAGAGGAGCAGCATTGCGTCCCACTTAGCCTCATTGGATGCTGGAGATTGGTAGCTGGGATCCCTCATCGTGGCGAGAAACTGACGAAACGGCTCCCAGCCAAAGGTCTCTTTGATTTGTCGCCAAAAGCGGAGCGCTACGAAGAAGCCATCGCCGCCGGGATTCTGGCTCCCGATCGTGCCCCTTGGGAGCGGTGACGGAAAGTCCCGGGTGTCGGCGCTCCGGACATCCCCACGCACCCCCAGCTGGTCGAGGACATAGACGGGAAACCAGTTGCAGGTGACTTCCCCCTGGCCTTTGGGTGTCCAGCCGCCGTACTGCTGGTTATGCCCGAGTTCGTGAACGAAGCCCCAGAGATCACCCTGCTGCAGACGCTCGATCTGAAGCATCTGGTCCAGTCCACCAGCACAAATGATGGGATAGCCACTGTGCATGTAGCCTGCGCTGATGCCGGGGTCGTACACCAGTCGCTCGGCGTAGGGTGTTCCCTGTCCCAGGTCACGGACCCACCCCGCGATGCGCTCCCATTGCGCCATGAGGGCCGCCGGATCTTCAAGCGCCCGGACCTCCGCTGACGGGACAGTGAGAGCGATGTGGGGCGAGCGGAGTTCCGCCCAGGGGGCTGGGGCATCGCGGACCGACAGCCAGGTGTCAGGGTTGGATTCTCCGAGCCTGAAGTATGGCGCCTCGATGCTGCCTGCAAATTCGAAACTGAGGACTTCTTCCTGCAGACCATTTGGAATCTCAATATAAATGGGCCCGCCGAAGGGATTGGCGAGCGTCACCTCGGACTGATCCAGGGGTGTGGTGCAGGTGAGATCGACCGGAGTCCGGGGAAACGGGAAGCGCGACAGGTCAGTGGTGTCGTGATGTGCACCGATTCGCAGCGCCAGTCCGAGGTCGACCTGCGATGGGGGAATACACACCGTGATGAGCGCTCCTGGAGGGGCGTAGGTGCCCGTGGCTTCCCACCACGGACGATTGGCGCGCCACCCGATGAAGGGACCGCGCAGCGTGATGGTCTGCGTGGTGCGTGGTGCATTGTCGGGGACCGCACCGGGAAACCGGGTGGCGTCGGGATGCGGTAACCGTGCTTCGGATGGCAGGGCCAGCCAGGTGTTCCGTTCAGCGTTGGCGGCCGCTCTGACGATCTCTGCCGCACTGGTCTCAGCCGTTGCCACCGACAGGGTGGCGAGCCAAAAGCTGGCCAACAACACGCAGATGACAGGAACACGGGAGAGGACGGATCGGAAGGTCATCGACGCATGGTACCGGTAGTCGCCCGAAGAAGCCCTGCCATAATGCCGCGTATCGATGGCCACACCGCACGACCGCCGGACCATCAGCCCGGATAATCAGAGCCTCTACAGCCAGCTGCTCCTGGGTCTGCGACCCTGGCTGGGGAGTCAGTACGCCGTGTGGAACGCACGGCGTCTGAGCCGGTACGCCACGCAGCCGGTGCAACTGACGGTGCCTGTGATTTCCCTTGGCAACATCACCTTCGGCGGGACCGGAAAAACGCCGTTGATCCTGAGTCTCGTCCGCTGGCTCCATGAGGCGGGCCACCGACCGGGTGTCATCGCGGCGGGGCACGGCGGGAGCCGACGTCGCACTGGGGTCCTCGTGTCGGATGGCATCCGTGTGCTGCAGCCCCTGGCCGCTGTGGGGGAAGAAGCGCAACTCCTGGCTCATGCGCTGAAATCCGCGGGGGTGCCGGTCGCGGCGGGGATGAAGCGGGAGCAGCTGGGCCAGATGCTGCTGGATCGGGGACTCGCGGACTGTCTGGTGCTGGATGATGGGTTTCAGTACCGGACGCTGCAGCGTGATGCTGATCTGGTGCTGATCGATGCCACGAATCCGTTTGGTGCTGGTGGCGCGGAAGCGTATGGCTTCCTGCGGGAGCCTCCCTCTTCTCTGAGACGGGCCTCGGCGATCCTGCTTACCAAGGGGAATCTGATTCCACTCCTGGAGCTCCCCCGGCAGGGAGTCCATGTGCATCGGGACTGGGTGCTCGACGAAATCCGGCGACACATTCCGGAGTCGCTGCCCATCGTCGATGTGCCGGTGCAGGCACCGCATCTGGAACGGGTCTGGCATCCCCATGAGGCGGGACTCCAGTCGCCGGATCCGATCGCTGATCCGTTGCAGAAGTCACCGAGTCCAGCGGCATCCCTCTATCCGCTGGCGCGTCCCGACCTCCCCGCGCTGGAAGATCCTGCATTGCCGCAGCACCTGATGCCGGTGACAGCGCTGGGAAATCCGGAAGCCTTTGAAGCGACCTGCCGTCTGGCAGGACTCCAGATCAGCCAGCCGGTACGCTATGAGGACCACTACGTTTATAGCCTCACGGATCTGATCTGGTGGAATCAGCTGCTGAGTCGGGGCACGCAGCAGGGCATTGTGGTCAGCAGTAAAGACTGGGTGAAGATTCACCCCATGCGCAAAGCGTTGCAGATGCCCTGCTGGGTACTCACTGCAGATCTGAGCCCCCCGGATTGGGGAGCCCTGCTGCCCGCTACGCTGCAACGCCCGTGATCTGATCTGGGCGAGTTAGTCCTCGGACGGCTGATCTGCCGGATCGCCGACTGCCGGAGGTGCTGGCTCTTCTGGGACTGTGCCGCCCCACAAGCGGATAGCGCTGGCAATGCGCGCCTTCTCGCTGGGGGGTGCATGGCGATGAGCTTCCTGCATGGCCGCGATTGCGCCAGCGACATCGCCCCCCTTGTGCCGCAGGTAGGCGAGATTGTTCCAGGCCGGCACGAAGTCGGGATGGTCGTGATTGACCTTCTCGAGGATGCCGATCCCCTTGGCGAGATTGACTTCGCTCAGAACCGTGGCGTAGTCCGTGAGGACACCGGGATCCGGGAGTCCGCCCTTTTTCAGATAGCTCTCGTAATGATCCGCAGCCTTCGCCGGCTCGAAGATGCCGTAGTAGTAATGCCCGAGGTTGAGGTGCGGACCGGGATTGTCCGGCTGATTCAGGACCTGTTCCATCAGTTCCTGCTCAAGGTCCGGCTGTCGGGGAAGGATCGGTGTGCCGGTGAGGGGATTCAGTTCCGGGGTCGATCCTGGCGCGCCGGTCGGAGCGGCGGCCTGCATACGCAAGGGTTCGATCAACTTTTCGAGGGCATGTCGCTCACCGGAGTTTTCGGTGTGCTCCAGGGCGTGCTCATACGCTTCGATGGCTTTCTGACGCTGGCCGATCTGGGAGTACGCCCAGCCGAGCATCCGCAATGCGGGGGCGTAGGTGTGATCCACCTCCACCGCTTCCATGAGGGTCGCGACCGCCGCGACCGGTCCCATGTTCTCGTCCATGTCTTTCGGCAGGACACCCTGGCTCATGGCGGTCTCACCCTGCACGAACTGCATAGCCGCGAGGTCGACCATGATGGCGACATCATCCGGTGACTCGCTCAGGATCTGCTGATAGAGCGCAATGGCAGCATCCGCCTGAAGCGTCTCGTAGTAGTAGGCCGCCAGGGCCTTCTTTGCACCGAGGTCCTCGGGATTCTTCGCGATGGTGGCTTTGAGCTCTTTTTCGCGTCGGGGATCATCGGCGACCCGGGGTGCCTGCGTGACCGGGTTCATGGCCGGACGTCCACCGGAGCCCTTCATCTCCAGGGCCGCGACCAGCTCGGGGGGGAATTCGCGGGTCACGCCATTGCGACGGTCGGCGATTTTCTCGCCGAGATTGCCGATCAGGATGGTGATCAGCACCACCATGGTGTAGGCCACCCATTCGTTGGCCTGATCCTTATGCCGGGCGCGGGTGCCGGCGGCGGTCATGGGGGCTTCCCGTTCCAGGGACTGGCTTGCGCGGTACGCGCGCTTGGGAGGGGTAGTCGTCGTGGTCATGCTTGCGGCTTAGCTTACCCTGTCCGGGCTTCGAGCATGACTACAGCTGCTGCAGTCGTACGGGTATGCGTCAGAGTGATATGAATTGTCGGTGACCCCAATTGCGCCCAGAGTTCTGCCGCCCGACCGTGAAGTGTCATGGTGGGTGCACCGTTCGGTGCGTGGCCGACCTCCAGGTCGGTCCAGGCAATGCCCTGGTCCCAGCCGCAACCCAGGGCTTTCAGTGCCGCTTCCTTGGCAGCCCAGCGTGCGGCATACGAGAGACTCGGACGGGGCTTCGACTGGCAATAGGCAATCTCAGCCGGCGTAAAGATGCGGTCCCGGAAACGTCCTTTAAAGGTCCGGAGAACCCGTCGGATGCGGGAGACTTCGATGATGTCGAGGCCCAGGCCGACGAGCATGATGCGATCAAAGTCCTTCCAGCGAGCCCGTCATTCCCTGCATCAGCCGCAGCAACTCCTGCGCCGATGTCCCGGGCTGGGGCACGATGCGGAAGTCTAGCGCGTGGATCAGCCAGACGTCGCCCTTGCGGACCACATCGGCATGGCCATCCAGGACAAAGTGCAGGGCGTTCGGAGGAGCAGCTCCCAGTGGGTAGCGGCCGCCAGGAGTTACTGAAAAGGCGACCTCGAAATTGACGATCTTGCGATGAGGCGTCCGGTCCCGCTGCATCCGGAGATGGTCAAAGCGAAACTCGGACAGCACGAGGCGCGCCTGTGGGAGCTGCTGCTGAATGGTGAGCTCATCGGCGATCGCTCCGGTGAGCGAGATCGTGCCTCCGGGGACTCCCCGAATCACGGACTGGTCCGCCAGCGATGCAAAGCTCCCATGCTCCAGATGCCCGACCGCCCGGGGGTAGTCGCCATCCCGGATGGCCCCAAAGAACTGCCGGACCACCCGCTCCTGTGGTGTGGGGAGGTCCATGACGATCTTCACGGTTCCCGCCAGCATCAGCAGCATGAAGATCGCCCAGCCGACCAGGGTCGGATTCGCGAGCAGCATCTGCTGCCAGCCTGAGCGTGTGGGGCGTGGTCGGCGCGGGGTCGCCGGACTCATGGGGGGGTGTCCCCTGCGGGGTTGTCCCGGGCCATCCACCAGTCGAAGCCTCGGTACATCCCGGCGATGGCAAGCGCCCAGCAGTACCCCGCCACCGGAGAGAGCGTGAAGGGGAAGGACCACCAGGGGAAGTCCCAGAGTCCCCGGGGGAACCAGTGGTAGCCCAACAGAAGTCCCACCGCCCCCAACGAAATGGTGAGCGGCACACTGTGCAAGGTGTAGCCGAGAGTGCGGAGGGCGGCGGCACCCACGATAAGTGCCCAGACCCCGGCGAGGGTCCAGTTGATGGCAAAGGTGAGGGGATTGGTGAGGGTCATCGGGTGGTCAGACGATTGTGCCACCCGTCGGGCGGATCCGTTAGCAGACGGCGGGCTGGATGCCACCCTGTGGATGGGTCTGGGCTGCTGCGACTGGCCGGTCCTCGACCGGTCGCTCGTTGGTGATTTCCACGATCACCAGCGCCTGATCATCGACCAGGAGCTTGTCATCGATGCCGGCGATGTCCTTGATGGTCCGGATGAGCTCTGCCGGGAAGTCTTCCGGATCAGCGCTGTGGACCTGCGCCACCAGCTGGGCGAAGCCATCGCGCGTCAGCCGGGTCCCCTCGGAGCACCGCATGTCGGTGATGCCATCAGTGAAGAAGATGAGACGGTCGCCGGGCGCAAGCTGAATGGTCCTGGCGGTGTAAGTGCTTTCGGCAAAGAGCCCCAGGGGATACCCCTCACCTTCCAGGGGAATTGGCAGATTGCTCGCGGTATGCAGCAGCAGGGGACGCTCGTGGCCCGCCATGCTATAGGTGAAGCGCTGAGTTTCCAGGTCGAGGATGCCGAAGACCGCCGTGGAGTACTGCAACACCTCGTCGAACGCCCGGGCGGGCTCCACCAGGGAGCTGTTGAGGAGTTCCAGCACCCGGTCGGGGGTCCGGTAGTCGTTGGTCCAGACCTGCACACGGTTCAGCACCGACATCATTGTCAGTGCGGCGGGGATCCCTTTGCCGGAGACATCGCCCATGACAATCGCGAGGCGATTGCCGGCGATGCGGATGATGTCGTAGTAGTCGCCGCCGACACTGCGGGCCGGGCGGAAGTAGGACTCCACCCGGACTCCGGGGAGGGCGACCCGTCGATTTTTCTCCAGCGCGCGTCGCTGGATTTTCTCGGCAAGGGCCAGTTCTTCCAGCCGGCGTTCCTGATCCCGTCGCAGCGATGTGTGCATCTCGGCATTGGTCATCGCCTGCGTGACTTCCATGCAGATGATCGCCAGGGTCTGCATGGCGGCTTCATCAGGCTCGCGCTCATCGGGGAGTCCGATCACCAGGACCCCTTCGACCCGGGAGTTGTCATACAGCGGGAAGGCCAGGACCTGGGCAATCCCCAGAGTTTCCGCCTGGGAATCCTGACAGGTGAGCCAGTAGCCCCCAAGGCGGGGAGTCACCTGTTCCGGCAGGGGCTGGTCCGCATGCACGAGGGCCTGCACCAGGCGGTCCAGTTCCGGCGAATGCAGATAGGCGAGCCAGTGACGATCCGTGGAACCCTCGTAGCCGACATAGGGCTCCCGGGTGTACTCATCAAGGACAAACATCGCGCCATAGGACCCTTCCGACAGCGCTGTGCAGCGTCGGACCGCTGTCGCCAGCACCTCGTTCAGGTCGAGGCTCGCGAAAGCCTCCCGGGAGAAATCGTGCAGATGCTCCAGAATGGAGATGTTGCGTCCGAGATCGGTTTTGGTCTGGTTCAGCTCCATCGTGTTTTTCAGGAGGAGCCAGATGCCGAGGACAAAGATCATCGGTGGTGCGAGGTGCAGCGCGGTGGCGGGCTGGTAGGCGAGGTAGATGTACCAGGCCAGCGGGGCAAAGACGAACTTTGCGAGGAGGTCCCACTGGATGGTCTTGCCGATGACTTTGAGATTCGGCGCCGCTGGCCGGCTCAGGACAATGGCGTAGACCAGCAAGCTGTTGACCGTAAAGTGGGCGAGACTCGAAACCAGGACAGCCAGCAACCCCACGAGGTCCATGACGCCCCGTTCATTGAGAGTGTCGTAGCCCCCTAGACCCTGATAGACCAGTCCCATCGCGAGGGTGGAAATCCCGATGATCGCGCCATTCGCCAGGTTGCGGCCAAGGGAGTGCCGCTGGGGGATGCCCGTCCCGGCGATGTAAGCGAGGGCCCCGATCCAGGCGGCGCGGACGGGGTCGAGAAAGAGGACCGCCAGGAGCTCGAAGGCGAAAGCCTGATTGACTGAGACCGGTCCGTGCTCAATCTTCAGATAGTTGGCCCAGGCACTGGCGACAAAAAAGAGAATGACCAGGGAGTGGAAAAAGCTCCCGGAACTGGTGGCGAGCTGCGCGAGCAGAATGCCCCATCCAAGAATGGAGACCGCAGTCAGCAGAAACCGAGCGATCCGCTGATTCCGCCAGGGCATGAAGTGCCCACCTCGTGCGCAGGACACCGGGTCCCCTCAGGGGATGAGGGGCTACTGACATAGCATCCAGTGGTGTTCGTTGATTGTGACCCCCATACGGGGCGTCAGCGGGCTACAATCCCGGTCCGGATGCTGCCTTGCAGCGCACTCTACCGGCCAGTAGTGGCCCTGAAAGCAGACCTATGTCCTTCTGGCTCTTCCAGACTCATCCCAATCAGTATCTGCTGTCAGCTTCGCTGGCGTTCCTCAACAGGGAGCCGTGGCCAGTTACTGGTCATCGGGATGAACTCAAGCCGGGCGACTGGGTCTTCTTCGGCATGGTTGGGGCGAACGAAGGCGTTTATGCCCTGGGGCGGATTCTGGAGGCGCCCGGCGACTTCGAGTACCCCTCCGGGGAAGTGCAATCGTTCTGGCTCGATGAAGACATCGTCCTCGACAACACCACCTGGGTCTGGATTGAGTATGTGACCAAGATTCACGAACAGCCGCTGATGCGGGGGCATCTGAGCGATGACCCGGAACTCGCCGCGCTTCCTTGTCTGACCGAAGAGCCCGGCGCTTTCAATTATGCGATCAGTGAGTCCCAGGCGAAGAAGCTGCTGGCCCGGTTCCCCGGACGTATCGGTGGTGACAAGCTCCCCGAAGAGGCGAAAGCGCTCATCGGGAGTTAAGCCCGGATGACACAGAGGCGGGGTTCGGTGTACTCGGCGATGGCCGAAGCGATCCCCTCGCGCCCAAAGCCGGAGCGTTTGACCCCACCATAGGGCATGGAGTCGATGCGGAAATTCGGTGGCAGATTGATCATCACGCCTCCCACTTCGAGGGTCGCATGGGCCTGCTGCATGATGCGCCAATCGTGGGTGTAGACCGACGCCTGCAGTCCATAGCGACTCGCGTTGACCCGGGCGAACGCCTCCTCGATAGTGTCGTACTCCTCCAGGAGCAGGACCGGTCCGAAGACTTCCTCGGCAGAGAGCGGCAACTCCGACGGGACCCCTTCCAGGAGGGCTGGTGTCAGGGTCTGGGCATTGAGGCGACGTGCCGGCACCAGTGTGGTCGCTCCCGCGGCCACCGCCTCGGCGATCCAGGACTCAATCCGGTCAGCATCCCCAGCGGTGATGAGTGGCCCTACCACAGTCGCGGGATCGTGAGGATCACCTGTCGGCACCTGGGAAGTCAGCGCGATGAGTTGCTGCCGGACTGCGGCGTAATGGTCGCGATGGACAAAGAGCCGCTGGAGCGAGATGCAGACCTGTCCGGCATAGGCAAAGGCTGCCGTCACCAGAGAAGGGAGCGCGGAGTCGATGGTGGCGTCCGGCGCGAGGATGGCGGCCGCGTTGCCGCCGAGTTCGAGGGTCACTCGCCGGTGGCCAGCGGTGGCTTTCAGCCCCCAGCCGACTTCCGGCGAGCCAGTAAAGGACACCGCCGCGAAGGGTCCCTGTACGGCGAGGTGGGCAGCATCGGTGGCCGGCATCGGGAGAATCTGGACCTGCCCCGGCAGTGCGCCCGCTTCGGCCACCAGCGCTGCGAATCGAAGGGCGACACCGGAGACACTGCTGGCGGGCTTGTGGACTATCGGGCAGCCGGCGGCGATGGCGGGGGCGATCTTGTGGAGCATCAGATTCAGGGGAAAGTTGAAGGGGCTGATGCCCAGGACCGGCCCCACCGGGACAGGTCGCGTAAAGGCGAGGGTCCCGGCACCGGCGGGACTCCAGTCGAGAGGGACCATGTCACCGGTGAGTTGATTTGCCGCTTCGGTGGCGGCCTGGAGGGTCTGCTGGGCACGCTCGACCTCGCCCCGGGCGTACGGCACGGGCTTCCCGGCTTCCGCCACGATCGCCGCAGTTAACGCCTCGGCCTCCCGGGCGACCAGATCACGCAGACGCTGCAGGAGCTGGGAACGGTCGCAGGCGGCTTGCGCTGCCAGGATCGGAGCAATCCGCTGCGCCGCTTCGCAGGCCTGTTCGATTTCAGCAGCTCCCGCCAGTGCAGCCGTGCCGACAGTCGCCCCATCCCAGGGGGATCGCAAGGTGAGGGTGGTGTCGGTGGTGCGGAGCGTCCCATCGACCAGCAGGGGGAGTGGAGGCGAGGTCATGCCGGGGATTGTCTACTCGGCAGCCTGACGGTGCCACTCCGGAGAGAAGCGACCGGCCATCGCTTCCCGCACATGGGCGGGCGTGAGGGGACCTGCGTGGTGCTGGTTGTCGAAGAGTTGACCTGCCAGCGGGAGGGCGCCCCAGCGTCGATCCGACTGAAAGCCGATGAGGCTTCCCAGGGATTCCCCCTCCTCGACCCGCCCGGAGCAGCGTCGGCCAAACAGGACGCCATCCTGCGGAGCGAGGACCGCTTCTTCGCGACCGGAAAAGGGATCTGTGATTAGTGCGACCAGTTCGCCCCGCCTGAGGGGAGTCCCGGTGGCATGGGGGAGATGCAGCAGCCCGCCCAGAGGGGCCGGGAGGCCGCTCTGCTCGCGCAACAGGAACTGCGTGGCGGGTCTGGACGTTTCGCCCGGCAGCATCCCCAGGTGATAGAGCACATTTGTGACCCCGGAGGTCCCCACCGCCACGATCGCGGGATCGAGGGAACCGCCGCCCCCCAGTTCGATGGTCAGCACCGGGAGCCGGAGAATCCGGTCGGCTTCAATGGCCAGCATCCCGCTCGCCCCGGAGCGTTCCAGTAGCGCTTCGGTCCCAAAGGCGCGGGCCAGTTCCAGTAAGGCGGGACTCGCCCCGGTCGGAATCCGGCAATGGGGATAGAGCTGGTTGAAGCGCCCGGCATCGTGCAGATCGATCACGACATCGACCTGGCGCAGGACATCCTCGAAGAGATGCCAGGCCAGCTGATCGATCAGGACCCCATCGCGGAGTCCGGGGAAGGAACGATTGAGGTCGCGCTGATCGTCCGGCGAAAGGCGTTGCCCGGCCCGGAACGCTGGCGGATTGGTGATGGGCAGCGCGACTACCGCACCATGTAGCTGGGACAGCGGCAGCGATCGCATGATCTGGCGAATGACTTCAATCCCGGTGACTTCGTCGCCGTGGACCGCCGACAGGAGGAGCAGGACGGGACCCGCCTGGAGACCCCGGGCGATCTGGACCGGCACATAGAGCTGGGGGCGTCCTGGGGGATGTCCGACAGGCAAGAGTCCCCGGGCGAGGGTGCCCGCGAGCGGCGCACAGGTGCCGATGGTGAGGGATGGGGCAGGTGACGGCGTCATGGTCCAGCCCGGCAAGTATCCCACGGCCGTTTGAATCTGCTGGACTGCAGGACTCCCGATGGGTCCATGACTCGTGTGGAAGCGTGCTGTTAGGATGCCGGTATGCGGATCTACACACGCGGCGGCGACCAGGGCGACACTTCCCTCATCGGCGGCGGACGGCTCCCCAAGGACCATCTGCGCATTGAAGCCTACGGCACGGTGGATGAACTGAACTCGGTCCTCGGAGTCTGCCGGACCCTGGATGCTGCCGATGCTCCGGCGGTCTTTCCGGAGCTGCTCCCCGCCCTGCAGGACGATCTGTTTGTCATTGGGTCAGATCTCGCTGCGCCGGAAAGCGCGGGGCTGGATGCCGACCGGATCAACTATCTGCGGATTGATGCCGGACGGGTCGCGTGGCTGGAGTCGCAGATCGATCCGCTGGAAGATCTGGTGGGACCGTTTCAGTATTTTGTGCTGCCGGGGGGAACCCTGCTCGCGGCGCAACTGCATATTGCGCGGACCGTGGCGCGTCGCGCCGAACGACTGGTGGTCGCCCTGCGTCGGGAAGAACCGGTGAGCGACCAGGTCCTGGTCTATCTCAATCGGCTCTCCGACCTGCTGTTCATCATGGCCCGGGCGCATAACCACCAGCGGGGCATCGCGGACATCCCCTGGCAGGGGAAGGCCGGGGGCGGCGGCGCAGGCTAGTAGGCCTGGACCTCTTCGCCGGGGGTCAGCACCAGCACGATGCCGTCGTTGTGACCGTCGGGAGCGCCGTAGATGAACGCACCGCGATACTCCTCGGAACCGTCATACGGCAGCCAGGGCCCTTTGATTTCACTGCCGCCCCCCGCCACTTCCGGCATCCCGCCTTTGCGGTCGTGGAGGGGCATCCAGCTCAGGTAGAAAAGGTAGTTGTCAAAGGGGCTCGGGAGCTGGTAGCGGAGGCCCTGATCCCCCTGGTCGGGGCAGGTATTGCAGGACTGCTCCAGGCGGATGGCATCGGCCCCCTCGCTGGTGTAGGCGCCATAGAGCCCGAGCATGTAGCGGCTGACTTCCGTGTGGTGATACCAGTTCGGCTCATCGATGGTCCAGCCTTTGCGGATGGCGAAGCGCTCGGGGAAGCCGCGATAGAAGAAATTGCCCGGCCAGTGCGTGGTGACTGTGGTGATGGTCTGCTGCCCATTGATGGTCTTCTTCTGCCGGCGTCCCCCCATGTTCCAGTGACTCCCCCGCTGCTCCCAGTCCGGGAAGCCGAGGGCGAGGGGATTGTTGTTGGTAGTGGTCAGGAGGGTCCTACGGGTTTCCACCACGTTGCTCTCGGCCTTGTTGTCTTCACCGGAGAGATTGCGACGATAGACCATGGGGGCATCGAGGCCGTTACCCATGATGTTGCCGCGGAATCCGAAGCGGGGATCGCCATCGCCGGGCTGATGGGAGCCTCCGGGCCCGGTAGCGACTCCGGTGGAAGAGATCACAGCGCTGCCGTTGTCGACAAATGGATTCGTCGGGTAAGACTCAATGTAGCCCCCGAAGATGAGGGGATCCATGACCCACTTGTTCGCCGGGAGGAGGGGATCGGGATTGGCTTCGTCATAGCGCTGATGCCAGACCCGCCAGCCTTCCGCATTGCCGCCGATCAGAAAGAGGGGGTACTGCTCCTGATCGGTCTGGTATCGCTCCAGCGCGACCTGGATCGCATGGACGCTGCTCTTGGCCTGGACTTCCTTCGCTTTGTCCTTCGCCTTGACATAGTTCGGCAGGGCGATGGCAGCGAGGATCCCGATGATCGTGATGACCACCAGCAGTTCAATAAGGGTAAAGGCGCGGTTGGGTCGCATCACCTGACAGCCTCCTTGCGGTCCGAAGCAGAAGCGGGTGTGGGGGGCGCTGTAATGATACGACTCCCCCCACGATTGGATACGGGGCGGGAGACGTTTCGTAGGGCGTTTATCCGGCGTGGACTGCCGGGTAGCCGGGAATGGAGGCTGCTACTTTTCTTTGCAGGCGGCGAGGCGGGTGATGGCTTCGTCCTGCTGTTCCGGATTCAGGTTCAGGGTCAGGATCTCTTCCCAGAGCGACCCCGCCTCCCGGTAGCGCTGACAGGCTTCCAGGGCTTTGCCGAGGTTCATCTTGTAGTTGACGTTCTTCGGGTCCAGCGCGATAGCCTGCTTGAAGTTGCTCACCGATTCCGACGCCAGTTCCTGCGACATCTGGAGCATCCCCAGATTGTTGAAGGCTGCCGCGTGGTTCGGGATCGCCGAGATCGCTTCGTTGTAGTGCTTGGTCGCATCCGCGACCTTGTTCTCTTTGCGGTAGACATTGGCGAGCTGGAAATGGGCTTCGCCATCCTTGGGGTTCATCTCGACCAGCTGGCGGAAGACTTCCCGGGCATCGTCGTACCGGGCGGCGTTGTACATCAGCAGCCCGAAGGTGTGCCGGGGCTTCGGTTGGGTCGGGTCCGCCTTGATGGCGTCCTGGAGGTAGCTCCGGGCCCCGTCGTAATCTTTCTGAATGCCCCGAACCTTGATCAGGGCTTCCAGTGTGTCCGGGTCTCCGGGGGCGAGGGTGAGGGCTTCTTTCAGCTTGGCTTCCCCTCCGGAGAAATCTTTCTGGCGGCAGAGCGCGAGGCCCGCCTCGCGCAGTTCGGCAACGGTCGACATGGAGGTGCAGGATGCTCCCTTGGCGTGATGAGACAGAGTACAGGCCGATTCTAGCGCAGCCGCATGGCTTACCGGTCCATCTCGACAGCATCCGGAATCCAGGTGAGTACCCAGCCACCCTCGGGGTGTGGTTCCAGGGTCACCAGATCGATATGAAAGTGCCAGGCGGGTGGAATGCTGGGAAGTCCGGCCAGCCACGCGCTGGCCCCCCGTCGCAGCGCCTCCTGCTTGCGGGTCGCGAGGCTCTCGATGGCGGCGGGCCCCCGTCGCGTCTGACGCACCCGCACTTCGCAGATCGCGATCCGGTCGCCCTGCTGGAGCACACAATCGAGCTCGTAGCCCTGGCCGGTGACATGCCCCGCCAGGAGCGTTTGTCCCTGGGCGAGGGCGAAATCCCGGACCACCATTTCGCCCCAATGCCCGAGGGTCCGGCGTGTCCGGTCAGGGGGCGGATCTGGATGCAGATGCCAGTGCCGCACGGTGGCTCAGAAGGGAAACGCGGGTTCGCGGAGGACCCGGGGCTGAAAGGAAGCCCGGTGATGCGGCGAAGGACCCAGCGTCCGGAGGGCGTCAATTTGCTGCGGGGCGTAGTACCCCTTGTGACCAGCGAAGCCATAGGCCGGATGCCGGAGGTCGAGGGTGGTCATGTAGCGATCCCGGAGCACCTTCGCAATGATCGCGGCGGCAGCAATAGCGGCGCTCTGGGAGTCTCCTTTGATCACCGACTGCTGAGGGCCGCGATACCGGGGGAGTCGCTGATTGCCATCAACCAGCACCAGGGCTGGTGCCTGCCTGAGGCGCGCAATCGCCCGTTCCATCGCCAGGAGGGCTGCCCGGAGGATGTTGATCTGGTCGATAGTCCCCGGATCGATCCACGCAATGCCGAGGGCCAGCGACTGCTGACAAATGCGGGGAAAAAGAGCTTCGCGTTGCTGATGGGAGAGCTGCTTGGAGTCGCCGAGCCCTTCGAGGGTCGCGTCCGGATGCAGGATCACGGCGGCAGCTACGACAGGACCTGCCAGGGGCCCGCGTCCGACTTCATCGACTCCACAGAGGGTGCCCGGGGCCACCAGGGTCGCATCGAAATCGCGGAGGGCGGTCCAGCGACGGGCTACCGGAGCCACGTCACATGATCCATGGGCCAAAAGATGAAATGGGCTTTCCCGACTACGCTTTCTTCTGGGACAGGGCCAATCCAGCGGCTGTCCTTGGAGTTCCCCCGGTTGTCGCCCATGACGAAGTAGTACCCCGGCGGGATATAGACCGGGTCCATGTCGGCCATGCCGAGGCGGGCTTCATCGGTGAGATACGCCGACTCGTCCAGCGGCTGGTTGTCGACATAGACCTGGCCATCGCGAATCATGATGTACTGATTCGGACGGGCAATGACCCGCTTGATGTAGTCCTTGACTTCCCAGTTGTGCGCCACAGTGTCCGCTGGCCGGGAGAGTCGCTGCGCCCCAGTCCGCTTGTTGGTGTAGACCCGGAAAATGATGATGTCCTGGGTTTGGGGCTCGGAGAAGTGATAGATGAATTTGTTGGCGACCAGGCGATCCCGCTCCACCAGGGTCGGCTCCATGGAAGCGGAAGGGATGTAGAACGCCTGGAAGAGGAAGGTCCGGAGGACGATCGCAATGAAGAAGGCGTAGATGATGCTCTCGAAGGTCTCGCGCAGGGATTGCTTGAATCCTTGCTGAAGCGGGACGCCGGTTTCATTGCTCAGGGCACCCCACCGGGCATGGAGCCTGACGGCCTTTTCTTCGGGATCGGGGACCACCTGAAGGGTAATGCTCGATCCGCTGGCCATCCCCTGGAGCCGGACGAGCCGGTGGCCATCGGCCTTGCGCTCCCAGACCTGCCAGTTGCTCCCCATCCCTGGGGCGGGGGCGAGGGTGGCGCCTTCCACTTCGATGGCGATGGGGGTCAGGTCCGGGGTGTCGCCTTCCGCCAGCGACCGGACGATCCTGACGGGAATAATGCTGCCGGGATCCTGGGTCTGCGCTTCTCGGGGCCAATGAATGGCCAGGCTGGCAGCCTGCAGGTGGAGTGTGACGGTGGAGACGGACATGCATACCCCCAGAGTCTGTCCGGCGGCTTGGGGTTCAGTCGTCGGACCGGGTCGCCATACGGTAGCACCGCCAGAGGGGTCGCTGTTGCCCCATTTAGCAGGCCGACAGCGCCGCCAGATGGGGAGCCGCGAAGGGCCAGGCGATCTGGTAATGATCTGCGAGGAGACGATCGATGGCGTCCATCGCGCCGGCAGCCTGCTCCGGCAGCGGGGCCTGCTGAATCTGGCCGGCCAGTGCGATCACCTGGGCGTACACGTCGGGGGCTAGTCGCGGCATCGGCAGCTGTCGCAGATTGACGGTCTTCACTTGCGGGAAAGTCGCCTCGACTTCGCAAAAGACCAGCCTGTAATAGGTGTTCAGGAGTCGGGAGTTGTAGAGCGCGCAGAGAAAGCGCAGATCGGTCAGCGGCGCCCAGGTGTGGTCGGTCAGCAACCGGGCACCGCCCCGCTGGGGATCGGGCAACAGGGGTCGGGGAATCGTGAGATGGCAGCTATTCAGGACGCAAAACTGCGACCGGTCTGGTGCGGCGATTAGCCGGTCCGCAGTCTGCCGGTGGACCAGCTTCTCCGACACCGCGAACAACCAGGGCTCCCGCAGGAAGGCATAGCCGCCCGATTCCTCAAGGGCCGCGACCGCCGTGGGGTCGTACCACACATAGCTGCCTCCCCAGCGAATCTGCCAGGGGGCGATGTCGCCGCCGCGCAGGACCGGTCGATGCTCGGATGTTGTAGGCGACTCGCTGAGCAGTTGCTCCCGGCAGTTGGCGAGATTGATGCCATCCCGAATCTCCACCAGTTCGCCCAGGGGAACCGCGTCCCGCTCCATCGCGTCGAGCAATGCGCGACTGGCTGGATCGACATAGGGGGTCCAGATCTGTTGCGGCAGATGAAGAAAGGTCGACTGCGGAACGGTTGCGGCATGGGGAGGGTAATCGCGACAGATCGAGGCAGTTGACGGCTGCGGCAGACCCGGGAGCGACGGGGCATCGGCGGTCGCGCCCTTGCGCAAAATCAGTACGCCGGTAGGGACATCAGCATGGAAGGCCCATTCCCCGCAGTACCGAATCGCCAGCACTTCATGCTCGGTCAGGAGCCAGTGTCGCAATTTGCCCCAGGAGGTCATGTGAAACAGCGCACTGGGGAGGACCAGGGCCAGCAGCCCGCCGGGTCGGAGCGCGGCGATGCCAAGCTCCAGAAAACAGACCGCCGTGTTGATGCGTCCCTGGGCAAAGCGATACCGCTCCCGCAGTGTCGCTTTGGAGGCGAGGGCCTGGGCATCCCGGGCGTAGGTCGCGACAAAGGGGGGATTCCCCATCACCAGGTCGTAGGTCCCCGGCTCGATGTCCGTCGTTAACAGCGCATCGCCGACTGTCCACCGCTCGGTGACTCCGGTCAGCCCAAGGTCTCGTCGCTGACGGATCAGGAGTCGTTGCGCCACATCAGCTGTTGCTGGGTTCAGCTCGCAACAGTGCAGCAGCGCTTCTTGCTGGAATCCGAGGCGCTCCTGCAACGCGACCGCGAATCCGCCGTAGCCCGCTGCAGGCTCCAGGATGCGGCAAGGGCGATGCACCGGCCAGCGCAGATGCGACAGCGTCTGATCAAGGACCTGACGAATCAGTACAGGGGGAGTGTCGAACGATCCCTGCGCTTTACGGAGGCGGGTTCCACCCTGTCGGGCTCCCAGGGCCGCAAGTTGGGCGGCTGTTTCGCTGTACCCCGTGGTGGCGAGGAGGCCTTCGAGCAGCGCGGCGGGTTCGTCGACGACATAGCCGGGGTCACAACCCGGTAACCAGGGGTCGGTTGCCGCGAGGTCCCAGAGGGGGAACAGGTCCGGAGAATCCGGCAGCCGACTGACCGGGGCGGGAGGGCGACGGCGCGTGCCTGATGCAGGGCGCATCAGGGGATTATCCGTGAACTACCGGGAGATCCGGGGGGCATGAGCACGCCGTCGCTGCTTTGGACGCAGCAGACGTGTGCGATGGCGGGCAGCGCGGGGGGGCCGCCGACGTCCGGGGGGGCGGCCTGCGCCATCGGTGGCGAGGCGTAGCGGAGGCGAGTCAGTCACGATGCTCTGTGGATGAGAGGGAGACATGCGCCTGCTCCTGACCTGCAACGTGTTCCGACGTCGGCCGGGGATGACCACTCTGCACCACCTGGGCTGCCTGCAGTATGCCCCAGTTTCGGACGGGCTGCGTTACGCCCTCGTTTCGTGCTCCAGGGACCGCCAGAGCGTGACCAGTCGCTCATACGCGCCGAGCCCCTCCGAGGTCGCCAGGGCCCCGATCTGTGGCTGCAATCGCTCCAGGAGTCGCGCCGCCAGGGTCTCGCGCTCCGCTGCCGAAAGCCGTCCGGCCCGATCAAAGAAACGTCGGAGCAGATCGCGGTCCGCCGCAGAGAGCCGCCGACCGATCCGTCCGCCGGATTCCCGTCCAGTGCCTTCGAGAAACGCCTGGCGCTGAATCGCGGCCTCGACTGCCGCCAGGGGCGTGGTGGACTCCCGGATCACCAGGGTCCCGGCGACCAGATCCCCCAGTCGCAGGTTGCGGGGGGTCCAGAAGACCACAAAAAGCTGCACACCCAGGGCGGTGAGGAGAAGGTCGGCGGGTCGCATCAGGTTCCGAATGAGGATCTGTGTGGGCGCTGCGGGATGTCCGGTGTGGTCCACCACCCGGAGCTTCAGGGCGCGCTTCGCCGGAGTCTGCCCCTGCATCCAGAACTCACACCCTAAAAAATAAAGGGTATAGAAGCTGGCGAGCAGAATGATGCTGAGGACTTCGCCGACCTGATCCAGCCAGGCGAAGGCCTCCTGGAGCAGGTAAAGCCCGATCCCGACTGGAATCAACAGGGCATGATCGATCAGGAATGCCATCGACCGGGAGGAGAGTCCGGCCACAGGGAGGGCCAGGGTGACCTGCTCCGCAGTTTCAATGGCGAGGTGTTCATCCAGTCGATCCGGGCCGGAGTGGTTCGCAGGCGGGGGCACAGCGACGATTGTACGGGGGGCTGGTTCCGGCACGTTCAGTGTTCAGTCAGCCATCCGGCGATGTCATGACCTGCCACGTCAGCCTGCCAGTCCTGGCAGCTCCCATCCCGACGCACCTCGCCTGGGCCCCGTACATCGGGCTCTTCCTCTTCCTTGCCCTCTTTTTGGGGGCGGTCCAGATTCTGCATATCAAGGCGCGACGCGCATTTGAGGCAGGGCAATGGGACCGGGCGCTGAAGTATTACGAATACACCTGGTGGCTCTTCGGCGTTTCGACCAAGAAAGATGTCCGTCCGCTTTTTGATTTCAACCTGGCAAAAATCAATGCGGCCCGGAGCCGACCCCAACGGGCGATTGAGTGGTATCTGCGGGCCCGCAGGCTGGCACTGGAAGTCGACAACCCGCTCATCGTGGCGATGTCGAGCATCGAGATTGGTCGGCTCTACGCCAAGCTGGAGGACTGGGAGCGGTCGATTCAGGCGTATCTGGAGGCCCGGGAACTCTCGGAGCAGCATCCGAAAAAGCCGTACCTGATCAAAATCCTGATGGCGATGGCGGACGCCTACGCGGAGCACCAGGAGTTCGAAGAAGCCGAAGCATTGCTGCAGGAAGCGCGTCGGATCGCGGATACCCGGCAGGATCTGACCGCCAGCATCAACATCTGGGTTTCCGTGGGCAAGCTGGCTTACGATCAGGGCCACTGGAGCAAAGCCCGGGAAATGCTGAATGTGGCGCTGGAAAAGGCGAAGGAGCGCCGCACCCCAGGGCGCGCTGGCGCACTGGCGTACGTCTGGTCCGGCCGCCTCTACGCGCAGCAGGCGTACTGGGATGAAGCTCGCCAGCATCTGCGCGAAGCCCTCAAGATGGGTCGCGCCCTGAAAGACAAAGGAGCCCTCTTCGCCGCGTCACTGGAGATGGGACGACTCGCCCGGGATATGGGGAATCCACAGCAGGCCCGGGAACATCTGGAGCAAGCGCTGAAGTGGGCGAAGGAGCAAAAGGACCCGCGTCGGCAAGCCATGGCCCTGGAAGCGATCGGCTCCAGTTATCTGGCTGAGGATCAGCCGCAACAGGCCTTTCTGCATCTCAAGAAGGCCAGCGTGCTGCTGCGTTCGCACTACATGCCGCGAATCGAGGCCCTGGTACTGGCGGGGCTGGCGCAGTACTACGACTCCCGGGGAGAGCAGGGGCAGGCACGGCAAACCCTGCATCAGGCGGAAAAGCTCGCGAAGCAGGGAGCGGCGGTGTTCGAACTGGTGGCGATTTACGATGCCTTCGCGGCCCTCTACGCCCGGGCCAAGAAGGGGGATCTGGCGGTGGCGTATCAGAAAAAAGCACACCAGCTCCGCCGGAAGCTGGGAGTCCGGGCGGGCTTGGCAGAACTGCGGGTGGACAACTAGTCACCGGTGGGGACTGGGGTCGCGCAGTTCAGCCAGCTGATGAGGGAAGAGGACCAGCAAGATTCGTCTGCGGGCCTAGAGATAAGAATACGATTTCGGCGCAGAGGGTGCTACAGTCCCGGCCCGACAGCCCCCTGAGTGGCTGGGACACCGTCCGCAAAGCAGGCCGCTATGTCGCCACTTCTGCAGTTGCTCCTTCTGCTCGCCGCCATCATCGTGGTGGCGAAGGGCGCAGGAATCCTCTTCCTGCGGTTCAAACAACCCGCGATCCTGGGCGAGATTCTCGCCGGGCTGGTATTGGGCCCGACCCTCCTGAACTTACCGGCGTTCGCGCTGTTCGCCGCCCACGGTGACCACGGCCACAGCGTCTTCACCACGATCCACGAGCTGGCCGAAATCGGTGTTCTGCTGCTGATGTTCATCGCCGGGATGGAAACCGACCTGGCCGCGATGGCCCGGGTTGGCAAGGCGGCGTTCATGGGGGCGGTCGGCGGGGTAATCGGCCCCGTCGTGTTGGGAGTTGGGGCGAGCCTCCTGCTGGGGGGCATGGTCGATGGTCCCATGCACCTCTTTAATGCCCTGTTTATCGCGACCATTCTGGCGGCGACCTCGGTGTCGATTTCCGCCCAGACGCTGCTGGAGTTGGGGCATCTGCGGAGCAAAGAGGGAACCACCATTCTCGGAGCTGCGGTGATCGATGACGTCATCGGCATTGTGCTGGTGTCGGTCATCCTGGCGTTCCATGCCACCAGCGGGTCCGGGGAAGCCGAACACAACGGGATGAAGGATCTCGCGACGCTGATTTCCACGTCGCTGCACCTGGACGCTGGTGCTTCCATCGCTGTGTTGTTGTCGTGCATGGCCCTCTTTTTTGTCGGGTCCTGGTTCCTGATGGGGCGCCTGATTCCGCGGCTGCTGGCCTACAGCGAAAATCTGCCGACCTCCCAGCCGCTGATGGCGATGGTGCTGTTCATCGCGTTCCTGATGGCATGGGGCGCGGAGTGGATCGGGTCTGTGGCGTTTATCACCGGGTCCTATGTCGCCGGACTGCTGATCGCCCAGACACACTACAAACACCTGGTGGAGGAGCGGATTTCGACCATTACCTACAGCCTGTTTGTGCCGGTCTTTTTCATCAACATCGGGCTGAACGCGGATGCCCGTCCGCTCTTTGCCCCTTTTACTGCGCTGGCTCAGGGGGGGACCCCGGAATGGGGAGCGTTCCTCTTCACAGTCGCCATTTGTGTGGTGGCGGTCATCGCCAAAGTGGGGGGGTGCTATCTCGGCTGTCTGCCCGCCGGGTTCAAGTCACTGGAGGCATTGCGCGTCGGGGTCGGGATGATCAGCCGTGGAGAAGTGGGACTCATCATCGCGAACATCGGAGTGCAGTCGGGCATCATTAACCAGACGATCTTTTCGGTGATGGTGGTCATGGTGCTGGTGACCACCCTCGTGACGCCGCCGTTGCTGAAGCTGGTCTTCAGCGGGGCAGCAGCCACGGACGATGGTCCGCTGGGCTCCGACCTGGCAGGCATCGCTGAGGACGCGCAGATTGAGTCGATCGTCGGTGCTCCTGCCTCCGCCCATGAAAATCCGTACCGTACAGCGCACTACACCGACCAGGACTGATCCAGCCTGTCATGAACAAGGAGTGACCGCACATGTCTGACGAGACTTCCCCTGCTGCCGGCAAAGTGGTGCCATCCCAGGCCAAACGACCCTATGTGGTGGTCGCCATCCTGGACCGTGAGGAGAAGCTGGACGCCGTGCTGAAAGCGCTGGCGCGTCGTGGACACGGAGCCACGGTGTTCAATTCGATCGGCATGGGACGGCATCGTTCCCAGTCGCCAGACATTCCGCTGATCGCCTCGATCAGCAAGTTTCTCCAGAGCAGCAAAGATCTCAACGTCACGGTGCTGAGTGTCGTGGACGGGGAGAACGCGGTCTGGGAGGTCATCGGCGCGATCGAGGGGGAAGTGGGAGACCTCGACAATCCCCACGCTGGCATTGCATTCGCCTTCCCGATTACGCATCTCACGGGCTACATGAAATACCAGGCGGGGGACCTGACGCCGTAACATACTCCCAGTCGAGGAGGTGAGATGAACCGCGACGAGCAGGCACGGGAGTTTGAGGAAGCCGCAGAAGCGATCGCACAGGAGTACGAGACGCGGCTGCGTGACGAACTGGAACTCGCACTGGAGCGGGAAGAAGCGCTGACCGCCGAAAAGCTGGCAGCGCTGGAAGCGGTGCAGAGCGGGATGGGCAAAACTACTGAACCCGTCGCGCCCAAAATCCCGGTGGGTCCCGCTGAAGAACGATATCAACGGGCCATGCGGACCATGTCGATTGGGAGCCAGCGGGGCATCGGACCAGCGGCCGGTCTTGCCTTCATTTTCATCTCCTATCCCATTGGTGGTGCGATCCTGGGCTACGTCATAGATCGTTGGTTCCTGTTTCCCCGAACCGGCGAGCCAAACTACCTCCCGATGCTCATTGGCGTGCTACTGGGGTTCTACAACGGCATCATCGAGTTGCTGCGTCATAGCCGGAAGCTGGAGCGGGATGCCCAGGCCGCCAGGGATGACCAAAAGTCCCGGACCCGGTAAGCTCCTGGTTTATGACCGGTTCCACGCCGCCTGTCGACAGCTTCAGCCTGCAACGAACCGCCGTCGCAGTGGCGATCGCCCTGCCCGTGGGGATGGCCTACTTCGCGCAGCATGGCGGCGGGGGCTCCCTTTGGTCCTGGACCGGTGGCGTCGTCTGGATGCTGGCAAATCTGTACTCACTGGAGCGGATGATCCGGGCGTTGCTCGCTCCCCCGGAGGCGATCGACAAACAATCGGGGGCGCTGTACGGCGCGCTGGTGTTACTGGTGCTGCCTGCGCTGCTCCTGGGATTGCTCTTCTGGAGTCGGTCGGTGGAGGGGCTGACGGCGTTGACCGCCGGCATCACTCTGCCCCTGGTGCTGGTCGCCCTGCGGGCCGCCGGGACATGGCTCCAGAAAGGGAGCCCGCGTGGTCGGGAGCCCTCCAGTGGCGTTTGAGTCCACCGGGAAAATGCTGTAGAGTCCGACGCCGGAGTCGCCCCCGTCACTGGGGGCCACACTATGCCCGCCTGCCGGCACATGTGACGGTGGTTGGGTACGAGAAAAGGACGCATGACGCACGTCACTTTCATCGTCTGGCCCCTGCTGGGACAGGCCCATGCCGAGCGCGAAGGTAGCGATGCCGCGCTGCACGGAGCAGCGGATGCTGCCGCCAGTGGTCATGGGGCGGCCCATGGCGCGGATCCCCATGCCGCCGATGCGCATGGGGCGGATCCGCATCACGGCGAAGCCGCGCATGGCGATGAGAATCATGACGAAGGGATAGCGCATCTGCCGACCGTGACCACCCGGGTCGCGGAAAGCATGAAGGCCGGGGGCAACAAGCAGGCCTACACCACCATCATGGCGTATGAGAATTTCTTCTACGCCACGCTCTGGATGGGACTGCTGATTGCGTTTCTGGCCACAACCACCAGAAAGATGAAGCTGATCCCCGAGTCCCGGGCGCAGCTCTTCGTGGAGTTTTTGATTCAGGGATTGCGGGACTTTGTCCATGGCAATCTGGGCGAGCAGGCGAAACCCTTCGTGGTGTTTATTGGCAGCCTGTTCCTCTTCATCTGGATCAACAACTACTCCGGCCAGGTGCCGATGATGAAGCCGGTGACCGCCGACTTCCGGACCACCATTGCGCTGGGGCTCTGCGTCTTTGTGGTGGTGCAGTTGCAGGGGATTCGCCAGCTCGGCTTTGGTGGCTGGCTGGGGCACCTGGCGGGGATGCCGGATGCGCCGGCCTGGATGGCCCCGATTAACTTCCCGCTCCACGTCATCGGGGAGCTGGTGAAGCCGGTGTCGCTGGCCCTGCGACTCTTCGGCAACATTTTCGGGGAGGAGATGCTGGTGACCGCCTTTATCGGGCTGGGCGCTGCCTTCTTCCTGCCGTTCCATTTCCCCTTCTACTTCCTGGGGCTGCTGGTGGGGTTTGTGCAGGCGATGGTCTTTACGCTGCTGACCTGCGCGTACATCGGAAGCATGAGCCACCATCACGAAGAGCACCATGAAGGGGAGCATCATCATGATGCCCACGGTGCGGGTCATGTGCATGGCCTGCCCGGAGTCCCCGAAGGCGCGGTGACGTCGCACTAGCGACTGTCAGCCTGCGGGGAGCAAACACTTTCCCGCAGCCCTTTAGCGGGGTTGCGTGACAAGCGACAAGTCAGACAGAAGGAGTCCGTACGTGGAAAGCAGCATCATTCTTGGCGCCGGTTTTGCCGTCCCCATGGCCCTGGCCGTGGCCGCTTTTGGTTCAGCTCTGGGTCTGGGCCGCGCGGTCGGCGAGGCCGTCACCGCCATGAGCCGCCAGCCGGAAGCCGCCGGTCAGATTCAGACCGCGATGATCATCGGCGCCGCCTTCATCGAGGCGCTGACCATCTACGCGCTGGTGTCGGTGTTCGTGCTGTCGGGCAAGATCACGGTCTAGTCCGGCTCATCTAACTTTCGCCCGCCGAGGTCTCGCGGATGCACTGGCTGCTGTTCCTGGCGGCGGCGGATCCTTCGCCGCTCGCCCAGGTCGATGACGCCACGGACTGGACGGTCATTGCACTGACCATCCTGTTCTTTGTGGTGTTCCTCAATCTCATGCGCTCACTGGTCTTCGGGCCGGTGCTCGCCCTGCTGGAAGAGCGTCAGACAAAGATTATGTCTGGCCTCAACCAGGTCGAGGCGCAGCGCGCTGAGGTGGAGCGCCTGAAGCAGGACTATGACCGCCAGTGGGCACAGGTCGAGGCCGCTGCGGCGGCGAAAACACAGGCCGCCATCGATACCGGTAAGCGGGAAGTGATGGCCCTGCAGGATCAGGCCCGCGCCGAGTATCTGGCGCTGGTCGAGGCCGGGCATCAGCAGCTGGAAGCAGAGTTCAGTAACGCGAAGGATCAGCTCCTGGAGCAGGTCCTGACCCTGACCTTCACGACGGTGGAGCGGACCCTGGCCGAGCCAGTGGATCGCGCCGCCTATGAAGCCGGGGTGCGCCAGCAACTGGAGGAGGCGATTCACGCATGACTTCCGGCTGGGATCTGACTCTTACGCAGGCGATCGGTTTCGCACTCTATGTCTGGGTGCTGAGCCGGGTAGCCGTCAAACCAGTCGTGGGACTGCTGGATGAGCGCAAGGCGACCATTCAACGGACCTTTAGCGAGCTGGACCAGCAACAGGCTGAGCTGACGCAGCTGAAGGCGGACTACGAGTCCCGCCTGGCCCGTCTGAGCGAGGAAAGTGCGAAGCGGGAAGCCGCCGCGCAGGCCGAAGGTGAGCGGATTGCTGCAGAGCTGCTGTCCGATGCACAGCGTCGGTATCAGGACCTGCTGCTCAAGGCGAAAGGGGATGTCGATCGCGAGATCGCCAAAGCCCGGATCTCCTTCCGCGATGCCATCGCCCAGAGCGCGACCTCGGCCGCCGAGGAGATCATCCGCAAGCGCCTGGACACCCCGCTACAGCACAGCCTGATCGATCGCTACATCGAGGACCTCCGCCGTGTCCATGTCTGATCAGATCGTTGCCGATCGCTACGCTACCGCGCTGATGGGCCTGGTTGGTCCGGACAGCGCGACGCTGGACCGGATCGATGACGACCTCGACGCGATCGGGGAGATTCTGGCGACCACCCCGTCCCTGAGCGCGTTCCTGGAAAACCCCAGGATCGCTGCTGCAGACAAGAAGGGGCTGGTGCAGCGGGTCTTTGGCGAGCGGGTGACACCGGCGGTCCTGCAGCTCATGCTGCTCCTGATCGACAAGCATCGGGAGCGGGAGTTGCGGGGAATCGCGGATCGCTTTAGCCGGATGGCAGATGAGCGCCGGGGTGTGGAAGAAGCCGAGGTCATCTCGGCGGTTCCTCTCCCGCCGGAGCAGTTGCAGCGGCTCACCGCCGAAGTGCAGCGCTTCAGCAGCCATGAAGTCCGGCTGAAGACCACTATTGATCCGTCCATCCTGGGGGGCGTCATCCTCCGGCTGGGGAACCGGATCATCGATGGCTCCGTACGCCATCGTTTGCAGGAACTGAAGCGGACGCTGCAGGCGGCGCAGGTGCATTAACGGCATCGGCGCATCGCGAGTGACGCTGACTGGACGACGACGAAGAGAGGCTGAAAGACGTTATGGCCCTGCGACCCGAGGAAGTCTCGACGATCCTGCAGCAGGAGATCGAGAAGTACAACCAGGACCTGAAGATGGAGTCGGTCGGCACCGTGCTCCAGGTCGGCGATGGCGTGGCCCGTATTTACGGGCTCGAGGATGCCGCTGCCCTGGAACTGCTGTCGTTCCCCGATGCCCCGGATGGCTCCAAGGTCTACGGCATCGTGCTCAACCTCGAAGAGGACTCTGTAGCCGCCGCGATTCTGGGCTACAGCGGTCACATTAAAGAGGGGATGCAGGTGCACCGCACCGAGCGCATCGCCTCCGTGCCGGTGGGCGAGGGTGTCATCGGGCGCGTCGTGAACGCGGTGGGTGAGCCCATCGATGGCAAAGGTCCGATCCCGTCGTCGGAAACACGTCCGATTGAAAAGGTGGCCGAGGGCATCATCCAGCGCCAGCCGGTGAAGGAGCCGCTCCAGACCGGGATCAAGGCGATTGACTCCATGATCCCCATCGGACGCGGCCAGCGCGAACTGATCATTGGCGACCGCCAGACCGGCAAAACCGCCGTGCTCGTCGATGCCATCCTCAATCAGAAGGGGACTGGCGTTAAGTGCATCTATGTGGCGGTGGGGCAGAAGAAGTCCACGGTCGCGCAGGTGATCCGGACCTTCGAAGAGTACGGCGCGATGGAATACACCACGGTCGTGGTGGCCTCCGCCTCGGACCCGGCCCCCATGCAGTTCATCGCTCCCTACGCCGGTGCGGCGATGGGAGAGTTCTTCACTTTCAATGGCGGCCACGTCCTCTGCTGCTACGACGACCTCTCCAAGCAGGCGGTCGCGTATCGCGAACTCTCGCTCCTCCTCCGCCGTCCCCCGGGCCGCGAGGCGTATCCCGGCGACGTGTTCTATCTCCACAGCCGCCTGCTGGAACGGGCCTGCAAGCTCTCCAATGAGATGGGTGCCGGGTCGCTGACCGCACTGCCGGTGATTGAGACCCAGGCGGGCGACATCTCGGCCTACATCCCGACGAACGTCATCTCCATCACCGATGGTCAGATGTTCCTGGAAGCGGACCTCTTCTACGCTGGTGTCCGCCCGGCCATCAACGTCGGTATCTCCGTCTCCCGTGTGGGTGGAAACGCACAGACCAAGATGATGAAGAAGGTCGCCGGTACGCTCCGCCTCGACCTCGCGCAGTACCGCGAGCTGGCGGCGTTCGCCCAGTTCGGCTCCGACCTCGACAAAGCCACCATGGCCCGGTTGATTCGCGGTGAGCGGATGGTGGAGATCCTCAAGCAGGGGCAGTATGTCCCGATGCCTGTCGAGCACCAGGTGGCCATCATCTGGGCCGCCGGTCAGGGGCATCTGGATGACATCGCCAAAGAGGATGTCCGAAAGTTCGAGGCGGGCTTCCATCATTACCTGGAGCACCAGCAGAGCCAGTTGCTGCACGAGATGCAGACCCGGCTGGCGATTGACGACGAAGTCGAGTCGCTGCTGAAGAAGGCGATCGCTGAGTTCAAGGCGAAGTATCAGGCTGGGACCGCGGAGTTCCCGGCGTCGATTGACTTCACCCGACACCAGGTGATCAAGAAGACCGAGGCAGTGTCGGCCTAAGGGCTGGATCGCTGCGGGGTCTGACAATCCAGAACGCTGCCGTATCGACGGCAGCGTTTTCTTTTTGATGATGCACACCCCCGTGACGGCTGCGGATGCGCGGGCTGCGCGGCGCAAGAGCGAGCCGACGCCAGAAACGGCCAGGTGAAACCGCTAACCGGGCCAGTGGATCACCCCTATGCCATACCCCACCTGTTGCCAGTCCTCGACATACTCTGTCAGTTCGTACTTCCCCTCTGCCTTGAGGTCTTCCCAAAAGCGATGGACCTGCGTGGTGGGGAAGGGCTGACGGGGCACGATGTCATGGCAGGCGATGAGGCCACCCGGTCGCACCAGTGGCGCGAAATCCGCGAAGTCCTGCCGGATGCCGTCCAGCGAGTGATCGCCATCTAAGAAGAGAAAATCGATGTGGCGTCCCTGAAGTTGCTGACGCAACGACGCCTGGAATATAGGTGCGTGAGAGTCGCCGCGGAGGACCTCGACCCGGGGGCCGCCAGGGGGTGGGAAGCGTCGCAACAGGTGCGACTCCAGGTGGAGCGAACGCAGATCGCACAACAGGACCAGGCTTCGGGCGAGGTGACTCCAGAGGAGCCCGGTGCCTCCCTTATAGACCCCGATTTCGACAATCACCTGTGGCTCCAGGGCAGCGACCTGTTGCGCCAGTGCCAGGATTTCGCTGCGAACCTGCGAGGCCCGGACCTCGAACAGCCCATGGGTCCCCAGCTCCAGCGCCCGATCGACCAGCGTTTCGAGTTCCGGGGCTTCCTGATGCAGCGCTGTCAGCCGCTGACAGGCTCGTGACCAGTCGCGCCAGGCGGTGAGCCAGCGGGCCACCATGACCCGGCGTCCGAGGCCATAGCCGGGCATGTCATGGGCAGGGATCGTGGGCATCGGTGCCTGGGAGTCTACTCGCTGATGCAAAAGGTGGCGGAGCGCTTGCCTTACGCGATGCTATGGGCTGGTATACTTCCTGCATCCCGCCCTCTTCCCCGGAGCGTTGCTCATGATTGCTACGCCGGAACCGAAATTTCGTCGTTCGCTCGCTGCGATGCGAGAGCAATATCGACGCCGCAAGGCTGCCCATGCCTCGCGACGTGTCCGGCTCCGCCAGCCAGACCTCATTCCCCGGATGATGTTGCTGCCGCTGGTGACGGTCCTGGTACTGGCAGGGAGCGCGACCGCCGCGCTCACGACCTTCGGGATGCCGAAGGGTCCGATGAGTACCGGACTGGAAGCAGATTTGCGTGGAGTCGCGGCCCAGCATCGACTCCAGCCGCTACAGCCACAGATTCTGCAAGACCCCGAGCAGGTCCGACTGGGGAAAGCTCTCTTTTTCGACAAGATTCTGAGCGGCAACAAGGACATCTCCTGCGCGGGATGCCATGCGCCGGAACATGCACTGACTGACCATATCCCCCTCTCCATTGGCACGGGTGGCAAAAAACTGGGACCGGCGCGGACCCTGGGGGCCGGGCGGGACTTTATTGCCCGGCACTCGCCGGACCTCTTCAACCGGGGCGAATCGGAGTGGACCACGATGATGTGGGATGCCCGGATCCGGCAGGAGCCGGATGGTCGGGTCCGGATTCCGGATGTCCCGGAGCCGATTGCTGGCCTGGATGGTCCCCTGGCGGGACAGGTGCTCCATACCCTGCTCAATCCGGCGGAAATGCGCGGGACCCCGGGGGACGTGACGGTCCTGAACGGGAGCAATGAACTGGCCCTCCTGGATGATCCCCATGCGATCTGGAACGGCGTGATGAAGCGTGTCACCGATGTGCCGGGGTATCAGCGTCAGTTGGAGCGCGCCTATCCGGAAGTGACAGGGGGGCAGTTCACCATCCAGCATCTGGCCAACGCCATCGCGGCCTTCGAGCGGGTGGAGTTCAGTTTCCCGAATACGCCCTGGGACAACTGGCTCGCCGGTGACCCGCACGCCATCAGCGACCAGGCAAAGGCCGGCGCATTGCTCTTCTACGGGAAGGCCCAGTGCAGCACCTGCCACAGCGGGACGCTGATGACGGATCAGCAGCTGCACAACCTGGCGGTGCCGCAGTTACTGCCGGGCATCGGAGGTCTCGACCGGGGCGGAGCTGCCATTAGCGGCGACCCGTCGCAGGAGTTCGCGTTCCGGACCCCACCATTGCGTCAGGTGGCCGACACTGCGCCCTACATGCACTCGGGGGCCTATGCGACGCTCGAGGATGCCGTCCGGCATCACTTTGATCCGGCCGGGATGCTGGGGTCCTATACTCCCAACAAGCTCCGGGCGGATGTCCAGCCGCTCGTGCGACGAGGCGAGGCGGTCGAGAGCGCCCTGCTGGCAACCGTAGATCCGCAGATCCTCAACGGGCCCGAGCTGACCGAACGGGAGTTTCGCCAGTTGCTGGCATTCCTGATGACGCTGAGCGATCCAAAGGTGGCGCAGCTGAAGACCGAAGTCCCGGTGTTGCCAAGTCCCAGCGCACTGCCGGTGGGCTACGACGACTAGGTCGCTTCGTGTGGAAATCATCAGAACGGACGATCTCCGGTAACGGGTGTACCATTCCGTCAACCCAGTCCTCTTCGACAGTACGGTATTCAGTCAGCGCCCGGAGCCCTCGTGGAGTCCGGGAAGGAGAACAGCGATGCGCGATCTTCAAAGCGCAGCGGGACGACGACATGTGTGGGGCCCAGGAGTCCTGACGAGCCTGGCGATGTTGCTGCTGGCGGGGTGCGGAGGTGGCGGGAGCACAACCCAGCCGCCGGTCGGTCCGAAGCCCGATGACCCGCCGGTCGTGGATGTCGACACCCGCCTGCGGACCGCGCTAGCGGCGCAGAACATGCAGTCGCCGGCGACTCCTGCGACGCAGGACCCGCACGAGGTCGAGTTGGGACGGATGCTTTTCTTCGACAAGATCCTGAGCACCCGGGGTGACATCTCCTGCTCGGGCTGTCATCACCCGACCCTGCGGATGCACGACGCCATCCCCCTCTCGAAAGGGACGCAGGGTGAAGGACTGGGCAAGGAGCGTCGGTTGTTTGAAGGGCAGATGATGGTCGCGCGAAATGCCACGGATGTCTTTAACCGGGGGCTCCCGGGGATGAAGACGATGCTGTGGGATGCCCGGGTGGAGGAACTCTCGACCGGTAGGCTGGTGACGCCGGCGGGGAGCGATTTACCTTCCGGGCTCAGCGGTGCCCTGGCAGCCCAGGCCCTCTTCGCCATGATCGATGACCGGGAAATGCACGCGAAGGACGGCATGTTTTCACCGCTGACTGGCGGTCCGGATGCCGGAGGATTCATGCCCCCCTTCCCGCGCGAGGAAGAAAGTTCCACGACCGCGATCTGGCAGAACATCGCGAATCGCGTCCGGTTTACACCGGGTTACGTCCCACTCATCGAGGCGGCGTATCCCGACCAGCCGATCTGGGAGTTTTCCATCGCCGATGTGGGTAACGCCCTCGCAGCGTTCCAGACGGAACGTCTGACGACCCTCGATACCCCCTTTGACCGGTACCTCAAGGGGGACCAGTACGCGCTGACTGCCACGCAGAAGGAAGGCGCGGTCCTCTTCTATGGGAAGGCCCAGTGCTCCAGTTGTCATGCGGGCCCGCTGATGACCGACCAGAAGCTGCATAACCTGCTGGTGCCAGAGATCGGTCCTGGTAAGGCCGGGACTCCGGGTGAAGACCGGGGTCGCGGCGACATCACCGGGAAGCCGGAAGACAGCTATCGGTTCCGGACCCCCCCGCTGCGGAATGTCGCGGAGACCGGGCCGTACATGCACAACGGCGCGATTGGTTCGCTGGAGCAGGTGGTCCGGCATCACCTGGACCCGGTCCGGGGCTTCCGGAATCTGGACACCAGTCATCTCCCAGAGGACCTGCGCTCGACCGTGAACAAGAGCGAAGGCGCGCTGCAAAAGCAGAAGGCAACCCTGGATGCGTTCTTCAAGCAGCCACCGGTCCTGACAGACGAGGAAGTCGGGCATCTGGTGGAGTTTCTGGAGAGCCTGACGGATGTCCGGCTCGATGAAATCGTGAAGGAGCTGGAGCCGGCGGAAGT
Organism: bacterium; assembly: GCA_022072165.1. NCBI lineage: Bacteria > bacterium. The sequence continues at coordinate 1,729,375 of JAJVIF010000001.1, read as the reverse complement.
CCCGAGCAATCTCTCGACGGACTATGACGTCGGGAACAATCCAGGGACGGATCCCGGTACTGACCCGGGCAAGCGGCCGGGCGAAGAACAGGGTCCGCCTGTCGATCCGGCGATTTAGCCGGCGTTCGTAGCGCCCTCAGGTTGCATACTGACCATACTCTGACGCCCCTGGATGCTTTCCGGGGGCGTTTTGCTGACCATCTGAGAAACGGGGCAGACTGACATCATGACTCCCTACCTGCTGCTGGGGTTGGCGATCCTTTTTGAGATTGCCGGGACGACCTCCATGAAGCTGTCGGTCGGCTTCACAAAGCTGGTGCCAAGTCTGGGTGTCGTCGTTGGGTATGGCTGCGCGTTTGCCCTGATGGCGCAGACCCTCAAGGTGCTGCCGCTGGGGGTGGTCTACGCCATCTGGTCGGGCGTGGGGACCGCAGGGACTGCGCTCATTGGTCTGTGGCTCTTTCGGGAAGCCTTGGGAGCTCCGCAGCTTGCGGGCATCGGACTCATCATCGCCGGCGTCGTGCTGTTGCAGTGGTCGACCCCTCCGGCGACCGGCTAACGCTGGACCGGGATCGTGTCGCGGCTGATCCAGCGCAGCGACGGGTCATCCCAGGCGAGGGTCCAGAGGGGTTGCCAGGGCGCGACCGCATGGAACGGCACTCCCAGGGAGTCCACCAGCCGGGTGTCCTGCTGGAGGACGACCGTAACGCGGGGGGCGTCAGGCTGCGACCGATCGATAAACGCCTCAATGCCGGGGACCACATCCATCACCGGGGCGAGTGGTTCCTGGACCAGCGCGAAGCTCGCCATCGTCTGAAACTCACCGAAGCTGGCGGGGATTTGACCAATCGATGCCAGGCTATTGGAGAGTTGCTCCAGCGGTAGCAGCAATGCCTGCCCCACGAATCGTTTGTAGGGCCGGGTCAGGACCGCCAGCTGCTCGGCATGGGGGCCCGCCAACAAATCGGGATCCGCTTCTTTGTAGTAATCCGGTAATGGTGCATGGAGAGTGAAGGGAGGATCCGTTTGTAATGGCTGTCCGGAGGCTTGCGGGGGCAACTGGCCGTAGTAGACCACTTCCGCCGGGCTGATAGCGGCGCGTGGCGGGAGTGGCAGGAGCGGTCGTGGGTCGCCCGAGGCGAGGAGTGGCCAGTAGAACAGAACCGGCGATGCCAGGAGGATGTCTGGTGTAGTGGCTGGCGGCTCCTGTAGCAGCAGCTGCGCTCCCACGACCTGCGTGCTGAGTTGCCCTGCGAGTTCACTCCCGAGAGGCAATCGGGCTTCTGCGGGATTGCTGCGGAGTCGGGCTGCGATCCGCTCGTAGTACTCCTCTTTCACACGGAACTCTGCATCGCTGACCTGTTGCTCCAGCCGACCAGCGAGCTCCGGATTCTTCGCCAGGACCGCGAAGAGGATGAAAGGGGTCGCGAGGACCAGCAGTGCCAGGACGATGAGCCAGCGCATAGCCGGTGACAGAGTCCTGGCGGGAGGGGGAGCAGCAGCCATCGGCGGGGGAGTCATGGTGGAGTTATTGTGCCTGAGAAGAAAAGATGCCGGTGCTAGAATCGGCTTTACGAGCCCTGCTTCTGCCGGCAGGAGGCCGGGCGAAAACCCCCGGGGAGGTCCTGGGGGTGTTGTGTACGGGAGGACGAGCAGAGGAATGACTCAGCAGCGGACGGGGACCACCCCGGCACGATCCACCATGCGCCAACTTATCTGGCTCTGGGGCGTACTCCTGCTCTTCCTGGGAAGCAGCGATCCGGGCTATGCCCAGGGAAATCGCAATCCCCGGGACACAAAGAACTACGGCAAGACGCCGGTCGCGAAGCCCAAAGACAAGCCAGCCCCGGCACCGTCGCAGGCAGCACCCGCGCCATCAGATCCCACAAATCTGCTGGCGGCCGATGCTGGACAACCGCAGCCCGGTCCCGATGGCGAGCTACCGCCTCCCCCGCCGCTGGCCGCTGACAGCCGACTCCTCGGAAGCTTCATCCATGAAGGCGCGGTTCGCGAGGGGGGGCACTGGGCGCTGCAATCGAGCTTTTTCCAGAACGACCAGGTGCTGGAGTACGAAGCGAGCCTGACGGTCCGGTCGCCGGGACTCTGGTACTGGCTCGACCGGACACAGGGGCTCTATCTGGTATTGCTGGCGGAGCGGATTTTTGATGGCGATGGCGACTATCGCTATGGGGCTTCGGGACTGGGGACGACGGTCCTGAGCCCCACCGGTGTCCCCGTGGCGGCAGCAGCGCCCAGAAATCCGACCGATGCCTTTGGTGGTGCGATTCGTCATCCGGGGAACCGGCTCCTGCTGGTCCCCGTGGCGGACATCGCGAAGGCCGCCGACCAGGAGCATTTCTCAGCACGCTTCCGCTACACGGTCCCGGTGGGGGAAGAGTTTTTGCCGGGGTGGTATCGCTTCACCGCACAGTTTGGGATCCGGTTGTCATCGCTGGAGTACACCACGCTGATGGGGATGAATCCGGCGGAACTGGCGCTGAACACCAGCGCCGATTCCCTTGCCCGCTATCCCCTCACCGCCGTCAAAACCGCTGCCGAGCCGACATTGCCGGTGGCGTTCTTCACCGAGGCCCCGCAGGGCGGAGCCCTGCCGGACCGACTCAAAGGCAAGCTGGGACTGCTGACGCGGCAGATGCAGGGTCCGAAGACCATCCTGCCCCCCTTCGAGCCGAACGGCATCCAGCGTCAGTACTCCCTCGAAGCGACTATCCCATTTCTGCAGGAGACCGGGCAGTCGAGCGGGCTCTTCCCCCTGATGCTGCAGCCAGTCGGTGCGGACAGCCATTTGGCACTCAGCCTGGAGACGCCAGACCGCACCACCATGCAGTTGGGGAACGCCCACATCCTCGGCATCGAGGAGGGCCGGCTCCGGACCGACCGACTGCAGACCACCTTCGCGTTCTCACGCTTTGGGAAGCATGTCCTGCGAGCTCAGGGGCAGCTGACCGATCCCGATGGGCAGACCTATCGCCTGGATGGAACGTACGACATCCACGTCGCGATGCCACTCGACCTGCGGGTCGCGACCCTGCCGGGGATGCCGGCATTCGAGAAAGAATCGATTTCCCTCGCTACGCGGGTCTATCCGCCGGTGCCGGCAAAGCTCACCTTTACGCAGTGGCTGGCCGTGCATGGGTCCGAGCGGGTCTTTCGCTGGATTCAGGATGGCAAGTGCAACGATGCAGGCGACTTCGTGCCGGAACTGCGCTACCTCAAAGATGGCTGGAGCGGTCCTGGTCAGTTGTTCTTCCAGAACGATGGGGAGTATCGCATTCTGGCCGAAGCTTCCTTCACTGCGAGCAACGGCTGGGAGTATCTGGGGCAGTGGGAGTCGGCGAGCATCGTGATGCCGCCGGTGCAGAAGGGGCAGGATGACGATCAGTCGCTGGGGCTGCTGCCAGCGTTCGGCGGACTGGGAGCGCGTCAGAGCCCAACGCTGGAACTGGGGCTCGATTTCCCGCTGGTTGCGGGGGAGCTTCTCTTTATTCCCCCCGGCGATCAGCGCTTCGATCCACGGCTCTATGGGCGCGGGGAGTTGAGCCTCATCGACCGGCGACTGTTGCCCGCCAGCTCGCTGGTGGATCTCTCCAATGGCGAACGGGGCTTCCTGCCGACTTCCGCGACCCCGCAGGGCTATCCGGCAGCGGCCTATCCGGAGTCCCGGGACCGGGCGGGTCGGCTCTATGCCTGGGCGGTCGCGCCGGGTGAGGGGGCGCGCGCGATGGTCCGGGATGGCGACAGTGATGACCCCGCGCTGCTTGCGGGTCCGTTGCTCGACTGGCCTCGTGGCAGTGCCTGGCTCCTCTATGGTGGGGTGAGTGTGTACGACCACAAACTGAAGGACTCCGCGCAGGGGGGGTATTCCGCAGGCATGGTGGTCTCCGACCGGGTGGCGCGCTTCAGTGTCATGCCACCGGGATCCGGAGCCGATGACCTGCTGGGGCGGACCGCTCCATTCATCCTGCAACAGGCGATCCCCCCAGGGATGATCGTCGACCAGTTCCGAACCTATGTCCCGCAAATGCATATCTTTCCGCCTCGTCCGGGGACGCTGAAAGTCACCATGCGCCGCCCTGACAGCACGGAAGAGTACTTCCAGGTGCCGGTCGATGCCCGGGGATTCGCCGGATCCCCGGCGGCTGGTGCCAGTATCCAGCAACCAGGGGTGTACACAGTGTCGCCGCAACTGGCGATTGATGGGGCACTGCAGGTGCCGCCGTCGTATCAGTTCTACGTCCCAAACCGGAAGTCGACCTTCCAGATGGTGCTCAATGAAGCCCCCCTGCAGCCGGTGGACTGGGGGAGTGCCTTCACGCTCTCCGGGACCATCAATGGCGAGGAGTTTCAGCAGGCGGAACTCTTCTGGACCTTCCTGGCGAATGGGCAGGTGGTGACGCAATCCCAGCAGGCGATCAATACGCCGGACTTCCGGCTGACATTCGATCTTTCTGCAGCACAGCGCGTTCCAGGCTTTGACCCGTCACGGCCGGGACATACCGGCGATATCACACTCTTCGCCGTGATTCTGACGACGAAGGGTGAACTCAAGACAGCGCATCAACGGGTCGTGTTGCGGCAGGGACTGCTGGACTATGTGGCCGCCGGACCGGCTAAGCGCCGGAATCGCTTCAACATCTTTTAGGACAGGGCGACGAGGGTCGCCGGGGCATGACCTACTACTTCGATGCGGCAGGACGTCGCACCCCACACGATGTCCACAAGTCGGTCCGCTTCGCCTTCTGGCTGGCCTGGGCCTGCCTGTACCTGCTCCTGCCGACTCGGCTGTTTAATGGGGAAACCCTGACGATGGTCTGGCGACTTTCGCAGTCGCCCTGGTGGGAAAACTTCCACCCCAACGCGTTCGCGTGGGCCCCGATGCTGCAATTCGGGCTGACTCTCGCGCGGCTCTTCGGGTTTGATCAGACCCCCGGTCAGGAACTCTTCTTCTGTCAGACCGCTAACGGCCTGCTGACACTGCTGCTGCTGGCCTGCGTGTATCGCTGGTCCCGGCTCATGGGGTCGCGGACCTCAGTGGCGTTCACGATCACCGGGTTTGTCGGGGCGAATTTCACGCTCTGGCACTGCGGGACCGATGTGAACCCCTACATCCTGATGACCCTCTTCGGCACCGCTGCGGTCTGGTGTGCCTGGAGCTATGCGACTGTCGGGCACAAGGACCGGCTCTACTGGAGCGGGTTCTTTCTGTCGCTGGCACTGCTGATCCACCTGCTGGCGATCGTGCTGATCATCCCGATTTGGTACGCCATCTGGACGCGGCAGGAGCATCCGGTGAAGCGGAAGCTCCTTGCCTGGGGAGTCCATGCTGCGATCCTGGCGTTGCTGGTAGGTACGCCGTATCTGGTGGTAGGGGAGGGGTTGTACAAAGAGCGGACCGGGGGCATCGTGCCGTTTCTCGCCCAGGGGCTCGTGCGGTCCACCCCCTTCGGCGCGCAAGCCCGCGGCGATGAGCAGCAGCCCTGGCTCTACTCCATGGCGCTGGGGCACTTTAATCTGGCCTTTTGGGCGGACCACGACAGCCTGTATTACACCTATCGCCGTCCGCCATCGGAAACCGCCTTGTTCGATAGCCCGGTCCTGGGCAAATGGCTGCCGTATCTGTGGTTGCTGAACACGATCCTGGCGGCGATCGCGCTGTTTCCGACCGTCACCATGCTGCGTCAGGGCGAGCCGGGGCGGAATCTTGCCATGTTCCTCCTCTGGACCACGCCGAGCTTTTTCATCATCGGGGCGATTAATCCGGTTTTTGGCTATCTGCGGCTGATCTATCTGCCAGCGATGGCGCTGCTGGTGGGGCTCTGGATTACGCTCAGTCCGCAGACCCGCAAGCGCCCCATCCAGGCGCTCGTGGTCCTGATGCTGGCGTGGAATCTGGGGATGGGGATCTGGCCGAACAGTGTTTTTGGACGTCCGGGGGCGTATCAGGAAGTTATCTCCTGGCGTTGGGCGATGGGACCCAACGATCTGGTGATCCTGCCGGTGGAGGAGGATTACCTCTCCCGGATGGTGCGGGTCTTCACCGGTGCGGACAGGATGCTGGTCGGGGGAGAGCCGCGGCTCGTATATCCCCCGCCCGGAGTGCCGGAGCAGGACTTCATGCTTCTCTCCGGGACACATTTGATGAAGCTGTTCAAACGGGTCTATCTGGAGCAGGCGCTGACGGTACAGATGGATCGCGCGGGGGAACTGCGCTTCCCGGTCCTGCGGCCCCCCGGTGAGGTGCCGGTCGAGATGATTCTGGTCAGCACGACCTGGAATCACACCCCGAAGCTGACCGGGAAGGCGTGGCCGGTGATCCTCCATGAACTGGAGCCACGGGCGGCCGACCCGGACCCGTATCTCTACGGTCCGCAGTAGCCCGTTATGGCACCCTGGCTGCTGCGAATGAGGGCTGACCGGTCGCGCTGAAAGGTATACTGGCCCCTCGTGGACTTCGTCCTGCTCCTCTGGATCCCGCTCGTGTTCGCCATGGCGACCACCTGGCTCTTCACCTTCCGGGTGATTCGCTTTGCGCATCAGCGGGAAGTCCTCGACCACCCGGACCCGCGCAAAATCCACAAGGATCCACTGGCCCTCCTGGGGGGGTTGGGGGTGCTGGTCGGCTTCCTGGTGGGGCTGGTCAGTCTGATGCCGGTGCTCGGCGGGATTCACATTAGCGGGGTGGTGCAGCATCCGGGGGACCCGGAAGAGGCGCTGACGGTCTATCGGACGCTGGGAATTGTCATCGGCGGCACGCTGGTGTTTATCCTGGGCCTGTTCGACGACCTGTACCATCTCCGCCCCAGCTCCAAAGCGCTCGGGCAGCTGGCGATTTGCGTGGTGGTCCTGTGTTTCGGACTCTCCTGGGACTTTGTGTCCAATCCCTTCGGTCCAAACGCACTGGAAAACATGCCTTGGCTGCGCCTTCTCTTCCGGGATGACCAGGGGGGACTGCTGGTCTTTCATGGGTACCTGAACATCTTCCTGACGATCCTCTGGCTGATGGGGTGCATGAACGCCATTAATCTGTCAGATGGGCTCGATGGGCTGGCAAGCGGCACGACCCTCATAGCGGGGGCGGCGTTTCTTTTCCTGGCATCGCTGTCCGATCAGCATGTGGCGGCGTTGCTGGCGGCAGCGATGTGCGGCGCGGCGCTGGGGTTTCTGCCGCACAACTTCCCCAAAGCGAAGATCATTCTCGGCGATGCCGGAAGCCTCCTGTTTGGATTTTTGTTGGGAGCCATCGCCATCGAAGGGGCGTACAAGACTGCTGCGGGTCTGACGCTGCTCCTGCCGTTCCTCATCCTGGGTGTCCCGATTTTCGACACCACCTGGGCGATGATTCGCCGCTCCCTCTCCGGCCAGCCGATTGGTGTCCCGGACAAGAACCACATCCACCATCAGTTGCTGCGACGGGGTCTGACGCCCAATCAGGCGACCCTGCTGCTCTGGAGCTGCACCGCAGCCCTGGCGTGCGTGGCGATTTGGGTGGCCGGACACTAGTCCCGTTGCGGCAGCCCTGGTCTAATCCTGATACCACCCCGATGAGGTTGTGAGGGGGATGGGAGGGAGCGCTGCGGCGGTGTCAAATGTGCTCCGGGCTTCGCTACTCACCCAGAACTCATCAGGACCAACCGCCAGCCCCAGATAGAGCGTTTGCGGATTGCCGCGACGCCCATCGCGATAGGGCGCAACATTGAGAGTGACGCGGAACGGGGTCCCGGCCGGAATCCGTTGGCGGGATGTTGCCTGGCCGGCAGCGAGGAGGGCATCGCTGGAGAAGTCCCCCCAGAGCAACTCGTCCCAGCGACTCGTAGTCTGGTCGGCGGCTCCCAGAGCCGTGACTGCCAGGGCGCCACTCACGCAGGTTGCCCGGGCCTTGAAACCACTTGTCGACCCGGTGCCATCGTAGAGACGCAAGGCCGCGACACTGATCCCGACCGGGAGGGTCCCGGTGATCAGGAGCTGGTCGCCGGCATAGACCTGCGATAGCGCGATGGGGATCAGGGCAGCGCCCATGGTGCCGACGCTGATCTGCGAGAGGCGCAGTTCATAGCCGGATCGTCCGAGGGCCGGCGGAGTGGCGTCGAAAATCGGCTGATTTGTGCGGACCCCCTTTTTGAAGTACCCGAGTTGGGCCTGTTGCGATACCTGCCAGCGGATGGTGCCGCTGGCATCAGTGACATTTTCCGCACCGATGAAGCAGAGGGCTCCGGTAGCGGTGGTTGGAACAATGGTGATCGGGAAGCGCGCCTGATCCGAGATCACCGCCGCATCGCGACCAGCGGCGGAATCGAAGCCCACCAGGGCATGACGCAGAGGCGCATCGCGGAAGTGGTCCTGGGCCGCCGCGCGTGTTGCCGTGATGATGGCGGGTCGCTGCGGGACGAGGGTCACCGGCAGGGCGTTGGTGGCCGTGAGATCAATCGCATGGCGCCGGGCATCGACTTCCAGGGTGGTGCGACGGTCGCTCCGGTCATGGAGCGCGAGGCGGACGGTCCCGCGATTGTTCGTTTTGGCATCAAGGTCCGGGAAAAACGCGAAGAGCGTGCGATTGGCAGGATGAATCGTGATTTCCTCATTGGGTCGCAACAGATATGGGCGGGAGGTACTCAGGGGATTCGCATCGATGGCCACGAGCACGAGGCAGGTGAAGCGCTGGGTCGGACTCGCCCAGGCCTCCCCCCGGTCCCAGCGAATCGTGACCGGCACCGCGGAGTTTAGCTGCCGCAGATTGCCCGCCGCGCCCCAGGAGTCGGCGGCGACAAAGTGCTTCGCAGCATCGAGGGTCCATTCCTGCTGCTGGGTTCCGGGTGAGGGGGTCGGCAGCGCCGGACCGGCTATCGTCCGGTAAAGCGTCCACTCGTAGTACTCGGTGGAGCCGCTCTGGACCGGGACGCTTTGCGGCGCGGCTTGCGAGGGGAGTCCAGTGAGGATCAGCAGGAGTCCGGCGAGCAGCGAACTGGTGGCGGGGGATCGCATGAGCGGGGTCCTTTCAGCGTGGCAGATGTCCTGGCATTGTGACTCTGACAGTCACTTTTCGGCTCACACTGCGGTCTGTCTGTTGCTCCTGAAGCCGAACACCCCCGGTTGCTCTGGCTTCCGGGGGTGTTCACTCACAGGTGGCGCAGGAACTGGTGTCAGCCAGGGCTAGTCGTCGCTGTCGCGATCGACCCGGATGCGGTTCGCGACCAGGGAGGTCCCGTTCTGAATTCCCCGGACATCGACTTTCTCGCCCACCTGAATGGAAGAGAACGCGACGGGCTGGTCGGTGTCCTTGTCGACCACGACGGTGCTGGCGTTGACCGTAAACGTGGTGTTCAGGACCGTGATGGAGGTGCTGGTGCGCGCCTGGACGGTGCCTTCGCGCTCGATCTCGATCCCGCCGGTTCCGCCGCCGCCACCACCGTCGTCGTCATCTTCATCCGGGTCGAAGCGGATCCGGGTGGCGCGGAGGGTGTCACCGCTGGGAACCCCTTTGACGTTCACGAAGTCGCCGACTTTGAGGCTCGAGAAGGGGATCGGCTGATCCGTTTCTTTGTTCACGATCTCCAGGGGCGGGATGACCTGGAAAGTTTTGTTGCGGACCGTGATGGTGTCGCTGGTGATGGCGGTGATGCGCCCTTCCACTTCGACTTCGATGCCCGCGCCACCATCATCACAGGTGGGGTCGTAGCGGAGGCGGGTGGCGACGATCCCATCTGCGGTGCGATTCCCCTTGGCGTCGAGGCAGCCGCCGACCGGCAGGTCCGCCAGGGTCATGGGGGCATCGGTCTCCTTGTTGAAGATCGCAGTAGCGGCGGTGACCGTGAAGGTGATGTCACGGACCGTCACGCTGTTCGCTGTCTTCGCCAGCAGGATCCCCTCGCGCTCCACTTCCCGGCCTCCCGGTGTCGGATTCACGGGGTCGTCATCATCCAGGCGGTCCTCCGCCTTAAGCTTTTTCGCCAGGACATCGTTGCTGCCGGGGAGTGCGAAGCCTTCGGCTTCGGCGAGGTCGCCGACATTGAAATCTGAGAGCTTCAGTGTCTGGTTGTCCTCTCCCAGGATGCTGGTAGAGGCAGTGATGCGGAAGACGATGCCGCCGATGGTCACCCGATCATTGGTGATGGCAGTGATGGCACCTTCGCGCTCGATTTCGTTGTACGCCCCCGGGTTGTCGTCGTACTTGTTGCGGTCATCGCCCAGTCCATCGTTGTTGTTGTCGGGGGCGACATCATCACTGAACTGACCATCGCCGTTGAGGTCAGCGCTGACGGTGTTGTCATCGAAGCGGACCATCGCCAGGGTCTCCCGGCGTCCATCGGGACCGGTATAGGCCACACCCATCCGGATCGCCGTGGTGATCGTGGCCTCATTCAGGTTCGCGTTGACCTGCACGGTGCCGCCATCAGTGACGACCACCGGGATGTTGAGGGCGACCGGAGTCGTGCCGCCGCCGCCGGTCTTCAGGTTCCGGTTCGTGGTGAATCGGAGCTGGAGATAGAGCGGGGTGGTGCGGGCCGGGACCTTCGTGATGGTGAAGCGGCCATCGCTGCCGACATTCACGGGGGCGGGGAGGGACGCAATGATGTCCTGCGGATCGATGATGCGGGTGGAGGCGCGGGTGCCATCACCCTGCGCCAGAATCGGCAGGCCACCCCCCAGCAACACCTGGCCAGTCACGGTGCCTGCCGGTGTTCCGGGTGGGGGATTGGTCGTGCCCCCTCCGCCGCCACCACAGGCGGAGAGGAGGGTGATCGTGCTTAGCAGCGTGAGCAGCAGCCAGGCACGGGAGTGGCGGCTGGAGAGTCGGGACAGCATGGGAGACTCCTTCAGGATCAGATCTGACGCAGAACAGGTTGCTGGATGATGGGTGTGGCTCACCTGAGATACCTCACAGATGGGGCCAGGTCGCTGCGTAATGCTCGTACAGTGTCGGATCATCGGACAGTCGGGTTAGCGCCTGTCCCAGTCGACGGGCGGCCTCCTTCAGGGAGGCTTCGCTATGGAGGCTGTAGGCCAGCCGAAAGCCGGAAGTATCGGATTTGCCCGGCATGAAGAAAGGCGCGACCCCGATCTCGACGCCTTCTTCCCGGGCGAGGTGGTAGACCGGCAGGGACTGCCAGGGGGCGGGGAGGTCGACCCAGAGGCTCAAGCCTCCCTGGGGGCGGGAAAAGCCGATGCCCGGCGGGAGGTAATGGGCGAGTCCCTCGATGAGCGCGTCGCGCCGCGACTGATAGGTGCGGGTGACGAGGCGGACATGCTGGTCGTAGTACCCCCGTTTGATGAACTCGTGCTGGAACGCCTGGAGGAAGTAGCTGTCGCTCTGGTCGACTGCCCGCTTGAGGCGGACCAGCTCCAGGGCGGCCGGGCTCGGGGCGGTGATCCAGCCGAGGCGAAGGCCTGGCAGGAAGACTTTGGAGAACGATCCGATGTGCAGGACCAGGCCGGACTGGTCCAGCGCTTTGAGGCTGGGGAGCCGGGGGCCATCAAAGCGGAGGTCCAGGGCGTAGTCGTCCTCGATGACCGGGACCTGATATTGTCCGGCCAGCGCCAGCAACTGCTCCCGGCGCTCCAGCGACATCGTGGTGCCGGTGGGGTTATGGCAGGTCGGAATCGTGATGATCGCCCGTATTTGTTGCTGCTTCAGGGCGGCTTCCAGCCGATCCAGGCGCATCCCCTCGCGGTCCATGGGGATGCCGACATAGTCCAGCCGTCGGGCCATCAGGAGATTGAGAATGCTGGCGTAGGTCGGCTGCTCCACCGCGAAGACATCGCCAGGCTGGGCCAACAGATCGATCAGGAGATGGAGCCCCTTCTGGAAGCCGGTGACCAGCACGATGTCGTTCTGCCCTGGGGCCATGGCGACCCCTTCCAGCGCCATCCGCTGCTCCAGATGCTCCACCAGCGGCTGGTACCCCTGGGCGTGACCGTAGGTGAAGAAGTAATCCTTGGGGTTCCAGACCATGGTCTGGGCGATCTGCTTGATCCGGTCGAAGGGAAAGAGATGGGGATCCGGAGTCGCGGAGATCAGGTTGATGACATCGAGGGCGTGGTCGGTGGCGACCCGCTGCCGGGGGAGGGCGAAAAAGGTGTTGGGGACCGCGAAGGGGGACCAGTCGAAGAGGGAGGAATCGACCACCGGCGGCGGGGTGGCCGGTGTACCGGTCTGGACTTCCTTCAGCGCGGAGCGATCGACCACGAAGGTCCCGGCCTGGGGACGAGTCTCCAGATAGTGGTCGGCGATCAGAATCTGGTAGGCGGTCAGGACGGTCTTGCGGGAGAGGTCGAGTTCTTCCGCCAGCTGTCGGGACGAGGGGACCCGGGTGTTGGCGGGGAGCCGGCCATCATCGACCAGGGCTTTGACGCCATCCACGACCTGCTGGTAGAGGGGAACCTCGGTGGCGTGATCGATCGGGAGGTACACGACTGGCTCCAGGCCCGGACGAAGTGGTGTAGTGACAGGGGGAAAGGTACGGGGCAGCGGAGGATCCGCAAAGGTCCAATAGGAGGCCAGTCGGAGGGTACCAGTTCGTGTCTGGCGCTTATGCATCTTTGTGGAAGCGAGTGGTCGCTGCGGGAGCACGCGGAAACCCCGGTCGCTGCGCGACCACCCCCGTGCCGGGGGGAGGGGAGACGATTTCTGGATCATCGTGGTGGCGCGGTCGCAAGTGGATGGAGAAGGCGAGCCGACTCCGATGGCCGCCAGTTTCACCCTGCTGTAAATTTTTTCTCATGGCTATTGCATTGGTGAGGGCGATTCCCTATCATCCTGCTATCGCCCTGCAGGTAACGGCAGGTAACGGCAGGTAACGGCAGGTAACGGTTAATGGCCACCTCTCACACGGCGCTAATCCTTCGGGTGGTTCGCTGCTTCGTATTCTTGCTCGTCCTGAACGTCTTTCCTACAACAGGCGCCCAGGCGCAGAATGTAGGCGCTCACGGATGCTGTTATGAAATCAGGCACTGGCTCTATGACGATTTTGGAGTCACTGTCGGCTACTGCATTTGGAGCTGCAATGTGGAGGGGGACCAACAGATAGTCATCACCGACATTGTCTGTTACTCCGACAGCATGGTGATCACCGCCTGCCGGGAGCCAGAAAACAACCCGCCGTGTCCTCCACCCTCAGAACCCCTCAATTTTGTGGCACAGCTAGACTGTGACCAGTTTGGGCAGGCAATTTTCCCACTGGATATTGAGTGCATAGGCTGGGAGCCGCGTGAGATCGATCCCATTTTATACAACGACTGCGAGGCCCTTGATTGTGACGTTCCCCCTCGACGCCAGCGGAATTATTCACCGACATATGAGGAGTGTCACGAGCGGGGGTGTTGTGGTCTGGAGACTTAAGACCTACAAAGCAGTCGGCTTACTTTCTGCCTAACTCTTCAGTACTGAATCTTCGAACAGGAGTACCTGAAACGATGAAGCACTCAATCATCCTTCCCTTGGTCTTGCAGGCACTGCTGCTACAGGGTTGCCAGCAGTTGAAACCGGTCCAGGAACGGCTGGTATCCAAACTTCCGCCCTCGGCAGAACGAGTCGCACAGGCGACTGGACTGCCAATCGCACCGCCGCCGTCAGTGCAGAATCGGGTTCTCGTGATGGAGCTGATGCATTCCTTATTGGCAGCAGTAGCCCTCACGGGAGAAATTTCCGAAGCTCCGGGCTTCGTGACTGAGCACCAGCTGTTGCTCCATGTCCCGGCTGACCCCGGCACGGCACTGCAACCGGTGAATGGCTGGAGGCTGGAGCGGTCTGACAGCGAGCAAATGCTATACCTGACTGTACCCGGTTCAATGCCGGAGTCTCCTGCAGTCCGAGTGGTGGGAAGTTCCCTCAAGACTGATGGAAATGCAGCCAAGCTGGGCCACCGCGTGCGGGCGGATTTCTCAGTAACCCCGGCGGGGAGTACAATTGCACCCCCAACGGTTTCTTCTTTCAAAGATTGGCTGGCACACAAGGCCATTCAGTCCACAATTGGTTACTTCTTGTTGTCGCACGATCGTTTCCCAACGAGTTGGGAGGAAGCGCTTTCAGCGACTGGGCAAGCGCCAGTCGGCTACACTTGGGTGCCAGCTCCGACAACAATGCTCCCGAACCAGCTTCCGGCAGGCGTATCTCTGGCTTTTCATCCGGCCCGCCGGTTAGTCGGAAAGTTCACCAGTGCACAGTCAGGGATCCGCACAGAGGCGTTGGAGTTCACATGGAGCGACACTACAGGCTTCAACGTCAAGTCTATAACTCATGCCCAGAGCATTCCCGCCGACGAGTGGGTCTGGTGGGGGACCATGCAGTTCCCGGAATAGGACTAGGGCTCGTCCAGCCAACCGCGCCTTCGCCTAGGGAGCTGTGGTCGATGACAACCAGGCAGACCATGCTGACTCAACCACGAGCCCTACAGCGAAGCGATGGCTCGTCCTGGAAGGTTCGGGGCACAGCCGAGGCAATGAGCAGATGTTGCAGCGGCTGCTGAGTCTTGCTACCATTACATCATTACCCAATAGGTACGTTTTGCGGCCAATGGGTAACGAGTCGCCAGGAGTCTCTCCTGGGACAGACTGGATGATGCAAGGAGACTTCAACATGACGCACCGAGGTTCTCTACTGGTAGTTTCGAGCAGTCTGCTGTTGCTGGCCGGATGCCAGCAGCTGCAGGCGTTGAGTGCCGCCGCGACCGCCCGGGTCCCTCCGGCAACCCAGTTCCCGCTGGCTGGCCAGGTCCCACCGACTGCGGAGCGACTGGCAGAGATGTACGGCATCCCTGTCTACGTTCATCAGCCGCAGCTGGACCGGGATCCGCTGATGGAGCAGTTCCGGTTTGCTGTTACTGCGGCCGCCATTCTTACGGGCGATGTCACGACCGCCTTTGATGCGGTGCAGGAGCATCAGCTGGTCCTACATGCCCCTGCGGACCCCGCCTCGCCGCTGCAACCGATCAGCGGGTGGGAGCTCCAGGCAGAGGGAGACGAGTCTCTCAGCATGACCATCCCGTCGGAAACCGGAAGGCCATCCCCCACAAAGGTTGCCGTCTGTTCCATTGGCGACAACTCCATGCCGGCAGGCTTCGGACCACGTTTGCATCCCGTGCTGCTGGAGCATCAGCCAGAGGGTGATGCGGCGCTGCCGTCGAAAGTGACGTGGGTCCGGCAGTGGGCATTATCAAGATCTGTAGGCACATTGTTCGGCTTGTTCGGTCGGACCCATGAGCGACTTCCTCTGAGTTGGGAGGAGGCACTCATCGCTTCCCGGCAAGCTCCGGTCGGCTACACATGGCAGCCCGCAACCAGCCCGCAGCTGCCCGATCCGCTGCCGAATGGTGTTTCACTTGCGATCCATCCCGAGCGAAATCTCTTTGGTCTCTTTGCCAGCGGCGACGTGCCGCTGTTCCATGTGATGGAAGTCGACTGGTCCAGCGAGAATGCGAGAAGCGTTCCTGGCACACGGAGCGTGCCCATGGAACGATCCATTCCCGCCAGCGAGTGGGTCTGGTGGGGGACCATGCAGTTTCCGGAGTGAGGTGGCCTCCCGCTCGCTCAAGCTGACAATGGGGTAGCCTATCGGGGCTATGACATCGCATCGCCCCGCCTCGAAGCCGTTCCTCACGCTGCTGACCTGCCTCTGCTGCTGGGTCCTCTGCAGCCTGCCTGCCATGACGGACCCCTCACTCATCGGGGTGTGGGAGGGGACGTTGCGGGCGGGTGAGACCGACCTCCTGTTGCGCTTTCACCTGAAGGATGACCCCGATGCCCACGGCTATTCAGCCACGCTGGATAGCGTGACGCAGGGAGCGCTGGGGATTCCCTGCTCCGGTGTCTCCGTGGAGCAGCAGCGCTTCGCGATCTATGTCGATGCGGTACAGGGGAGTTTCACGGGGACTCTGCAGCCTGATGGGAAACGGGTCGAAGGGATCTGGACTCAAGGGGGGCAGGAGTTTCCGCTGGTGCTGAAGTTCCGGGACACTCCGATACCACCGCCGGCACGTCCGCAGCGACCCATACCGCCCTTCCCCTATAGCAACACGACAGTCAGCGTGCCGCATCCGACAGCCGGGCATCAGCTGGGCGGGACCCTCACCCTCCCGGAGGCGGGGTGTCCCTGTCCGGCGGTGATCCTGGTATCGGGATCAGGCGCGCAGGACCGCGATGAGTCACTCTTCGGGCATCAGCCCTTCTGGGTGCTGGCGGATCACTTAAGCCGGGCCGGGATCGCAGTGTTGCGCTACGACGATCGGGGGGTGGGGGAGTCGACCGGCGACCCCAATGGCACCACCCGGGATTTCGCCAGTGATGCCTATGCCGTGTTCAGCTTCCTGCGCCAGCAGCCGGGGATCGATCCGGAGCGGGTCGGCATCATCGGACACAGCGAAGGGGGCCTCATCGCGGCGATGCTGGCAGCGGAGTATCCCGAAGAGGTGGCGTTCATGGTCGGGCTGGCCCCACATGGCATCCCCGGCGCGATGCTCATGCCCCTTCAGGCGGCGGGACTTGCCACCAGCGCCGGGGCCTCGCAGGATGTCGCGGACTGGTCGGCGGAGATCTGGCGGGGGTTCGGGAATCTGCTGGCGACGGAGCCCGATGACGACAAAGCCCGCACCGCCATTGGCGACATCGTGAAGCAGTCGTACAACAAAGCTCCCGCCAGTGTTCAGAAGCAATTGGGGCCGGTGGAGTCGCAGGCCAAGGCAATCCAGCAATTTGTCGGCCCCTGGTTCCGGCAATTCATGGGGCTGGAGCCGGAGGCGTACTACGTCGCGGTCCGCTGTCCGGTGCTGATCCTCCACGGCTCACTGGACCAGCAGGTTCCAGCGAGTGTGAATCAGACGGCGATTCGGCAAGCGCTGGACATCGGGGGGCACTGGGAGTACCAGTTCGAGATCCTCCACGGTCTGAATCATCTGTTCCAGACAGCGAAGACAGGAAGCCCCAGCGAGTATGGACAGATCGAGGAGACCTTCGCCCCGGAAGCACTTACGATCATCACGACTTTTATTGCGGGACTGCACTAGCCGCCGATCGCCACCGTGACCCTGACAGGACGTCGGTACTGCGCGCTCAGGGCCGCGGTGACCCCGAGATCCTGCCGCAGCGCATGGGCAGCCCGCTGGTAGCGCTGCGCCCACTCGCCATCTTCCATGAGGAGCGCGACCCGGGCGAGGGCATCGAGGATGGTGATCCGCTCGAAACCAGCATTGAGTTGTCGCGCTTCCCGATCCAGGTCATGGAGGAGCGCCAGGGCTTCGGCAGGAGAGCCGGTGTGAGCTTCCACCAGGGCCTGCCCGGTCCGGACCAGCAGGCTGGTGCGGGGGAGAGGTGACTGCTGCAGCAGTTCCAGTGATCGTCGCAGAAAGACCCGGGCTCCCTGCCATTGCTCCGACTGCACATAGAGGTCTCCCAGGACCTGGGTCGCCATCGCCTGCCGTGCGGTGTCGTGGAGCTGGTTTGCGAGAGCGAGGGCGGCATCGCCAGCTTCTTCGGCCTTGTCGAAGCGCGCCTGCTCGACCCAGAGTCGCGCAACCTCGGTCTGGGCAGAGCATTCGAGGCTCGGCTCTTCCCGCTGACGGGCACTCATCACTGCATCCAGGAGGTAGCCCCGGGCGAGTTCATAGTGCCCTCGCTGCAGCTGGAGGCGTCCGAAGAGAAGGCAGGCGAGGATGGCATTGCGACCGGTAAGTCGTCCTTCCCGGACCCGTGAGACCGCGTCGGAGAGGAGCTCATCAGCGGCTTCCCAATCCCCCATTTCATACGCCGTGCGACCAAGTTGTGTCAGCGCCAGGATCGCGGTCGGGGTGTCGGTGCGGGCATCCGCCAGTCGCCGCAGGGTATGCCAGTGTGTGAGGGCGGTGTCGGTTTCGCCCCGCAGCGTTGCGAGGTCGGCCTGGAGCCGGACAATTCGCATCAGCCCCGGAGTCCGGCGATTGCTTTCGGATGCTTTTCGGGCTTCCTGCAGGGCGAAGGCGGCCTGGTCCCAATGGTGGGCCTGCTGCTGCATCCGGGCGATGAGGACACAACTCTGGATGAGCAGATCAGGGGTCTTCAGCGACCGGGACCCGCGACGCGCATCCTGCAGCAGCCGCAAGGCACGCTCGTGATGTCCCTGCGAGGCATGGACCAGGGCCAGATTGATCTGAATCTGTGGCTTCAGTTCTTTGCGTACGGCGGGGGCGAAGAGGAACCAGAGGCGGTCGTACCAGCGAAGGGCAGCCTCGGTCTGCTGTTGGAGCATGGCGCGACGTGCCAGGGCGCGGAGGAGTCCGATCACCAGGAAGAAAGCTCCGAAACCCAGCGCATAGGTGGCGTAGAACGCCGCCACGTGGGTGAGGGTAGGGCGGCCTCCGGGAAAGAGGCTGGCGATCCAGTCGGTCATGGGCGGTCGTACTCCGGGGCCACGGGGGAGTCGTGGCGGCAAGGTGCTGGTCTGTTCTAATCTCGCCTGAAGGAAGTCAGGCAGCATTAATCGGTTCTAAGACGCTCAGTGCGGATTGATTGCCGGGAGACCCGCTGGCGAGGGAATAAAGCCCGTGCTCCGACGGTTGCTGAGCAGGCGGGAGCGGTGAGGCTGCTGACAGCAAAAAGGGGAAGTCGTCCAGGATGACCGTACAGGCGATGGTAGTAGGGATCGGGAGGGCCGGTGCTAAAATCAGCTTCCTGAGCCTCTGTCTGGAGGTCTGGCAAGGAGCGGCGTGTAGGCTGGTGTCACTCTCGCATGATCGACAGGCGGAGTTTGAAGCGCTCGTCCAGCCCCTGGTGGACCAGTTGTATGGCGCAGCCCTCCGGATGACCCGTCGCGTCGAAGCCGCTGAGGATCTGGTGCAGGATGCCCTGCTGCGTGCCTGGCGCTTTTATGATCGCTATGAGCAGGGGACCAATTTTCGGGCGTGGGTCTTTCGCATCCTGACGAATCTCTTCATCAACAGCTACCGTCAGGCGGAAACAGCACCGCCCGCAGCAGCCCTGGAAGCGGCGGACCGGGAGTATGAAGCCCTGGCCCGCGCAGGCCTGCGGTCGGGGGGAAGCAATCCGGAAGAGGTGGTGCTGCTCCGGCTGGAAGCTGCCACAGTCCGGCAGGCGATTGATGGCCTGCCCGACAGCTTTCGGCTGCCGGTAATCCTCTGCGACCTGGAAGGCTTCAGCTACCGGGAGATCAGCGAGATGCTGGAAGTGCCCATCGGCACCGTGATGAGCCGGATCTACCGGGGTCGTCGCCTGCTCTGTCTCGCGCTGCATGAATTCGCGACCCAGACGGGCCGCACCCCGAAAGAGGTGCGGTCATGACGACTCCCGCCCTGCCTCGCGGTGGCTTCACCTGTGAAGAGACCTACCCTCGGCTCTATGAGTATCTGGATGGAGTCCTGCCACAGACAGAGGCGGAAAAGGTCGCGGCCCATCTCCGGCTTTGCGAGGGGTGCGGTCCCTGGATGCAGCAACTGAAAGGGCTGCGCGGGGCACTGGCAGCGGCGGGAGAGGAGGTCGCACCAGGAGGCCTGTGGGAGCGATTCCAGTCTCGGCTCGCTGATGCTCCAGCCGCCGAAGAACTGCCCGGGACCTGGCCGGTCCCAGAGACCGAAGCAGAGCGGATTCGCCGACTCTCCAAATTCAGTACACGACGGGTCTCGACCAGGGATGATGCGGAGTTGGCAGCGGCGGCCATCGCGCCGGAAGATCGGGCAGCGGGTCGGGAGAGTTTTCCCTGGCCTTTCCCTGAGGAAGTCCTGCTCGAGGTGCCGGTGCAGCCAGCCGCCTCGAATGGGGTGGCGTTGCCCTCGGCGGCCCAGCTGGCGCGTCAGACCGAGAGCGCGAAAGTGGTCCGGACCCGGATCCAGTACTTCTATGCGGCGGGCATCGCAGCGCTGTTGCTGCTGGGGCTCCTGGTGGGCCAGTTCATGCGCCCGACCGGTCCGGTGGACCGGGGCGATCCGGGGATTGTGGCCGAGAAAAACTATGTCGAAGCCCTGCTGGCGGTGAACTTCCAGACCTATCGCAAGCTGGAAGACTCCAGCGTGACCGGGGTCGAGCATTTTGTCGCCCGGAATGTCAGCTGGAGCCCGGTGGTCTTTCCCGATCTGGGGGCGTATGTCTCCGCCGATGTCTGGCGCGCAGATCAGAAGGATGTCGCCTGTGCGGTCATGGACATGGATGGCGCGACAGTCGCGGTGATGTGCTCGCCCTGGAAGGCGGGCGAGCCGGTCTCCGGCGCTGAAGCCCTGCCGGCGGTCCGGGTGGATGAGTACGAGTTTCGCTATGCACACGCTGGCGACCGCCATCTGGTCCTCTGGACGCATACCTGGAACGGCGAGCAGATGCTCTATTCACTGCTCTATGCTGGGGAGATCAGCCAGAATGCTCTGCAGGACCTGGCGCTGACAACGCTGCTGGAAATCGAGCAGCGGGCCCGGGAGCAGAGCGGCAAACTCCCCGGCTAGGGCCTGACCCTTCGTACAATGCAGGGGTGACCACATCGCCCTTCTCCATGCTCGAATTCATCGCCACCAAGAAGTATGGGGGGAGCCATACGCCGGAAGCGCTGGATGCGTTTATCGCTGCCCTGATTGCGTCGGATTCGCCCCTGCCGGACTATCAGGTGGCGGCCTGGCTCATGGCGGTCTGCTGGCGCGATCTGAACTTTGATGAGACAGCAGCCCTGACACTCGCAATGGCGGCGCATGGCCGGACCTGTGACTGGTCCGATGTCGGAATCGTCGTCGACAAGCATTCCACGGGCGGGGTCGGGGACAAGACCACCATTGCGTTGGCACCGCTGGTGGCTGCCCTGGGGATCCCGGTGGCGAAGTTTTCCGGGCGGGCACTCGGCTTTACGGGTGGCACCCTTGACAAGCTCGAAAGCATTCCCTGTTTCACGGTGGATCTGACACCGTCGCAGATGCGGTCGATTCTCACGAACTGCGGACTGGTGATCGCGGGGCAGACGGCGGACATGGTGCCCGCTGACAAAGCGCTGTACGCCCTGCGGGATGTCACGGTCACGGTGGACAACATCGCGCTGATTGCGGCGTCCATCATGTCCAAGAAAATCGCCGGGGGGGCCAACGGCATCGTGCTGGATGTGAAGTACGGTGAAGGGGCCTTCATGCAGCGGTACGAAGATGCCCGGCAGCTGGCGGAGACCATGGTCGCCATCGGGGAGCGGACCGGGAGGACTGTCCGGGCGGTTCTCTCCAGCATGGAGCAGCCACTGGGAAGCGCGGTGGGAAACGCGCTGGAGATCGCGGAGGCGATCGAGACGCTACAGGGGCGGGGTCCGAAGGATTTTGAAGAGCTGATCTGCCGGCTGGCGTGGGAAATGGTGCAGGTCTATCAGGCATGCGGCGGCCGGACGTCCGATGCCCCTTGGGAATGTTGCGACAGCAGTGACCTGACCATCGAATGCATCCAGGCGTTCCTGCATACGGGACAAGCGCTGCAGGTGTTTCGCAAGTGGGTGAGCCTGCAGGGGGGGGACCCACAGGTAGCGGAGCGTCCGTGGGACTTCCTTGCAACAGCTCCGGTAGTGCAGCCCTGTCCAGCGCTGGACTCGGGGTTCGTGACACACTTCGCGACGCGGGAGATCGGCGAACTGGTCCGGGGGATGGGGGGTGGACGTCGCACCAAGGCCGATGTCCTGGACCCCGCCGTGGGGCTCCGGCTGCTGGTGCATCTCGGCGATGCTGTCGCGGCCGGGGAGCCGCTGGCAGAGGTCCACGCTGCATCGCAGGAGCAGGCCGCCGCGACAGTCGCAGCGTTGCAATCGCTCATCACCATTGGCCCCGAACGACCGGCGACCCTGCCACCGCTTATCGCTGAAGTCCTCACCAGCGCCAGTTTGAGCGGATGACCGCAGGCCGACGGGAACGCCGTCCCCCCCTGGCTGCCCCGGCAGATGCCGAACCACGTATGGGGCGAGACGAGCCAGCAGCACGCCAAGCCACTGGCCGCCGGGAGGCGCGACGCCTCCCACCAGTCGGCGGTCCGGATTTTCTCTGGGGGATCCGGGGAACAGTTCAGCGTCGACAGTGGCGACGTCTCGGCCGGACCGCACTGATAGCCCTCTTTCTGGTGAGCTGGCTGTCGGCCTGGTGGAGTGGGCAGGGGGAGACCGTGGTGCTCGTGACTCCCCTGACGATTCGGGGGTCGCTGGGACCAGGGGGGCAGTCTCCGGTCAATGCTGCCGAGACGATCGTGACCCGTCTGGATGAGCAATTTACGACACTGCAACAGCCGGGATTCGAGCTGCGCATCGGTGCGCCTTCTCTTGACCGATCGATCACTTCCACTGAACAGGTCCGCTGGTATCCCGCTGCGCCGGACCTGCGGCTCCGGGTTCGGCGCGGCTGGTGGTGGACGACGTCCGGAAGCCCCACCGCATCGCAGGTCTGGCCACAAACCGTGCTGCAGCAGGGGTACTGGCGCTTGCTGGGACGCAAAGTGGTAGTGCTGTCCGGGACCATCCTGGCAGCGGATGGCAAGCTGATGTTGCAGACCGAGCTCAACGGACGCTCCCTGCATAGCGACATCATCGAAGGGCGGGACTGGCGCTGGGGAATCAACTCGGTGGCGGAGGCGCTGCTGATGGAACAGGCCCCCCTGGCGGCAGCAGTGTTTTATTTGCGACAGGCACGTTTCGAGTCGGCGGAGTCGGCCCTGGGACTCGCGGAAGAGGGAGCTGCGCGGGTGCCGACCCTGTATGTCGCTGCCCTCAGGACATACCTAGTGCAGTGTGCCAATGGTGGAGTCCTGGCACCCTGGCGTGGCTATGAAGCCCTCGACTGGACCGGTTCCATCAGGACCTCGCACGGATGGCGTCGGCTCATCGCGCTGCACTGGCCCGGGACCATGCGTCAGCGACGATTCGAGAGCGGCATCTGCCTGCTGGCGGCAGCACAGTCGCTGGAGGCCGAGAGTCTGAGCATGAGCGATGAACTGGCACGGGTTGCGCTGCGACTCGTGCCCCGGGACCCTTCTGCGCGCTTACTGCTGGGGTATGTCTCGATGCGGCAGAGTCGCCTGCGCGAGGCCTACGATCTGACAGAGCCCCTGGCGGTGCGCTGGCCAGCGCAGTCCCCCAATCACGCGGCCTTGCTGCACCAGGAGATCCTGCGTCGTTTGCAGGCCCCGACACGTCTGGTTGCGGAGTGGGAGGCGACCGCGTTTCCCAAAGCTCCCGGCGATCCAGTGCTGCTGAACAACCGGGGCGTCTGGTCCTGGTATCGGGGAGCGACACAGTCGGCGAAGTCGAGTTGGACGCTGGCGGAAGAAGCGCGTCCGCGACGGGCAGTCGTGCTGGAGAATCGCGCGGTCCTTGCGGCCCGGGAGGATGATCTGGAGGCGGCAGGGACCTCCTTCGTGCTGGCCCGAACCCGGACAGGTCATCTGCCGTCAACCTGGCTCCATCCGGCGCGCTTCTTGTTCGATCGGGGGGACTACGTCGCAGCAGCGAGGCTCCTTGAGGAAGGTGCAGCGCGGAATCCGGATGCGTATGAGCTGGCGCTGCAGGGGGCGTATGTCCGGGCGGCCGCAGGGGATGGGGATACCGCGCAGCGGTCGTTGGAGACCCTCACGACGGCCGACATCCCCGAGGCGCGGTACTGGCTCTACCGGGGACATGTCGCGTATCTGCGCGGGGATCTGGCAGCCGCAGAAGCGGCTTACACCGCCTCGGAGGCCGCGCAGGAACGCTCGGGCATCGCGACCTATGGGCGAGGACATGCCTGCTTCCTGCAGGAGCGCTACGCCGATGCGGCAGAGGCCATCGCGACCTTTGTCGCCAGGGTGCCGGAGCATACCCGGGCCCGGCTCTTCTATTACCTCTGTCTGGAGGAGCTTGGCGATCCCCATGCAGAATCGATGCTGCGGGAAGTCGCACGCGCTGAGGACCGGGTCTGGATACGGGGTGTGATCGGACTCTACCTGGGAGAAAGCACGCCAGCGGAAGTCCGGACAGCGGCCTATCAGGAAGCGCACATTTCATCGACTGAGCAGTCGCGACGGGCCTGTACGGTCGAGTATCACATCGCGCAGGTGCTGCGAAAGAGTGCGCCGCAGGAATCAGCGATGGCCCTCGCGACCTGTCTCGCCACAGGACTCACGCACCACTACGAGTACCAGGCGGCGGTCCGGCTAGCGCAGGGAAGTCCGTGATGGAGGTCGAGGGGCGGCGAGAGACTGCAGACGGTCCGCAGGCATGGGGCAGGCTGCAGGACAGGTGAGGCGCAGACTCAGCCAGGAAGCCGCCCGGGGGGCGAAGCGATCCAGCGTCAGGAGGCTGGTCCAGACGAGCTTGCAGAGTCCGCCGACAAGATGACAGATCACGCACATGTTGCGCCTCCTGAAAGTGATTGTAGTTTCGATGCACCGAGCGGGTGGGGGAAAGGTACTTCAGAGAAACCAGCGCACCCCTTACTCCAGCGTCTTGCGGAAGTTGCGGACACTGGCGGTGGTGAGCACGAGCATCATCAGTCCCAGGACCAGCGCTTCATCCCAAAGGTCGACCCAGAGAGCCCCGCGCAGGATTGTGCCGCGCAGGATTTCAAGGTAGTAGGTGACCGGCAGGGCCAACGACAGCCCCTGCAAGATGGACGGCATACTCTCCCGGGGAAACATGAAGCCCGACAGCAAAATCGAGGGGAGCATGATGAGGTAAGCGAGTTGCATCGCCTGGGGCTGGGTCTTCGCCACCGTGCTGATGAGGAGTCCGATGGCGAGGGCCGTGAGGATAAAGAGGGTCGAGAGCAGGACCAGCAGGAGCAGGCTCCCCCGGATCGGGACCTGAAAGAGGAGCTGCATGACGGTCAACACGAAGAGGAGTTCGAGGAAGCCGACTCCCAGATAAGGTATAAGTTTCCCGGTAATTACGGCGCTCTTTTCGACTGGTGTGACCAGTAATTGCTCAAGTGTGCCGCTCTCACGTTCCCGCACAATCGCAAAAGCGGTGAGGAAGACCGGGATAATCTGGAGCACGACCCCGATGAGCCCTGGGACATAAAAGTGAGAACTTTTGAGGTCGGGGTTGTACAGCAGTCGGGGACGGACCTCCACCGATGGCGTCAATGGCTCGGAGGTGACGATGCCCCGCAGGAGCAAGCGCTCGCCGGCCGCCTGCATGGAGAGGTGGAGCCCAAGAGCCTGGCCAGTCTGCAGGGCCGTGTTGGCGATGGTGGCGTTGGACCCATCGATGAGGAACTGGACCTGCGCCGGGCGTCCCGCCTGCCGCTCGGTAGTGAAGCCCTGCGGGATCACCACCCCCACCTGCACCTGCCCGGAACGCATGGCGGTTTCCAGCGCCTCAGTGGAGTGAACAGCCCCCGTGAGGTCGAAGGTTCCGGTGCTCTCGAGCGCCTGGACAAACTGACGCCCTGCCTGCCCATGATCCAGGTCCAGGACCGCGGTCCGGATGTGACTGATGTTGGTGTTGATGGCGTAGCCGAAAATCACCAGCTGCAGACTCGGGATGCCGAACATCAGAACCAGCGCCAGCGGATCCCGGAGAAGGGTCAGCACCTCCTTGCGGGCAACCGCCACGAGATGGTGCCACCAGCGGATCATCGCTGCCCCCGTCCGACGAGTTCCTGTTGCGCCATGCGCGAGAGCCCGACAAACACATCCTCCAGGCTGGGGGCGGTCTCGCGAATGTCGCCGACCGTGAGCTGCTGTTCCTGGAGGTAGCGACGAATGGCGGCTTCTTCCAGCGTGTCATCAGCGAGGGCAATCACTTCCGCCCCAAACAGGGATGCCGCGTGGATCGGCTCCCAATGGGCGAGGGCGGTCATGATTCTGGCGGGTTCCGGCGTGGCGAGGGCGAGGCGACGGGTGCCGGCGGGCGTGATGCCGGGCCAGGCTTTCAGCTCCTGCGGTGTCCCCAGCGCGAGGAGTCGTGACTGATAGATGTACCCCAGACTCTGGCAGCGCTCCGCTTCGTCCATGTAGTGGGTCGTGACAAAGAGTGTCAGGCCCTGTTGCGCGAAGGTGGCCAGGAGATCCCAGATGTCGCGACGTGCCACCGGGTCGATGCCGGCGGTCGGTTCATCGAGGAAGATCAGGGCCGGCTCATGCAGCAGCGCTGCGCCGAGGGCCAGACGCTGCTTCCAGCCACCGGACAGCTGCCCGGCACGTCGGGAGGCATAGGGGCCGAGTTCGAGGCGTTGATAGAGGGTGTCGATCCGCTGGCGGAGCCGCTGTCCGGTGAGTCCATAAATTTGTCCAAAGAACTGGAGATTTTCCTGCACGGTAAGCTCGGCGTAGAGGGCAAATCGCTGCGCCATGTAGCCAATACTGGCCCGTATCTGCCGGGACTCGCGGATGACATCGTGCCCCAGGACCAGGGCGGTTCCGGCAGAGGGTGTCAGGAGGCCGGTGAGCATCCGGATGGTGGTGCTTTTTCCCGATCCGTTGGGACCCAAGAGACCGAAGATATGCCCTCTGGGGACCGCGAGGTCGACCTGATCGACCGCGACAAAGTCGCCGAACCGACGGGACAATCCTCGGGCATCCACCGCCAGATCGCCGGGGGGCAGATGCTGCGTCATGGGGTGGTGGGGTCAAAGCGGACTGTCAGGGTCATGCCATCCCGGAGCCAGTCGGGCGGGTCGGTGAAGCGGCAGTCCATGGCGAAGACCTGTGTCGCCCGTTCCTGGGGCGTCTGGATGTTCCGGGGCGTGAATTCGGCCTGACTCGCGATGGTAACCACGGTCACCTGCAACGGTGGCTGGTCGCCATGGAGTGTCACGGTTCCGGTGTTGCCGGGCTGGACTCGTCCGAGCTGAGACTCCGGGAGCCAGACCCGGAGGCGGACATCGGCCGGGTCCCGGAGGGAACAGAGGGCCTGTCCCGGCATCGCGACCTCCCCGGGGTCCAGCAGCAGGCGGTCGACCACTCCCGCCCGCGGGGTCCGGACCTCCAGTTCCGCCAGGTCTGCTGACAGTGCGGCTTCCTGCTCCTGCGCCTGCCGGACCAACTGCCGGGCGCGTTCCAGGGCTTCGGGTGTCGGTCCTGCCTCAAGGAGGGCGACTTGGGCCTGCTGCTGGGCGACCTGTGCTCGCAGGATGGCGACTTCTTCGGGGCGGGGGCCGGCTTCCGCCAGTTGCAGGCGTTGGTCGGCGAGCCGCCACTGATCGGCAGCCCGGGTCCGGGTCAGCTCGATTTGTTCCAGTTCTTGTTGGGCGATGACCCCCGCCGCGAAGAGGTCGCGAGCGCGGGAGGCGTCCCGTTCCGCCTGGTCAAGGATCGCCCGTGCGAGGTCGGCTTCGGTCCGTGCGAGGGCGCGTTCTTCAGCGCGACTCCCGGCTTCCAGCAAGTGGAGTCGCGACTCTGCGGCCGCCAGCACTGCCCGGGCCTGCGCGACTTCCTCAGGACGTGCTCCGGCTTCCAGTTCCGCCAGAGTCGCCTCGGCCTGTGCCCGCTGAGCGGCCAGCACGGATGCCTGGGCCGCGAGTGCCGGCTCTGTCAGCGTGATCACGATGGCTCCAGCAGCGACTGTTTCTCCCTCCGAAACGGCGTGGGTCGCGACTCGCCCGCCGACCCGGGATGCGAGGGTCAGTCGGGTGATTTCGACCGTGCCGGTGAGATCGAGATGGGCCGCATCGTGGGCCTGGCAACTTACGAGGGCTGCCAGCAGGCAGAGGAGGAGAGCGAGAGGGGTGTGGCGGCGAGGTCGCATCGTGTGTCGGGGATGATAGCGCCGCGATAGGTCGCGTCTTGCGCTATTGCCAGTACTGCTAGGGGTGGTGCATAATCGGAGGCACCCAAAAGCCCGGGGATTTCAGGCTCACCGTCTTTCACGGTCGCCCCTTCGTGGGCACGGCAGACGTTACGCTTGCCAATCCATAGGTCACGGGAACCCAGGCTTGGAAGTCCAGGCCAGTCGCAGTAGTACCGCGACAGGTCGCTGCAATGGACACCCTGCCAGTGAAGTCTCGCACGCCTCATCTTGCTCTTCGGGGTACTATCAGTTCGGCCCCTCGCGTACGGATGACAGCGTCTTTCTGCACACTATTTTGTGGACTCTCGCAGGAGGAAACTATGCGCACAGTTGCATGGTGGCTCGCGGGCAGCCTGGCCCTGGTGGCCCTGGGCTGCTCTGGCGGCGGATCGACCCCGATCATGCCGTCCACAGCGGGGACGTCGCCTGATGGCACGCACCCCGTGACTTCCGCTTCGGCCGCTCTTGGCACCCCGACGCAGTCGGGGATGCTCCATCAGAGCGCTCTCGCTATCTATACGGTCGATGTGGACCCGGCGTCGCTGACCGCGACCAGCCGACTGAAGGAGACCCGCACCGGGCAGGCGAACGATGACCTGTATCTCCTCTCCATCGACAGCTTCCTGACCGCCGGCTCGTTCAAGATCACCGGCGTGGCCGCGACGGCGACCACCGTGGATCTGGCGTACGCCGTCGCGCACCCGTTCCCGGCCCCGAACAATCCCACCGGGACCCCGAACGGGTCCACGAACCGCGCCGACCTGGGCGTGGCGGGGATGGTGCTGTTCCTGGCGGATGTGCCGTCGGCGACCGGCAACACCTACTTCACCGATCGCGTGGCCAACACGGACCTGGTGGCGAACGCCGATGCGTACTACAGCCCCGGTGGGCTGCTGACGACCTCCGGGACCGCCAACACCTACCCGTACAAGCAGCTGGTCGATGAGACCCTGGACCCCCGCTCCGGCGTCTCCAATGGTGGGGATGTCACCGGGAACTTCGGCAGCGATGGCTGGACCCGGAGTGAGTTTGGGGCCGGCAACAACGGCTGGACCGGGTACGGTGTCATGCACCAGGGGCAGACCGTGAGCAACACGGTCAGCTTCGACAAGTCCGCGCTGAGTGGTGGGTTCAGCCTCGATGTCTCGATCATCGCGGTCTACAACGACCCCCGCGGTGGCGCGACGGCAGCACAGAAGAAGGCGAACCGCCTGCCTCCGGCGAGCCCGGATGCAAGCCTCTTTGCCTATCGCATGCCCCACGGCGCGCTGGATGTCGGCAAGATTTCGGTCCTGCCTGAGTCTGCTGGCTTTATCGCCAACACGATCTCCGCGCAGACCCTGAGCTTCTTTGTGGAGGACTGGGATGCCCGGGCGACCGAGTCCGCCGAGACAGATCTGGCGAACGACGCCAGCTTCACCAACGTGGCGCAGGGCGAGTCGGGGACCCCGACCCTTGATGTCTGTATCCCCGGCGTGCTGGGTGATGCGACGGTGACGGCGGATGCCTCGACCGTGGTCGATGACGACTCCGGCGTGGGTGGCGATGTGGATCAGGACAGCGGCCGCCCCGGCGATGCGCTGTACTACAGCACCCTGGTCACCAAGGCGGCGGGCTCTGGCCAGACTGCCGGTGCCTATACCGGGATGGTCCGTGCGACCGACCCGCAGACCGGCCTGACCATCGGGCTGAACGAGTCCCTGGCTCCCCTGCCGAGCACCCCGGATCCGGTCACCTATCAGGCGTTCACCGTGGAACTCCTCCCGGACAACGCTCCGCCGAGCGCCACCGTGGTCGTGACCACGCCGAATGTGGCGGATGGCGGCAGCGTCAGCATCAGCATCAACGGCCTCGCGGATATCGATGACGATCCGATCGACATCCTGGTGGACTGGGATGATGACGGCACCTACACGCTGGCGACGACCGTGAACTCGCCTTACGCGGGTGTGATTCCGCTCTCATCCCCCATCACCTACACCCACAATCCGCCGGCTCCCGATATTCGGGACCTGCCGGTGCGGCTGGATGATGGCACCGCCCAGGTCGACATCGCGCCGACCCCGACCTTTGAAGTCGACGCACCTGCCTCATGTCCGGCGTATGCTGCAGCGGGCGGCACCCCGGTCACGGGAGCCTTCACCTATGCTGGCGCAACCAACACCACCGGAACCTTCTGGGGCTGGGCTGATATCGCCATGTTCAGTTCCAACAACGCGTGGTCGGACGACTTCGTGGTTCCTACCACCCCTGGCTCATCTGGGCCTTTCAGCATCTCGCGCTATTCGTCGGCGGGCGTGCTTGATCCCACTCCCATCGCGACGATTGCGTCCCCGACGCAGGTCGGCATGACCACGCAGGTCGAGATTGACAGCAACGACCGGATCGTCTGGTCCTGGCGCTCAACTGCGTCAGGTACGGATGTCTGGTCGCCCGCGACCCGCTATGGGACTGGTGCGAGTGTCAACGTCGGTTGGGTGACCTATACGGGTGGTGCGACTGTCTCCGCGTTTGAGGGGACTTTCACCGCACCGTCGCCGATCGTGGCGATGTCCCTGGATCAGCTCGGCAATCTGTATCTCATCGGCCAGGACAACATCCTGCGTCGGTATGACCGGACTGCCGGCGGCTATACCGCCGAGATCGTCACCGCCCCGTATCCCATGGACCTGAAGAACGCTCCGTACAACCTCGGACCGACGACCACCTGGCGCGTCCAGGATTTCGCCATCGACTTTGCCTCGAAGGCCTTCTTCATCCTGGCACAGTCCAACCTGGTTGTCCCGAATGGCCGCCTCCTGCGCATCGAATGCGATGGCACGGTCAGCGCCACGTTGTCGGGAAATCCCAACCCGGCCGTGATCAATCTGAACACCAGTACGACCTTCTCGATCCCTGCTGACATCTGGATTGACCAGCGCGACGCCTCCGGGGGTGTACTGGCGAGCCAGGGGCAGCAGCAGATCGTGGTGGGCTCGAACAACACCAGTGCGGGCCAGCCGGACCTGCGGTACTTCAACTCGGACCTGAGCAACTACGCTTCGGGTCCGGACCTGAGTGGCACCCTGTTCAACATGGGACAGCTGGTTTGTGTGAACCGGCAGAACATCCTGCTGACCAAGGGGACCTCCGGGTACACCAACTCGGCCCGGTTCACGACTCCGCCGACTGGCTGGCAGTAATCCCCAGTCGCTCACCAGCATCTTGCACGGCCCCCGGGACTCCCGGGGGCCGTTTTGTTGCCAGGCCGAAACTCTTTTCACCGCCGCAGTGGCGGAGTTGTGCTTGTCGTGGCTAATGCTACTGTGGGAAAATCAGCGCACTCACAAGCGCAGTTGACTCTGACGAGGGATCGACAGGGAGGGCCCAGTGGTGGGTCCGGCCGGTGAGGAACTGCCACGGCCGACTGGTTCGCCGTGATTGTCCCGCACTCTGAGGAGCACTCTGGCTGAA
This sequence comes from bacterium, assembly GCA_022072165.1. Classification (NCBI taxonomy): domain Bacteria; species bacterium. The sequence goes on along the minus strand of JAJVIF010000001.1, from coordinate 1,698,228 downwards.
GCCTCGCGTACGGATGACAGCACCTTTCCGCATTCTCAATTCCGGTAACTCGCAGGAGGAAACTATGCGCACAGTTGCATGGTGGCTCGCGAGCAGCCTGGCCCTGGTGGCCCTGGGCTGCTCTGGCGGCGGATCGACCCCGATCATGCCGTCCACGGCGGGGACGTCGCCTGATGGCACGCACCCCGTGACTTCCGCTTCGGCCGCTCTTGGCACCCCGACGCAGTCGGGGATGCTCCATCAGAGCGCGCTCGCTATCTATACGGTCGATGTGGACCCGGCGTCGCTGACCGCGACCAGCCGGCTGAAGGAGACCCGCTCCGGGCAGGCGAACGATGACCTGTATCTCCTCTCCATCGACAGCTTCCTGACCGCCGGCTCGTTCAAGATCACCGGCGTGGCCGCGACGGCGACCACCGTGGATCTGGCGTACGCCGTCGCGCACCCGTTCCCGGCCCCGAACAATCCCACCGGGACCCCGAACGGGTCCACGAACCGCGCCGACCTGGGCGTGGCGGGGATGGTGCTGTTCCTGGCGGATGTGCCGTCGGCGACCGGCAACACCTACTTCACCGATCGCGTGGCCAACACGGACCTGGTGGCGAACGCCGATGCGTACTACAGCCCCGGTGGGCTGCTGACGACCTCCGGGACCGCCAACACCTACCCGTACAAGCAGCTGGTCGATGAGACCCTGGACCCCCGCTCCGGCGTCTCCAATGGTGGGGATGTCACCGGGAACTTCGGCAGCGATGGCTGGACCCGGAGTGAGTTTGGGGCCGGCAACAACGGCTGGACCGGGTACGGTGTCATGCACCAGGGGCAGACCGTGAGCAACACGGTCAGCTTCGACAAGTCCGCGCTGAGTGGTGGGTTCAGCCTCGATGTCTCGATCATCGCGGTCTACAACGACCCCCGCGGTGGCGCGACGGCAGCACAGAAGAAGGCGAACCGCCTGCCTCCGGCGAGCCCGGATGCAAGCCTCTTTGCCTATCGCATGCCCCACGGCGCGCTGGATGTCGGCAAGATTTCGGTCCTGCCTGAGTCTGCTGGCTTTATCGCCAACACGATCTCCGCGCAGACCCTGAGCTTCTTTGTGGAGGACTGGGATGCCCGGGCGACCGAGTCCGCCGAGACAGATCTGGCGAACGACGCCAGCTTCACCAACGTGGCGCAGGGCGAGTCGGGGACCCCGACCCTTGATGTCTGTATCCCCGGCGTGCTGGGTGATGCGACGGTGACGGCGGATGCCTCGACCGTGGTCGATGACGACTCCGGCGTGGGTGGCGATGTGGATCAGGACAGCGGCCGCCCCGGCGATGCGCTGTACTACAGCACCCTGGTCACCAAGGCGGCGGGCTCTGGCCAGACTGCCGGTGCCTATACCGGGATGGTCCGTGCGACCGACCCGCAGACCGGCCTGACCATCGGGCTGAACGAGTCCCTGGCTCCCCTGCCGAGCACCCCGGATCCGGTCACCTATCAGGCGTTCACCGTGGAATTGCTGACAGACAACGAGGCACCCACCGTGACACTTAATGGTCCTGCGGGGGTTGTGGTATCTGCAACCGGCGCGCTGTGGTTGACCGTGACAGCCTACAGTGATCCGAACGGGGATCTGGTCTCCATCCGCTTCGACTGGAATGGGGATGGGGATTTTGATGATCCGTGGGAGGACTACCGGCTCCTGGATAGCCCACCGCCGGTGCTTATCTCTGCTCCCAACTACTACAACAGCACCTCGCTGAGCCCGACAGTACGGACCGTAAATTTTGCATACACCGACGGTGTCCTTGCGGCTCCCATTACTGGGACCGTGAACTGGACCCTCGGCCCGAATCGTCCGCCGGAAGTTCTGGGAATCCCGGTGCTGGGGAATGACTGGATGACCAGTCCAGCCAACTTTGTGATGAATGTCGGCACCGTGAATGTCATCGACCCGGAAGGGGACGAGGTCTCCTACACCATCACGAACAATCGGACCGGGGACGTGATGACGTTTGCGTCGTTCCCACATCCTGCTCACACGACGCCTATCACCAATCCGCCGCACTCGACAGTCGAGTTTACGGTGTACGCCAACGATGCGTTGCACCCCACCACTTCAGGTACGGATTTTTTCCCGGTGGTGACAGGCAACATCAACGTGGCAGGATCGGGCTGGATCTACACGCCGCTCACCAGCACGACTGCACAGGAGATCCCCCGATCTATCGCGACTGATTCAGCCGGCAATGTCTATCTCGGCGGTAACCGGTCGACCTTCGCCGAACTGGATTTTGGAGGTGGCACCCGCCCCCCCGTGGGTTCCATGCAACAGTACTGGCTGCTCAAGCTGAATTCGGGCGGTGGCTATGTCTGGGATCGTGTCTGGGGCCAGACCGGAAGTTACGGTCAGTTCCTCGGGCTCGATACTGACAACGCCGGGAATGTCTACGTTTCGGGGAGCTTCAGCAGTCCGGAGCTTGTGATTAACGGGCTTGGTGGCGCTGCTACCAATCAGACCGCTGTGGGGACCGGGCGGGAAGAACTCTTTATTCTAAAGTTCGATGCTGCAGGGACCTGTCTGGCCGTGACCCGAACCGCAGACCCTGTGGACTGGTATGTACTCCCTGGAGTAGCTGGTTCCCTGAGTTCAGCCGCGTATGGACCGTCATCGAGGGTCATGGCGGTCAACAAGGCCACTGGGGAGGTCTATCACACGGGGTCACCGCTGGGCAATTACGGCACGCTGGACTTCGGTAACGGCGTGACGCTGCCACTGGGTAATGTCCGCTGTGCCCCGCTGGTGAAGTACAGCACCAATTTGCTCGCCCAGTGGGCAGTGGAAATGGCCATGCCCTTTACGAACGGCTGGAACCAGTACGGCACCTGTGTTGCTGTCGATCCCAGCGGTAATCCCTACGCTGGCGGAACGTTTGCCAGCTACATCGATCTGGGGGCTGGCGAAGTCCCTGCGGTTGGCGGTCAGGATGGTTTTATCGCCGGGTACGATGCGGCCACGGGTGCTTTCATCCCCGGGAGCGATCGGATCATCGCCAGCAACTCGACCGGGAACGAGCAGGTCACGAGTCTGGCCATCGACACGACCGGTATCTATGTGACCGGACACTGGGCCGGCGCGGCCGGTCAGACCATGTCACTTGGTGCGCCGCTGGGCAACATGACTGCCTCCAGCTTCACGCAGGGATTCGTGGGGCGTTATACGTTGGCCAATGTTCCTGTCTGGCAACGGGCCCTGACCGGATCGTCCTACAACCTGGTGGCTTGCGGAGCCGTCTCCTCCACCGACTTCTTCGTCTCAGGTCACTACAGCGACACCACCTCGAACTGGGGTTATGGTGCCGTTCCGTCCATTTCCACGGCGGCAGACATCATCCTGGCAAAGTACGAAAAGCTGACTGGAGCCCTCACCGGCTACAGCCGGGTTTGGGGCACTACCAGTGTGTTTGAGTACGGGTCCGGGATCGCGGTGCTTCCGGGCGGTGATCCGGTGATGACCGGTCAGTGGGGTGGCACCTCGACCGTGGTGGACTGGGATCCCGGACCGGGGACGCATTACCGCACATCGGCCGGGGGAGGCGACATCTATGCCGTCAGGCTGGCCTCCGGTCCTGGAGCGTTCTATTAAGGCTCGGCCTGTCAGCACACCGCACGGCCCCCGGGACTCCCGGGGGTCGGTTTGCTGATGCGCTGCCGTTTGATTCCCGGTTGCATTGGACAGGGCTTTTCGGGCATAATGCCGACATCCCTAAGCGTCCCGCATTCGTACTCTGCCCTCAGATGAGGTCGGAGGTGTGGCAGCCTATGGGTTGACACCGCACCAGTGCCCAGCTGAACTGACTCTTCGCCCCCGGCCTGCCGTCACGCAGGATCGGCGGGTTGGCGACACCCGGTCACGCCGCGTGTCCCAGGTCCAGTGCAGCCCCCGGCACTGACTGGTTACGTCCCACTTACTCTCGACTGCTTCGCAGGAGGACATCATGCGCAATCTCACCTGGTGGCTGGCGGCATCCGCGCTGCTCGCCACGCTTGGGTGCTCGGGGAGTGGCTCTCCGGTGACGGCTCCGCAGACCGCACCGGATTCCGCCACACTGCCCCAGGCTGCTCTGGGCGCCAGTGGTGCGCTCGGTACCCCGTTTATCAATGGGGACCTGGCGACCGCTGCGCTGGCGATCTACACGCTGGATATTGATCCGGTCTCGCTGCAGGCGACCAGCCGGCTCAAGGAGACCCGGACGGTCGCGGCCAACGACGATCTGTATCTGCTCTCGATCGACAGCTTCCTGAATGCCGGGTCCTTCGCGATCACGGGCATTACGGCCACGGCGACCACCATCGACCTGGGCTATGTGGTCAAGCATCCGTTCCCGGCCCCGAATAACCCCACCGGGACCCCCAACGGGTCCACCAACCGCGCCGACCTTGGCGTGGCGGGGATGGTCCTGATCATGGCCGATGCGCCGGCGAGTGGGAACACCTACTTCACCGACCGCGTGGCGAATACGGACCTGGTGGCGAACGCCGATGCGTACTTCAGCCCCGGCGGGCTGCTGACGACCTCCGGCACCGCCAACACCTACCCGTACAAGCAGCTCGTGGATGAGTCGCTGGATCCCCGCGTGGGCGTGTCCAACGGCGGCGATGTCACTGGCAACTTCGGCAGCGATGGCTGGACCCGGAGTGAGTTCGGTACGGGCAACAACGGCTGGACCGGCTATGGCGTCATGCACCAGGGCCAGTCAGTCACCAACACCATGAGCCTGAATAAAGCGGCCCTCACGGGTGGATTCAGCCTCGATGTCTCCATCATCGCGGTCTACAACGATCCGCGTGGTGGTGCGACGGCGGCGCAGAAGAAGGCCAATCGCCTGCCTCCGGCAAGTCCGGATGCGAGCCTCTTCGCCTATCGGATGCCCCACGGAGCCCTGGATGCCGGCAAGATCACCGTCCTGCCCGAAACCGCTGGCTTCATCGCCAACACGATCTCCGCGCAGACCATGAGCTTCCATGTGGAAGACTGGGATGCCCGGGCGACCGAGTCCGCCGAGGCGGATCTGGCGAACGACTCCAGCTTCACCAACGTGGCGCAGGGCGAGTCGGGCACCCCGACCCTCGATGTCTGCATCCCGGATGTCCTGGGTGATGCGACGGTGACGGCGGATGCCTCGACCGTGGTCGATGACGACTCCGGCGTCGGCGGCGATGTGGATGAGGACAGCGGGCGCCCTGGCGATGCGCTGTACTACAGCACCCTGGTCACCAAGCTCGCTGGCTCCGGTCAGGTAGCTGGGTTCTACAAGGGGATGGTCCGCGCGACCGATCCGCAGACCGGCCTGACCATCGGACTCAATGAGTCCCTCGCTCCCCTGCCGAGCACCCCGGATCCCGTCACCTATCAGGCGTTCACCGTGGAAATGCTCCCCGACAATGCCGCCCCCACCGGGACTTACGCGATGGACGCGGCAACGGTCGCGGAGAACTGCGCGTTTGGCCTGACGGTCACGGCCCCGAACGATGACGATGGCGACCCCATCGACATCCTCGTGGACTGGGACAACGATGGCACCTACACGCTGGCGACGACCGTCAACTCGCCGTATCCGGCGACGGTGCCGCTTGCCTCGCCCATCACGTTCACCTTCAATGGTCCTGCCCCGGACAACCGCCAGGTCCCGGTGCGGCTGGATGATGGCACCACCTTCACCCAGCTCACTCCCACACAGTCTATTCAGGTGCTGCAGAACTGCCCGACTGCTCCATTCGTGGCGACTCCGCTGACCTCGGGCCTGGGCTACACCGGCGTGGGCGGGTTCTACAACTACAGCGCGACCTTCTGCCCGCAGGACATGGAAGGGATGAAGTCAGGGATCGTGCATCCCAACGGTGGCGTGATCGTCCAGCAGAAAGCCGCCGCGACGGCTGACCTGGTGGTGTTTGTAGCGACCGCAGCGGCCCCCAACGCTGGCGCCTCTATTTTTACGGTCACTTCAGGATTCCCGGCTACGAGCCAGGTAAACCAGATTGATGTCAGTGCGACCAACCGCGTCTTCTACTCGACATATGTCACCTCGCAGATCGGCACGGGTCGCAATAACCCGCTGTACAACTACGGTGCGACTGGCGGGGCGGCGAACATTCGGTACTTTGATCTGACTGGAGTCATTCCCTACGCGAGTCACACCACCATCTCGACCGGTGCGAACCGGGTGATCGCGATGGATGTGGACGCGGCAGGGAATGTCTGGTACATCGACCAGAACAACATCCTCCACAAGCTGACTGGTGGTTCCTACGCGGAAGAAACCAGCTGCCCCTTCCCCATCGACCTGAAGACCATCTCCCAGCCGATGAACCCGACGGGCGGCACGCCGGCGACAAACATCAAGGTCCATGACTTTGAAGTGAACGCCTACAGTGGCTTCCTCTATATCCTGGCGCAGAGCCAGGAAGCGGCTGCCAGCAACGCGTACATCTACAAGGTCGCCTGCGATGGTTCTTCCTCTACGCGGAGTGCAGGGTTCGCCCTGAATTACTCCACCACTCAGAACCAGTACGGTGACATTCACATCGACTCCCGCGACACCACCGGCGCGGCCATCTCGCCACTGAGCAACGCCGACCGGCAGATCGTGGTCTATGGCAACCGGATGATCCCGAACACGGATCCCGAGCCGGAAGTCCGGATCTTCACCGCCGATTTGACGCAGTCCACGTCCCAGAACTGGGATCCGTTCGGCTGCTGCGACATCGGCATGAACAACGGCTCTGTGGGACTGAACAACTGGCTCTATGCCGCGATGGGCCCCTCCTTCGGGACCGGGATTATCGCCATCCACGGCACCGCCGGGAACTTCCCGCCCACCGGCTGGCAGTAACCACTCCATAACCCCGGTTCTTACGAACCACCAACCTTGCCGCAGCCCCCGTTCCGACGGGGGCTGCGATGTTGTTGTCACCTGGCTGGCGGATTGCGTTTACCCGGCAATTTCAGTGATAATGCGGGCTGTTACCCCGGCATCGCGACGCCTTTTACAAAGCACCGTCGGGCGGTGGGAGCGTCTGCGCCGGAGGTTGAGCAAGCACACATCGTCAGACCTGCTGCAGGAGCTGGCGACATCCTCGCTCTTCTCACTTTTGTCAGTTCAGTCCCAGGAGGACATCATGCGCAATCTTACCTGGTGGCTGGCGGCTTCGGCGCTGCTCGCTACCCTTGGCTGCTCTGGGGGGGGCAAGACCCCGCTTATGCCAGCCGCGACCGGCGGCGATCCGGCGGGTCTGCCGCAGGCCGCTCAGAATGCCGGTGGCTCCCTCGGTACGCCATTCATTAATGGCGATCTGTCGGCCAGTGCGCTGGCGATCTACACCCTCGAGGTGGATCCGGAGAGCCTGCAGGCGACCAGCCGGCTGAAGGAAACCCGTCAGGGACAGGCCAATGACGACCTGTATCTGCTCTCGATCGACAGCTTCCTGCGGGCGGACTCGTTCCGCGTCCGGGCACTGGCGGCGACGGCCACCACGATCGATGTGACCTACACGGTCGAGCATCCCTTCCCGGCGCCGAACAATCCCACCGGGACCCCGAACGGCTCGACGAACCGTGCCGACCTCGGCGTGGCAGGGATGGTCATGGTCCTGGCGGATGCCCCGGCCAGTGGCAACACGTACTTCACCGATCGCGTGGCGAACACCTCACTGGTGGCGAACGCGGACGCGTACTTCAGCCCTGGCGGGCTGCTGAGCGTCAGCGGCACTGCCAACACGTTCCCGTATCGCCAGCTGGTGGATGAGACGCTGGACCCCCGTGTGTCTCCCTGGGTCCCCCTCGGCATCAGCAATGGCGGCGATGTGACCGGGAACTTCGGGAGCGATGGCTGGACACGTGCCGAGTTTGGGACCGGCAACATTGGCTGGACCGGGTACGGTGTCATGCATCAGGGTCAGGTCGTCGCGAACACGCTGAGCCTGAACAAGAGTGCTCTGTCTGGTGGCGCGAGCCTGGACGTGGCGATTGTCGCGGTCTACAACGACCCGCGCGGTGGCGCGACTCCGGCGCAGAAGAAGGCCAATCGCCTGCCTCCCGCGAGCCCGGATGCGAGCCTCTTCGCGTACCGGATGCCGCATGGTGCACTGGATGTCGCGAGCATCGAAGTGCTGGGCACCAGTGGTCCCTTTACGCCGAACGCTATTTCGGCGGTCGACATGAACTTCCGGGTCGCCGACTGGGATGCCCGGGCGACCGAGACGGCGGAAGCGGACCTGGCGAACGATGCCAGCTTCACGAATGTGGCGCAGGGCGAAGCCGGCCTGCCGTCACTCTCCGTCTGTATCCCCGGCGTGCTGGGAGATGCGACGTTCACCGATGACTGGGATCCTGGGACCACGGTTCAGGATGATGACAGCGCGTTCGGTGGCGATGCGGCGCAGGATTCCGGACGTCCCGGCGATGCGCTCTACTACACGAAGAGTGTGACGAAGGCTGCCGGTTCCGGGCAGGTCGCCGGGGACTACACCGGCATGGTCCGGGCGTCGGATGTCCAGAGTGGTCTGTGGGTCGGGCTGGATTCCAATCTGACCCCCCTCACCACGACTCCCCTGCCGGTGACCTACCAGGCCTTCACAGTGACGATGGGGCTCAGCTGTACGCCGCCGAGTGGTGGCGTGGTGTCGCCCTCCGGCAGCATCGGCTGCACCGGTCAGAACGCCAACTTCAGCGTCGCTTTCACGGGCGATCCGGCCGTGACCTATGGCTGGGACTTCGGCGGTGGGACGACCCCGAACAGTTCCTCATCCGCGACCCCGTCCGTGACCCTGGGTGCGGCCGGGACATACAACGGCTCCGTGACCATCGACAATGGCTGCGGCACGCCGGTGAACTTCCCCTTCAGCTACACCGTGACCGCGACCTGGAGCGAGCACTTCCCGGATACGACATCCTCGATTGATGGTCGGGGCGGGTACTACAACTCCGCCGGCCTCATCGGTGGGAATCCTGCCTTCGTGCATGTCGTGACGCAGGGGACCGCGGGTCTGCCGATTTCGGTCCGGATGGTGCGGGCGACGACTCCGAATCCTACCGCCACGACCGACTGGACCAATCACGAAATCACGAACTTCCCCGCGGAAGTCGCTGGCAGCACGGACACCGGTATCGAGTTGCTGGATGCTGGCGGACGTCCGGTGGTCATTTACAAAGATGACACCCTGAACCGCCTGATGTGCGTGGTCGCGAACAACACCAACCCGACTTCGTCAGGTGACTGGCCCGTGCCGCACCAGATCGACGCCCTGACGACCGCTCATCTCACCTTTGGTGCCACGATGCACAACGGCGTCCCGGCAGTCAGCTTCCGTGATGCCGGTGCGGCAGCCTCCATTCGTGTTGCCATCGCCAATACGGGGACCCCTTCCGCTACTGGCAACTGGAACTCGTATGTGCTGGAAGACAACGCGAACAGCCTGGGGTTCTGGAGCGATATCCACAGCTTCGATGATGGCGTCAGTCCTCGCCTGGCGGTTGTCTTCCGTGACTCAACCGGCGTGGATGTGAAGTTCGCCCGGGCGACCACCCTCACGCCTGCGAGCGCGGCAGACTGGACGATCCCCTTCGCGATCAACGCGCCTGCGAGTGATGGTTCCAACGCCTCGCTCACCCAGTACAACTCCGGGTCTGGCCCGCGCCTCGCGGTCGCCTGCTACAACCAGAGCGCCACGCCGGTTATCGGTGTGAATCTCTACCTGGCGAATGTGGCTGCCCCGAACGCCCCGGCAGACTTCAATGCTCCGATCTCCTTTGCCACCACGACCAATGGTGCGATGGGTACGGTGCAGTTCGCCGATATCGACATCAAGAACCACAACGGACGGCTGGTGATTGCCTACACCAATCCACTGGATACAGGCGCGTCCTGCGTTTCCTTCGGTTCGATGCCGACCTCTGACTTCCGGCTGGCCTATGCCACGACCAACAACCCGACCAGCGCTGCGGACTTCCAGGTCGCCGTCGTCGATGACGCCAACGTCGCGACCGGCTTCCCCTGCGGTGCGCCTCCGATCTTCCTGGGCACGAGCTGCTCGATCCTGATCAAGAGCCCCACCGAAATCGGGCTGGTGGCTCGCGATGGCAAGAACTGGATCGGTCTGCCCGAACTGGCGAGTCGCTACTACAGCCGGGTCTGCCCGCTGCCGTAGCCTGCCGCCTGCACGAGCTTTTCCCGCCCCCTGGCCTGCGCCGGGGGGCGTTTGTTTGCCTGCTGTGGGATACCTCATGTTGCGGAACGACCAGCCCTGCGGCATCCTAGTGTTATCCCCAGACACCTGTTGCGTGACCTCCGCTATTGCGGGGGGCACAAGGTGTCTGACTCTCGCCAAAGGAACACGCACATGCGCCTCTCGCTCCCGCTGTTGCCAGGTCTCCTGGTGACGTCACTGCTGGCGGGCTGCCAGCAGCCCAGCCCCTCCGTCACACAAGTCCAGTCCGATCCCTCCAGCAGCGCTCTGCCCGTGCTGGTCAACGAGCTGCTCGCACAGCAGCAGGCCGGGCGGTACACCATCGCGATTGATCCGGCCACGCTGAGTGGGACAGTCGCACTGGTCAGTGACCATGCCGCTCAGGCCAACGACGATGTGTACGATCTGTCCATCAGCAATTTCCTGCGACGGGACTCGCTGAAGATTCTGGGCATCAGTCGTTCTGCCACCACACTGGACATCACCTACCAGGTGACGCATCCCTTTGCGGCCCCCACGAATCTCGCGGGTCCTGCCACTGCGGCGAATCGCGCGGACCTGGGCGTAGCCGGACGTGTCTGTTTCCTGATGGATGTTCCCAGCGCCAGCGGCAACACGTACTTCCAGACCGCTGCCGCTGGTGCGGCGGGGGTCACCAATGTGGTGGCCAACACCAGTACGGTGGTGAACGCGGATGGGTATTACCGTCCCGACGGCCTGCTTCCCGGGCTGACGACCACCGCGAACACGTTCCCGTATCGCGTGCTGGTGGATGAACGGGGTCCAGATGGGGCTCGTGTCGGGATTTCCAACGGCGGTGTGCCCACCGGGAACTACACCCCCGGGACCGGCGGCTGGCAACAGGACAATATCGGTCCGGAGCGGAATGGCTGGACCGGCTATGGGGTCCTGCATCAGGGGCAGGCCGCGATCAACACCCTGCAACTCGCCCTGAGTGCGCTGGGTGGGCCGGTGAGTTTCGATGCGGTTGTGCTGGCGAAGTACAACGATCCGCGCGTCGGGCTCAATGCTGCGACGAAGCGGGCGAACCGGCTCCCGAAATCGCCGGTCGACATCAACGCGTTCGCGTACCGGATGCCGCATGGGGCGCTGGATGTCGAGCGCATCACCTTCCTCGGAGAAACCGGCAGCGGGTTCGTGGTGAATCAGATTTCGGCGGCCGATCTGCACTTCCATGTGGACGACTGGGATGCCTGGGTAGCGGAGACCGTGGAAGCTGACCTGGCCACTGATCCCGTGCTGACCAATGTTGCCGCAGGGGAGAGCGGTGCTCCAACCCTGGCCGTCAGTATCCCGGCGATTCTGGGTACCGGGGTGGCCAACTGGGACAACGGGACAGACCTGCAGGATGACGACACCCTGTGGGGTGGGGATGCCGCTCTCGATACTGGCGAGCCGGGCGACAGCCTCTATTACACCCGGACCCTGACAAACAGCCTGACGAGGGGCAGACAGAAGGTCCGGCGACGGGTCTGGTGATGGCGATCGATCCGGAAGCGGCGGCCGACACGAGCAGCTGGCATTTCGCGCTGGCCCCGGACCTCACGCTGGCGAGTCCGGTCCCGGCCCCGGTGACATTCCAGGCGTTTACGGTGCAGATCAATGGGCTGAGCAGCCCGCCGGTGGCATCGTTCGCCCTGCTCAACAGCACCATCCTCGACGGCGGCACCATCACCATCCAGGCGACCGGGTATAGCGACCCCGAAGGGGATCCCATCGAGGTGCTGATCGACTGGAACAACGACAACGACTTCGCCGATGTCGGCGAGACCGGGAACATGCTCAACGGGGCGGGTGGTCCGGCAGTGAACTTCACCTCGCCCATCACCTATGTCTGGAGCGGAACGAATCCCGACAATCGTCAGGTGCGGGTGCATTACACCGATAACATCGCTGCGCCGGTGACCCATCCCAACCTGAGTTTCACGGTCATCGAGAATACGGCTGGTTGTGGTGCCCCCTGGACAAACCCCACAACTTTCGGAGTCGGGTGGGGGATCCTGGCTGGCGAGACACTCTCGCCCTCCTTTGCTGACATGGCGTCCGGACAGGTGGACTACGACTACGCGGCCTTCCACAACCCGACCTTCAATTCACCTGCTCCCAACACGAATGCGGGGTGGATCACGCAGCGGATTACGACGACGCCGACTTACGAAATCCATCGCATTTACGCCAACGACAGTACGACCCTGGCCAGTGGTGTCTCTTCGATCCAGCTCACCAATGCCCCGGCGACTCTGGGGAGTGACCCCACGACAGCGCGGCAAGTACACCAGATCGAGGTTGATAGCCTGAACCGGGTCTTCTTTGCCCGTCGCGATGCCGGCGTCCTGAACACAGGACTGATCGGCCCGACCAACGGTGCGACGAACAACGGTTTCTACCTGACCGGTTCGACAGGCTTTGTCTGGTTCGACACCGATGGTGGTGCGACACTGGCGACGGATGCCCAGATGAACACGGTCGCCACGACCAACCGGGTGGTCGCGCTGGCCGTGGGACTGAACGATGACCTGCTGCTCATCGATAACCAGAACATCCTGCGTCGCTATACCCGGGGGGCGAACTACGCCGAAGACATGACGGCGCCTTTCCCGCTGAACCTGGCGGCGGGGCCCTACAACATCGCGGTTGGGACGCAGTATGTCCACGACTTTGTGCAGAGCCGGTACAACGGAGCGACGTTCATCGTGACCGAGGATACAACCGGGGTTGATCGCATTTTCCGGATTGAGTGCGATGGCAGCCTCAACAACCCCATCCCCACCACCAGCAACCCGAATCCGCTGGTGCTGCAAGTCGGGGACTGGACCACCCTGACCCGTCCGCACGACATCACGCTGGATGAGCTGGACTCTACGGGGAGTCTCATCGGTGCTCCGGGGGATGCGCAGATCATCCTGATGGGGTACATGAGTAATGCTTCAAACCACGGGCAAGATCATCAGATTCTCACCACCCAACTGCTGAAGACGGCCGGGGTCAACTCGGCAGTCCCGTATCTGGTCTCCGTGAACACGCAGAACAACTGGCTCATCAGCCGATCGGGGTCCGGTATCAGGACTTTCCGGGTGTGGGGGGTGCCCCCAGCCGGCTGGCAGTAGTTCATCACCGCTGGAATGAACCTCCCGCCCCCTGGCATGTGCCGGGGGGCGTTTGTTTGTGACCCATAACGGCGTATACTTTCACCACTCTTCCGTACAACCGAGGAGTGGCCACGGCTCCGCGTACTGAGTATCCCTGTTGCAGGGGGGTATTGGGCGTATTGCCGGGCGACACCGTATTTCACCATGCGCCCTCGCATAGCAGGAGGTCAGTGTATGCGTGCATCTCTGTGGTGGCTGGCGGGAACTTCCCTCCTGGCCGCATTAGGCTGCAGTAGCGGGAGTTCTAATCCCCTGCAGCCAGGAACTATCCCCTCCGCTGAAGGACTCGCCCCTGCGAGCGTCACAGCGAGTGGGAGCCTCGGAACTCCGGTGATCACGGGTGGGACTGCCACCAGTGCCCTCGCGATCTACACCATCGATGTTGATCCGGCCACGCTGCAGGCGACATCGCGACTCAAGGAGACGCGACGGGTTCAGGCGAACGATGATCTCTATCTGCTCTCCATCGACAACTTCCTGCGGCCCGATTCGTTCCGGGTGACCGGCATCACGTCGACCGCCACCACGGTTGATGTGGAATACCTGGTGGAGCATCCGTTCCCCGCGCCGAACAATCCTTCCGGAGCGCCCAACGGGTCGACCAATCGCGCCGACCTGAGCATTACCGGCATGGTGCTGTTCGTGGTCGATGCCCCGGCATCCGGCAACACCTACTTCACCGACCGGGTGGCCAACACGTCCACCGTGGCGAATCCCAACGCCTATTACAGTCCGGGAGGGCTGATCAGCACTACGGGCACGGCGAACACGTTCCCGTACCGGCTCCTGGTCGATGAGCAGGCCGATGCCCGTATCGGTGTCTCCAACGGCGGGGATGTCACGGGGAACTTCGGCAGCGATGGCTGGACCCGGTCGGAGTTCGGCGCGAACAACGATGGCTGGACCGGCTTCGGCTTCCTGCATGGTGGCCAAAAAGCGCAGAACACGCTAAGTCTGAACAAGAGCGCGCTGGGCGGAGGCTTCAGCCTCGATGCTGCCGTGATCGCGAAGTACCCGGATCCCCGGGGTGGCATCAATGCGACACAAAAGCGGGCGAACCGGCTCCCACCGGCGAGTCCCGATGCCAGCCTCTTCGCGTACCGGATGCCGCATGGAGCGCTGGATGTCGCCAGCATCGCGGTCCTTCCCTTCGATGGGGCGTTTGGGCCGAATGCTGTGTCCGCCATGGACCTGCGCTTCCACGTGGTGGACTGGGATGCCCGGGCGACTGAGACGACGGAGTCCGACCTGTCGCTGGATGCCAGCTTCACCAATGTGTCCCAGGGCGAGAGTGGTGCCCCGACGCTTGCAGTCTGCATCCCGGGCGTGCTCGGGAATGCGTCGTTCACCGACGACTGGGACACGGGATCCACTTTGCAGGATGACGACAGCGCCTACGGAGGCGATGCAGCGCAGGACTCGGGCCGTCCGGGTGATGCGCTGTATTACGGCAAAACGGTGACGAAAGCCGCTGGCTCGGGCCAGTCGGCGGGGATCTACACCGGAATGGTCCGGGCGACGGATCCTGAGACCGGACTGGTGGTGGGGCTGGATGGCAGTCTCACGCCCCTGACTGTGACGCCGCTGCCGGTCACCTATCAGTCCTTCACGGTCACGATGGGAACGGTTAACCTGCCTCCCAGCGCGGCTTATGCCACCACGACCGCCAGCATCAGCTCCGGCAACAGCGTCACGATCAATGTGACGTCAGTGGCGGATCCCGATGCGGACCCGGTCGAAGTGTTTGTGGACTGGAGCAACACCGGGACCTTTGTCTCCGCGGGGACCATCAACAGTCCGTATCCCGCGAACAACAACTTCACGTCACCCATTACGTACACGTTCAGTGGTTCTGCTCCTGACACGCGCACGGTGCCCTGCCGGATTTCGGACGGCGTGAATCCGCCGGTGAATCTGCTGCCGTCGGCCACGTTTACCGTAAATCCGCCAGGGACACGGTGCCCCTCGCCGGTCCCGGCCAAGACCGCGACCGACATCTCAGCTCCGTGGCCGACGGATGTGACGGACCTCGCTGCCTGGGCTCTCCCAGTAGACGCGACCGGGGCCACCTGGCCGGCGGCCTGGGGCGGCAATCCCTCGAACTACGCGGCGTTCCGGGGAGCGACCCTCGCCGGTGCCTCGGCCGGCTGGCTGGGGCAGTTCCGGGGGACCAGCACGATATCGCCGAACTTGTTCTTCGAGTTTGTGCGCCTGATTCCTGGCGTGGACGTGACGGATCCGCCGCTGGTGCAGATCATCTCGAATCTCGACACCAATCCCACCGGGACCCTGTTCAATCGCCAGGTGTCGGATATCGAGGTCGACTCCAACAACCGCGTGATCTTCACCCGACGCAATGCCGGCAGTTTCTCCATCTCCGGATCCCCGTTGGTGGCGTACTCCGGCAACACTGCGGAGATCCTCTGGTTTGACTTCGACGGAGTCACGCTGGTGACAGATGCCAGCATCAACATCATCACGACCGCCGCGCCGCTCGTGGCGATTGCCCTGGATAAAGACAACAACATCTGGGGGATCGACACGCAGCAGGTGCTCCGCTTCTATGAAAAGACCGGGGCCACCACCTATGCAGAGAACACGACCGCACCGTTCCCCCTCGATCTGAAGCTCCCCCCCATCAGTCTGCCGCCGAACACCGGGACCGGGGCGGCGAACCACAAGGTGAGCGAACTGGCGATCGATGACTACAACGGCGCGTTCTACATCCTTGAGGAGAATGGCGTCGCCGCTGGTGCAAATCCTGGTGATGGTCGGGTCTACCGGGTGGAATGCGACGGGACTTTCTCGGCGTCGCTGAACGGCAATCCGAATCCCTCGGCCCCGCTGAACATCACGGACTCATCCGTACAGGGCATCGGAAGTGACATCTTCATCGACAACCTGAACGCGTCCGGCGGTCAGCTCGGAGCCCAGAGTGATGTCCAGATCATCGTGCTTGGGCAGAACACCCAGGCAGGCGTCTGGGACGACGAGTACATCATGAACTCGGAGCTGGTCGTCACCAACGGGTCCGACTTTGTCGGCGCTTCGGGCATCAAGGGGGCCATCTCGCAGAACAACAACACGTTCTGTCGCAGTAATGGCACCGCCGGCACGTTCCGTCTCTACTGGACTCCGCCCGCTGGCTGGCAGTAACTCAACCGTGCTGACATGATCCTCTCGCCCCCTGGCCCGCGCCGGGGGGCGTTTTGCCAGAAGTGAATTCTCGTCCTCAAGCGGCGGTAAACTAGTGCTCATCTGCTTCCCATGGAGTCCACCATGTACCGTCTGCCACTGCTCGCCATCACCAGTCTGCTCGTGACATCCGGCTGCAGCGGTGCTGGCGATGGTGTTGCACCGGCGCATGAAGCCCCCCTGCAGAGGTGGCTGGCAGTTCAGCGGGATGCCCTCCAGGATCAGGCGGGGGTGACGCTGCAGGTGGACCTGCAGGCAGGCATCGCACGGCTCTTCTTCAATGGTGTCTTAACGCAGGAAGTCCCCATAGAATCAGGGGTGCCGGAAACCGTCCCGGACTAAGGGCTTGCTACAATAAAAGGTGTCGAGGCTGGCAGGAAATCGCCAGAGCTCCCCTTTCGCCTCACCCGTTCATCGAGACATAGGAGCTGCTATGCGCCGCTTCGCGTACCCCCTCCTCACAGGCCTCCTCCTGGGCCTGACCTCCTGTACACAATCGGGCCCGACCGCCCTGACGCCGGATCTGGCCGGTGGGTCGGCATCGCTGGGAGCCGTGACCACCGTCGGGCTCCTCGCCGAAAGTGCGATGGCGATCTACACGCTGGAGCTTGATCCAGCGGCGCTACAGGCGACTGTCAGCCTGCGGGAGACCCGGGCCGGGCAGGCGAATGATGACCTCTACGCGCTTCCCATCAGCAGCTTCCTGGGAGCCGAGGATTTCCGGGTCGACCGGGTGCGTCGCACGGCAACCACCATCGATCTCGACTGGACCCTCCGGCATCCCTTCCCGGCACCGGCGAATCCCACCGGGACGCCCAACGGGCGGACGAATCGGGCGGACCTGGGAGTTGCGGGACGGGTGCTGTTTCTGAGTGATGTCGCGACCTCGACCGGCAACACCTACTTCAGCAACCGGATCGCGAACACCGCGCTGGTCCGGAATGCCGATGCGTACTGGTCACCGGCGGGGCTCCTCGGGCTCACTACCAACGCGAACCTCTTTCCCTATCAGACCCTGGTCGACGAGAGTACGGCGACCGGGAGTCGTGTCGGCATCTCCAACGGGGGGAATCCGACCGGCAACTTCGGTGGCGATGGCTGGACCCGGGCCGAGTTCGGTCCGACGAACGATGGCTGGACAGGCTATGGCGTGCTTCATCAGGGGCAGGCGTCATCCCGGACTCTGCAACTCGATCTGGCAGCACTCCAGGCGGGGAACACATTCTCGATGGATGTCGCGATTATCGCCAAGTACAACGATCCCCGCGGGGGGCGGACCGGCGTCGAGAAGCGGGGGAACCGCCTGCCACCAGCGAGCCCTGATGCGAATCTCTTTGCGTACCGGATGCCACACGGCGCTCTGGATGTCGAGCGGATCGTGCTCATCAATCAGACCGGAGGCTTCCTGCCCAACGCCATCAGTGCAGAGACGTTCAGCTTCCGGGTCATCGACTGGGATGCCCGGGCGATGGAGACAACCGAGCAGGATCTCGCTGAGGACATGGACGTGACGAAAGTCGCCCCCGGCGAAAGTGGCGTGCCATCGCTGGCGGTCTGTATTCCCGGCGTGCTGGGCGACAGCAGTACGGTGGACCTCTGGGATGCCGGGACCCTGCTGGACGATGATTCCCTCTACGGCGGGGATGTCGATCCCGACTCAGGGCAGCCGGGCGATGCCCTTTTCTTCGAGAAGACGGTCACCAAGACGGTGACCAGTGGTCAAACGCCGGGGACATACACGGGCATGGTGCGGGTCACCGATGTGGAGACCCAGCTCGCAGGTGGGTTGGTGATCGCGCTGGATGCCAGTCTGCAGCCGGTAACCACCAACGTCCCGGTGCCGGTGACGTACCAGGCGTTCCGGGTCGACATGAATGCCATCCCCAATGATCCCCCCTCGGCAACTGTTGTGGTGACCAGCCCGCAAGTCGCGACCGGCGGTGTAGTCGCGGTCACTGTCAGCAATCTGGCGGACGCTGACGGTGATGACGTGACGCTCAGCTTCGACTGGAACGACGACGGCACGCCGGACTTCACCACAGCCCCAATTCCGGTTCCGACTGCCGGGCCGCTGGCCTTTGACTCCGGCACCAATGGCGGCATGACCTTCACCTTTACGCCCCCCGCGCCGGACTATCGGACCCTTGCTGTGAGCATTTCTGATGGGACTATCTCGGTCGACATCACCCCGCCGGTCGGGAGCAACAACGAGCACTTCGAAGTGCTGGAGTTCATCCCCGGCTGGGTCCGGTCCTATGGCGGCGACATCGGGACCAGTCGTTTCTGGGACCTGGTGGTCGATTCCGCTGGCAACACCTATGCTGCTGGGTACTTCTCGGGGACGTTCGACTTTGGGTCAGGACCGGTGACATCCGCTGGCAATGGCGACCTCCTGGTCATCAAAGTGGATCCCTACGGCACCCTGTTGTGGCACTGGACTACTGGAAGTATTGGCCTCGATGAAATTCAGGCCATCACCATCGATCCTGCGGGAAACAGCTACATCACCGGCGCATTCGGCGGCAACATCAACTTCACTGGGACGCCCCGGAGCTTTGGAGGCGGCTCAGGGGGTGATGCCTTCCTTGTCAAATTGAGTCCGACGGGCGTGCCAGTCTGGGACAAGGTCTGGAGCAGTGGTGGTGATGACCGGGGTTGGGGGCTGGGGACCAATGCCGCCGGGACTGAGATTGCATTTACTGGCAAGCTCGCATTCAGCGCGAACTTCGGCGGCGGCTCACGCCCAAGCAACCGTCGGTTCGTGGTTAAGTACGACACCGACGGCAACTATCTCTGGGACCCCGTCTGGAATGTCGAACAAGGGATCAACATTTATGGTGATGTGTCCTTCGACTCGACGAATGCGGTGGTAGTGGTAGGGCATACCCGGAACACTCCAGACTTCGGGTTCGGCGCCCAGCCGGCAAAGCTGGATGACGACGCCTTCATCATGAAGTGGGACTCGTCGGGGACCCCGCTGTGGGTCAACATGTATGGCGGCAGCGAGACTGAAGTGGGCGCGGGTCTGGCGATTGATTCCACCAACGCCATCATCCTCGCTGGAAAGTCCTTCGGGGATGGTAACTACGGCAGCACGACGGCTCCGGACGATCATCAGTTCTGTGTGAAGGTGGACGCCAACGGGGTCTACCAGTGGGACTGGTGGTTCATGAGCAGCGGGGCTACCTGGGGCGTCGCGGTCGACAGCGCCAATAACGTGCTGGTCGCCGGGGGGTATACCGGACCGGTCAACTTCGGTGGCGGTCCGCGGACGGCCCCGGGGAGTTTCGGCAGCTTCCTCTGTAAGCGCAGCAGCGCGGGAGCGTATATCTGGGACGCAGTCTGGGCAACCGGCACCGGGGTGGATTACACCTTCGGGGTTGGGGTTGCACCGGATGGCAGCAGCCGGGTCGCCGGACAGTTTGATGGCACCGAAGATTTCGAGCCGGGTCCGGGAGTCTTTACCCAGTCCACCCCGGGCAGCGGCATCTATCGGGCCTTCGTTTCCCGCATCAACAGCAACGGCCTCTGGTGAGGCCGGTGTGCTGACCCGCGATCTGCACGAGCTCAGAAGAGGGGGGTGGCGTCGCCGCCCCCTTCGCCTTCTTTCACGGTCGCCTGGACCCGCAGGAACTTGCGACTCCCGATCTGCAAGAGTCGCTCGCGGTCCAGGACCAGCACCTCTTCGGTGTTCTCGATGGCGATGCCATCCACTTTGACGCCCTTTTGCTTGATCAGGCGACGTCCCTCGCTCTTGCTGGGGGTCAGGCCCGCTGCCTCCAGCAGATCCACCAGCTTGGCATGAGCAGCGTCTTTCATGATGTCCGCAGGGGGATTAAAGAGGGGGACGTCGGTGGGGATCTCTTTGCGGGAGAACTGCGCCTCCCACCGATCCTGCATGTCCGCCGCGGTCCCCAGGGAGTGATACCGGGTGACCACCATCCGGGCGATGTCCTGCTTTGCCTCTTTGGGATGTTTGGCCCCACTGGCGAGGTCTTCGACCAGTTCTTCGAACTGCTCCGGGAGCAGCTTGGTCAGGAGCCGGTACCAGGTGAGCATGGCGGAATCCGGAATACTCATGACCTTGGAGAACTTCTCGAAGGGGGAGTCCAGCAGCGCGACATAGTTGTCGTTGGACTTGCTCATCTTTTCGCTGCCATCGAGACCCGGCAGGAGTGGGGACGTGATGGTGATCTGCGGCTCCTGTCCCCAGGCCCGCTGCACTTCGCGCCCCAGGAGCAGATTGAAGGTCTGGTCGGTGCCGCCCAGTTCGATATCCGCTTCCACCATCACGGAGTCGTAGCCCTGCGCCAGGGGATAGAGGAACTCCGCGATGGAAATCGGCTTTTCGCCGCTGAAGCGCTTCGAGAAATCGTCGCGCTCCAGCATCCGGGCGACTGTCGTCACCCGGGCCAGCTGCAACACCCGGGTCAGGTCGAGATGCTCCAGCCATTCGGAGTTGTAGCGGACCTCCGCCCGCTGCATGTCGATGACCAGCCCCGCCTGCTCAAAGTAGGTCTGGGCATGGGCTTTGGTTTCCGCGAGGTCCAGGGCTGGGCGTTCGGCGGAGCGTCCGGAGGGGTCGCCGATGGAGGCCGTGAAGTCGCCGATGATAAGGACCGCCTGATGACCGAGCTCCTGGAGGTCCCGGAGCTTGTTCAGTACGACTGTATGCCCCAGGTGGAGGTCGGGGCGGGAGGGGTCGATGCCGAGTTTCACCCGGAGGGGCTGATTCAGCAGCAGAGCGCGCCGGAGCTTGGGCCGCAGCTCCGCTACCGGATTAATCGTGGCCTCGTTGAGTTGCATCAGGAAAATCTGGCGGTCGATTTCCTTCAGCAGCTGCCCTTTCATCTTCTCTGGCAGCGCGGCATAGCCTGCCTGCTCCTCCGGAGGCATCCCCTGGAGGTCGGGCGGGAGGGCTTGGGTCGCGTCAGCAGGTGGGACCGGAGCGGTCATGGAACGAGTGGGCTCCTTTGTGGCAGCGGAGTGATCAGCCGAAAGTGAGTGTACACCGGGGCGGTCCCGCGTCCTGGCGTGCCGGACTACGACAGAGTGTGGAACAATAGGGGCAATCCCCCCGCCATCAGGGGGTGGCTGCTCGCCAGGCCGTTCTTGGCCGTCGACTCTCTCGTAGTTACTGCCTGCCTGGAGGACCTCCCTCATGCTTCGTCGTTCCGCCCTGGGGTGGCTACCCTGTGGTCTGTTGCTGATGTCTGGCTGCGCTGGCCCCACCCCACTCGCAACTCCCACTCCAGAGTTACCGGCGGGTGCCCTCGCCACTGGCGTGCTCCTTCGGACCGATGGACTGACCGAAGCCACGCTGGGGGTCTACGACCTCAGCCTCGATCTGGAGTCGCTGGAAACGACCGTCTCGCTACAGACTCCCCGTTCGGGACAGGCGACCGATGACCTCTATCACCTGCCGGTCTCCGGGTTCCTGCGGCCGGACTCGTACCGGGTCCGGGCGGTGAAGCGGATGAGCGGCAAGATTGCGCTGCTGCAACGCTTCGCCCATCCCTTTATGGCCCCCGCGGACCTCGGGGGCGTCCCGAGTGCCAGCAACCGGGCCGATCTGGGGATTGCAGGACGCCTCCTATATCTGACCGATGTGGCATCCGCGACGGGGAACTCCTACTTCGGCGAAGAAGGGGACCCGGTGGTGGTCAACACCGCCCTGGTGAGCAATCCGGATGCGTACTGGCGACCACGGGCACTCTTCCCTACGACTGGCATCGCCAACACCTTTCCTTATCAAACGCTCGTGGATGAAACAGGCGACGGCAGCCGGGTGGGGGTCTCGAACGGCGGGAATCCAACCGGCAACTACGGCAACGATGGCTGGACGGGCCTGGAAATCGGCTCGACCAGGGACCAGTGGACCGGCTATGGGGTCCTGCATCAGGGGCAGGTGACGGAGCGGGAGCTGGAGATCGACCTCACCGCACTGGAAGCGGCTGGGTCGCTCTCCCTGCAGGTGGTGGTCCTGGCGCAGTACAACGACCCCCGGGGCGGCAACACTGCTGCTGAGAAAAAGGGGAATCGTCTCCCACCTGCTAATGCTGACATCACGCGGTTCGCCTACCGGATGCCGCATGGCGCACTGGATGTCGAGCGTCTGGACTTTCGGGGAGCCACTGGCAACTTCATCGAGAACACGGCGTCTGCCTCATTGCTCGCCTTCGCGGTGACCGACTGGGATGCCCGGGCGACCGAGACGAGCCAGACCGACCTCGCCCTCGACAGCAGCTTCACCGCGGTCGCCATCGGCGAATCAGGCCTGCCGACCCTCGCGGTCTGCATTCCCGAGGTGCTGGGGGATGCGTCAGTGTCGGTGAGCTTTGACCCGCTCACAGATATCCTGGATGACGACACCCTCTATGGTGGCGATGTCGCCGCCGACAGTGGTGCTGCGGGGGACCCCCTCTGCTTTGTCCGCAGCATCGATAACCCGCTGCCCGGAGGGCAAACGCCAGGAACCTACACTGGGCTGGTGCGGGCCCGGGATGCGGCGTTCAGCATTGACACCAGCGCCTGGGAACTCTACCTGGATGGCTCGCTTGCGCCGATCGCCGGCAACTTTCCTCGTCCCGAGACCTACCAGGTGTTTAGCGTGGTCGTGGAACCGTCCGCGCCACCGGCGACAGGCTTCGGTCTCGCCTGGGGTGGGACCGGCAATGATTTCGCCTATGACATCGCGGTGGACAGCACCGGGGCGGCCTACATCACGGGGTACTACGCGGCAGCCACCAACTTCGGCGGCGGGGTCCGGGCAAACGCCGGCTCGTCGGATATCTACCTGTTGAAACTGAACGCCGATGGGACCTACGCCTGGGACCAGACCTTCGGCAACTCGTTCGCCCAGATTGGCTGGGCCGTAGCGGTGGATGCCAACGATCATCTTTATCTGGGGGGGCAGATCCGGGGCGACCTGGACTTCGGTGGCGGGATCATGAGCGCTCCCACCAACAACGACAGCTTCTTCGTGAAGTTCGATAACAACGGCAACTTCCTCTGGCAGAAGTACTACGGTTCTTCATCGGCGACGGACCGGGCGACCGGCATTACAACGGACCCGGCGGGGAATGTCTATTTCGCGAATCAGTGGTCAGGAACGATCGATTTTGGTGGGGGCACCAGGACCGGCGCTGATGCAGCGGCGGAAGGGTCCATCATCAAATGCACCTCCACCGGTGTCTACCAGTGGGATGTCCGGCAGCAGGGGTTAGGCGCGGATGTCATCAACGGCGTAGCTGCCGATGCCGTTGGCAATGTCTGGGCGACCGGGTATTTCACGCGGGATGTCGATCTGGGAGGGGGCGTCATTAACACCTACCCTGGGAGCGCCACCTCGGCCTCGGATGCCTGGGCCGCGAAATACTCCACGGCAGGCAGTTTCCTCTGGCACAAGCAGTATGGCGAGCTGCTGAATGAGCAAGGGCTGGATGTCGGGGTCGACAGTGCTGGCAATGGGTACCTGACGGGCTATTTCCGGTCGCTCAGTATCAACTTTGGGGATGGTCCGGTGGGCCTCAATCCGGGGGGCGGCGCGCTCGCAACTGACCTCTATCTGGTGAAACTGGATCCCACAGGGGCGCTCCTTTGGAAGAAGATTTTTGCCAGCGACCTGCAGGATGACCAGCCGTTCCTGGGGGTTCACCCTTCGGGCGAAGTGACCTGGACCGGCCGGTTCCGGGGGCAGGTCGATCTGGGACTGGGGCCGGTGTCGCCCACCAGCTTCCTCAGCACGTTTGTGGCGCAGTACACCTCCACCGGGACCCTGAAATGGAACAGCTTTATCCACTCAGTTGACAACCCCGGTGGCAGCTCAATCGCCCAGAATGGCGGCTACGGCGCTGCGTATAACCCTGCCGGTGATGTCTGGGTCATCGGGTTCTACAACGAACACGCTGATCTGGATCCTGGTCCCGGCACCTTCGATGTCACTTCGACCCTGGGGACTGGCGACAACAACGCTTACGTCACCAAGCTCATCAGCACCACGGGCCTCTGGTAGCCCGCTCTCGCTTGCTTACCCGAAAGGATGGTCTCTCCATGTCTCGTGCCTCGCTCCTTCTCCTGGCGGCGTTCATTCTGACACTGGCAGGTTGCTCCTCTTCTTCAGAGCCCCTCAGCGCTGGACCATCATCCACCCCGGTGGATGCCCTGCCTGTGGGACAAGTCCTGCGCGACAGCAGTGGCCTGACTGAGGGCGCATTGGCGCTCTATCGCATTGCGGTGGACCCGGCTACGACCTCTGCCACAGCGGAACTGCTGGCATCCCGTGGACTGTCGCAGACCGATGACCTTTATCTGCTCTCCATCGACAGCTTTCTTGGTGCAAAGGACTTCCGGATTCGGTCGGTCACCCGCAACGGTGGCACGCTGGATCTCGACTGGGAACTGGCGCACCCCTTCCCGGCTCCGCAGGATCCCACCGGGACTCCCAATGGCCGGACCAATCGCGCTGACCTGGGGATCGCCGGTCGCCTGCTGGTTTTGGCTGAAGTCCCCACAGCGACCGGCAATAGCTTCTTTGCGGATGGTGGCGATCCGGTGGTGGCCAACACTGCGCTGGTGGCCAACCCCGATGCGTACTGGCGTCCGGAGGGGCTGCTGAATCTCGCTACAGTGGCGAACACGTTCCCGTATCAGGCACTGGTGGATGAGTCGGGGCTGGATGGCTCCCGGGTCGGCATCTCCCACGGTGGACAGCCGACGGGGAACTTTGGGTCCGATGGCTGGACCCGCAATGAGTTGGGCTTTGACAACAACGGCTGGACTGGCTATGGCGTGTTGCACCAGGGACAGCGGACTCGACGTACCCTGAGCCTCAACATCGCGGCTCTCGGGAGCGGTGCCATCAGCCTCGATGTCGCGATACTGGCGAAGTACAACGACCCCCGGGGGGGCCAGACTGGCGCGCAGAAGAAAGCGAATCGCCTCCCTCCGGCTTTTCCGGATCCTGCGGCCTTCGCCTACCGGATGCCCCACGGCGCACTGGATGTCGAGCGGATCAGCTATGAAGGGATCGATGCGAATTTCATCGTCGATCAGAGCTCCACGCAACTGCTGAGCTTCCGGGTCACCGACTGGGATACCCGGGCGATCGAGACCGCCGAAGCGGACCTCGGGGGCGACCTTGATGTCACGACTGTGGCGGTTGGGGAGGCTGGCCCCCCCACGCTGGCCGTTTGTATCCCCGGGGTCCTGGGTGATGCGACGGGGGTCCAGAGCTTCGCACCAGCGCTGAGCCTCGTGGATAACGACCCCGGTGGAGATCCGGAGACCGATAGCGGCCATCCCGGGGATACCCTCTACTACGCCCTCAACGTTGATAAGACCGTCACCAGCGGGCAAACCGCCGGCTCCTACACAGGCCTGGTGCGGGCGACTGATGTCGAGGCGGGCCTGGACACCAGTACCTGGCGCTTCCACCTGGACCCGAACCTCGCGCCGCTGGCGGTCAATCTGCCACGACCTGAAACTTATCAGGCCTTTGTGGTCGAGCTGGAGACGGTCACCGCTCCTTTCAGCGGCTGGTTCTATGCCCCGCAGGGGAACGGGACGGAGTACATCTATGGCACGGTGGTGGATCCATTCGGTAACACCATCGTCACCGGCTTCTCGTCGGAGCAGACGACGAGTCTGGGGCAGGTGAACTATGGCGGTGGACCCCGGGCTAACGGTGGGGCTTCCGACATGTACATCGTCAAGCTCGATCCCACCGGGGCGTACCTGTGGGACTACCACATCACGGCTGCCGGGGCGCAGCAGATTGTGGAGGTCGTGACTGACACGGCCGGCAACATCTATGGCGGTGGCTTCTTTGGGGGATCGGTGGATTTCGGTGGTGGCGTCCGGACCTCCGCTGGCGGTAACGACATCGTCATCGTGAAGCTGAGCCCTTCAGGCACCTACATCTGGGATCGCGTCTATGGGGGGACCTCCGGGACGGACAACACCCGGGGCCTGGCCATCGACAGCAGCAACAACATCCTGCTGGTGGGCTCCTTTGGGGCAACGGTCGACTTTGGGGGCGGACCGCGGGTCGCGCAGGGCTCGGACAGTGTGGTGATCAAGGTCGACAGCAACGGGACCTACCTGTGGGATGCACCGATCTCCGGAGCTGGCTCAGACTTCATGTATGCCGGCGCAGTGGATGCGGCCAACAATCTCTGGGTCTCCGGGTACTTCACCGGTACTGCAGACTATGGCCTTGGAGCGATGGTCTCGAACGGTGGCAACGATGTGCCGCTGCTGCGCGTCAGCCCGGCGGGCGCACTGACCCTGAGTCAGAAGTTTGGCGGCACCGCTTCGGAATGGGGATGGGACATCACGGTCGATCCCGTGTCCCAGGGACCGGTCATCGCTGGCTATTCCAACAGCACATCGATCGACTACGGCGGCGGCCTGCGCAGCGGCGGCGGGACGAGCAATGTCTTCGTGGTGAAGCACACCTCCACCGGAGCCCATGTCTGGGATCGGCACTTCGATTTCTCCGGCAATCAGGAAGCCTATGCCGTGGAGGCTGATGCGGCGGGCAATCTGTATGTCGGCGGCGATATCGAAGCAACCATGGATTTCGGGCTGGGGCCGGTTACCTCCGTCGGGAGCGATGATGCCTGGGTGATCAAGCTCGATCCTGCCGGGACCACACAATGGGTCTCGGTCTGGGGTGGTTCCTCCAGCGATGGAGTCGATGAGATCGCTCTCGCGCCGAACGGTTCCCTGCGGGTGGGCGGGATTTTTCTCAGCGCGAATGTCGACTTTGATCCGGGTCCAGGTGTCGGCCTGGGAACCGGGGTCTTCATCGATGCGTTCTGCAACGCGCTGGACAGCACCACCGGCACCTGGTAAGCCGCCTCGCAAGAGAGCGTACCGCTTTCAACAGCTCCACCCCCGGTCCGCCGGGGGTGTTTTTTGTGGAGCGATCGGATGGATGCGCCGGGAATGCGAGTGTTCCCGAATCTCGGGCGAGGGTACGGGCGGTACACTCCCGCGTCATGCCCCTCCTGCCCGAAACCCCCTTCGCTGACCCCCGCTTTGACCCGCTGGCGACCCCGTGCCCTCCCAGGGAAGTGGGCAGCGCCGTGCCGCTGGTGGCCGTGAGCCGCAATGGGGCGGTGGAGTCGGTCCATCTGGGGGCGATTGCGGTCTGTGACATCCACGGCCAGCTGGTGGCGTCGCTGGGAGACCCGGGACTGGGGGCGTATCTGCGGTCGGCGGCCAAGCCCTTCCAGGCGGTCCCTCTCTTCGGACGCGCCCAGTTGCTGGCGGAGTTTCTCTTTTCGCCCGAAGAGATGGCGCTGATGGTCAGCAGCCACCTCGGCGAACCGCGACATGTGGAAGCCGGCCGCAAGCTCTTCGAGAAACTGGGGCTCGATCCCTTCGCGCTCCTGAAGAACGGTCCGGATCTCCCGCAGGCGGAGAGCGAGATCGTGGCGTTGCTCTCAGGGGGGGGCACCCCGAATGTCCTGGTACACAACTGCTCGGGGAACCACGCGGTTTTTTTGGCGCTGGCGAAAGCACAGGGACACGACCTGGCAAGCTACCAGCAGGCGGATCATCCGGTGCAGTTGCCGATCCACGACCTCATGGCGGCGCTGAGCAATGTCCCGCGTCAGGAGCTGCACATCGGGGTCGACAATTGCGGGGTCCCGGCCTACTGGCTCCCGTTGCAGGCGGCAGCGACCGCCTACGCACGGCTGGCGAATCCGCTCGCATCCGCCCAGCTCGGGTTGCCGCTGCCGTTCGAGACCGATGTCTTCCTGCACGGGGCGCGGAAGGTCGCCGGCGCAATGTGGACCCGTCCGGCGTACACCGCTGGCGAAGGACACCTCAATACCTATATCTGCAGTATTGGGGCAGGGCGCTTTTTCGGGAAGAACGGAGCGGAGGGCTTTTACGGCATCGGGGTGGCCGGGCAGCAGGAGTACCCGCAGATTGTCGCGCCCCCGCCAGGAGCGGGCTGGTCCACGGACGGGACGTATGCCGGCCAAGGACTGGGGATTGCGGTCAAGATTCTGGATGGCGACCGGGACTACCGGGGGATGAACAACGCGGTCCTGCGGACCCTGACATCGCTGGGATTGCTCCCGGAGTCCGAGGAGGCGGCGCAGTCACAGCTGCTGCGACAGGAACGTCGGACCCACCGTTCGGATCGAGCGCTAGGGCAGACCTACCCGCTGTTCGAATCGCTCCAGCTCAGGTAGTCGGGATGCGCCCGGAGGCCGGGTCTTTAGACCCGGCATGTGCCGGATTTCACTGGCAGAGTGCCGGGTGTAAGCGCTGGCATCATCGGGCAGATCTTGTGATCGGGGGAATCCAGGTCTAAAGACCTGGCGTCCGGAGTAGGGGAAACCGCTACTGCGCGACAGGTAAGAGGTCAATCGGAGGCGGCAACAGATCAATAGGCTTGGATTCTTCCACCGGCGGAGCAGCGGGCATCGGCTCGGGGGCTGCGATCTCCGGCTGCGGAACCACGGTTGTCGCCTCATTCTCAGGTGTCGCCTGAGGGGCCGGAGCCCCCGGAGGAGCGGGCTTGCTGACTGCCACAATCTTTTGGGTGTTACCGGCCCGGTCGAGGATGGGGATGGTCCCGGTGAAATCATCAAGAATGTAGACCTTGACTTGCCGTCGCCCCCAGCGGAGCGCTTCCGCGACCGTGTCGAAGCAGACATCGATCTTCAGGCCCTTGATGGCTCCGCCGACATCCGCGGCAATCGCCACACCATAGCCCTCGACAAAGAGCCGGGTCCCCAGGGGAATCACACGGGGATCGACCGCGCAGACGCCATAGGTCGCGCGACGCCCGGTAGCGGTATAGCCGGAGGCATAGATGCCGCAGGAACGGGGGCCTGGCTCGTAGGCGGTGGCTTCCATGGTCAGGACACGATTCCCCCGCTCGGAGCGGCTCATCGCCAGCGCCCGGACCCCAACTTTGCGGATTTCCGGGACAGCGGCTTTGATGATGGCTCCCGGAATCCGCTGCGCCTCGGTAAAAACCCCATCCTTGAAGTAGTTGACGACCCGGACTTCCTGCAGTCCCGGCGCGCCCTGACTGACAAAAGCGGTTGCGCCGCGCGGCAGAGCAGGGTCGTGGGTGAAGCTCACGCCTGGCTGGATCGGGGCGGTCTCGATAGACTCCGAGGTGGTCACCCGGGCGAGCTTGATCCGCATCCGGGGCTGGATGGGGGTTCCACTGCGGGGCCAGAGTCGGTCAAACTCGCTCATGGCCAGGCGGGGGTCTTTTTTGAGTTCCGCGATGTCGCTGGCGGTGGTGAGGAGCTCGAATTCGCCATCAGCGGTCACGATAGTGACAGGCAGGGCGCGACGTATATGGATGCGATGGAGGTTGGGGACGGGCTGAGCCAGCGGAGCGCTGACCAGGTCGTGGGGACCGAGGGATATCTGGGCGAGCTGCAGGGCATCGGCGACCGTGCCCCTGGTCCGCACCACTCGCACGAGTCCTGCGGAATCTGTCACGGTTACGCGGGGAGCGAAATGCTCCAGGACGATCCAGCCTCCGCCCCCCAGCAGGGCACAGCCAAGGCCTGCCAGTAGGCTGGGGAGGGGGGAGAGGGGTTGATGCAGGAACTGCGTGATCGCAGCCTGGGCCCGGTGGAGAGAAGCTCGCAGGTCCATAAGCGTCGAACCCTGCCGAAGCAGGGACCGGGACAATGCTCCCCCGCGGTGCGGGAAGTGTCAAGGGGTGTCCAATGAAAATCGGGAGCTTTTATCAGGAAAGTTTTTTGACAATGATAAAGGACTTGACAAGCCTGATTATGGGAACATCAGTATCCATGCGGATTCAGTGCACAATCTACGAAAACTGACAGAATCTGAGAATTCAACTCAGTAGGTACATTGCATAGAAGTCAGCATTAAGTCCGATTCAGGGGGCGTGTGGTCCACTCTCTCTGGCTGTTCATCCACGCCCTGGCAGGAGTGCCCATCGATGGAAGCCGCATGAGATGCGGGGCAGCGGCGAGGTGGGGAAAGCTCGTCTCCAGGCAGCGCACGCGGTCGGAGTGTTGGGGACTCGGAATCGGGAGTCGCAGGGGACTTGCATTGTCCGGACCGGGCTGGTTGGTTGACCCGCGGTCAGGGCATCTGCTACACTTCTCCCCTGATGCCTTAGTGGCATCCGGGTTTGCCATGGCCGGTGGCCTATGCACCCGAGACCTTTTCTCGTGCCAAGGTGGTGAGGACACTTGACAGATCTGACCTCCGCCTCTCCGGAGGCTCCGCAGGAGGAGCCAATGGTGGAGGCGTCCGCGACAGCGCCGGGTGGTGAGATGCCTGCGCCAGTCGCGGGCGACGATCAGCCGGGGGAAGGGGCGCTCGAGGAGAATGACGAGCGCGGCCTGCCGAACTTTCGGCGGAGCAAGAAAGAGCCACGGACATTCGAAGAGAAACTCCGGGCTTACAAAAAGCAGAGCCAGGAGCGCTTGCTGGACGTGAAACGTTCCCGGGAAGCGAAACTGGGCGGCAAAAAGCTGCGGCGGTAGCGGAGAGCCTGACTGGTTTTCCGTATCCGCCCTGAAGGTGCCGGCTCGGTGAGCCGGCTTTCTCATCGGTCCGGCGGTTCCCGCCCAGGCAGGCCGGCGTGGCGGAATTGGCAGACGCAGCGGACTTAAACTCCGCTGGCCTTACAGGCCATGCCGGTTCGAGCCCGGCCGCCGGCAGTGTCGCAGGGTAAGCAGGTACGCGCCGGTAGCTCAGCGGTAGAGCATCTGACTTTTAATCAGGTGGTCGCGGGTTCAATCCCCGCCCGGCGTATAAAATCGATCGCGTGACTGGTATGCTCTGGCGTCCAGTCGACGTGCGCCCGCATCGTCTAGGGGTCAGGACACCACTCTTTCAAGGTGGCGGCACGGGTTCAAATCCCGTTGCGGGTACCAATACAGCGCAGGAACCGGCAGCGCAAGCGCCGGGGTCTTGCGTGACCCGGGCGACGGACGTATAGTGTCCGTCCCTCCCGCGGATGCGGGATGCAGAGAGCGCGGGGACGTGGTCTAGCGGTTCAGGATGCCGGCCTGTCACGCCGGAGGTCGCGGGTTCAAATCCCGTCGTCCCCGCCAGCGCCCCTCTGCAGTCCCAGGATGGAAGAGCCGCCTGCCCAGGTAGCTCAGTTGGTAGAGCAGGGGACTGAAAATCCCCGTGTCGGCGGTTCAAGTCCGTCCCTGGGCACCACCACTCCAGAACCAGCGACCCCCGGCCCCCACCCCCCCATGTGCCGGGGGTCTTGCTGTTTTTTGCTTCCCCAGCCCACGCCGACGCGCCATAAACGCCACCAGCCCCCTGCTGATACAAGAGGGCTGGGAGGGGACTGGTGTCGCGCGAATCATCGCTGTCGCGACAGGTTGCAGTTAGGCGGGCTGAAGGACCTCAGTGGGGAGCCACTTCCGGAGGGCGTCCGGGATCCGGATCGATCCATCCTCCTGGACTCCGTTCTCCAGCAGGCAGACAAAGAGCCGACTGGTCGCGAGCCCCGAGCCGTTGAGGGTATGCACAAACGCTGGCTTGCGGGTTTCGGGATGGCGATACCGGATGTTGCCGCGGCGAGCCTGGTAATCTTCGCAGTTTGAGCAGGAGGAGACCTCGTACCAGGCCTGCTGGCCGGGAAGCCAGACCTCGACATCGTAGGTTTTGGTCGCCTGACTCCCCAGATCGCCGGAGACCAGGAGGCTGGTCCGCCAGGGGAGGCCGAGGCCCTCCACGAGGGACTCCGCATGGGCGGTCATCTGCTCGAGGATGTCGTAGCTCTCGTCGGGCGCGCAGAACCAGAAGAGCTCGCACTTGTTGAACTGATGTACCCGGATCAGCCCCCGTTCATGAGCACCGTGGGCTCCGGCTTCCCGTCGGAAGCAGGGGGTGTAGGCCGTGTACCGCAGGGGGAGCTGCTCCGCTTCCAGCAGGGAGTCGCGCCAGAGATTGCACAGGGCGACCTCGCTGGTGGGGATCAGGTAGAGATCGTCTTCCGGGACCTGGTAGACCTGGTCGCGAAACTTGGGGAACTGCCCGGAGGCGTAGAGACTTGCCCCGTTGTTGAGGAGTGGCATCCCCATCGGCTGGTAGCCTGCCGCCGTGTTTTGCTCGATGAAGTAGTTCACCAGCGCCCATTCCAGAAGGAAACCCTGGCCGGTGTAGACCGGAAAGCCGGAGCCTGCGATGCGGGCTCCCGCCTCGAAATCGAGGAGTCCGAGGCGCTCGGCGATCTCCATGTGGGTCGGGGCGGACTCGCGCAAGGGGCGGGGTCCTCCCTCACGGATCACCTGATTCTGCTTTTTGTCGAGATTTAGCGGCACGCTGTCGTGGGGGACATTGGGCAGGACTTCGAGGAACCGGGTGAGTTCTTCCTCGATGGCTTTACGTCGCTCTTCGAGGGCGGCCCCTTCTTCTTTGAGGGCGCGCATGGCGGCTTCGAGGGTGGAGGAGTCGCCGCCACTGCTTCGGAGCTTCCCGATTTCCTGTGCACCCTGTTTTTGTTCGGCTTTGAGCTGCTCATCCCGTGCAATGGCGGCGCGACGCTCGGCATCGAGGGCGGCGAGAGGGGAGAGATCGATGCTGGGGTCCCGGAAGCGGAGGCGGGCCTGGAGGCCCTCGGGGTCGGCGAGGAGGCGTTTGAGGTCTAGCATGAGCCGGATTCTAACAGGGAGTCCCCACGTCATCCGGCAGGAGATGGCGTGGGGGCGAAGGTGCTGTTCGGAGGAAAGGCGCTAACTGAAGCTCAGGCTTCCGGTACCTGCAGCGAGGGGGCTTCGGCGAAAGTCCGCTCTTCGAGGACCGCAGGACCAGCAGCGATGCCGGTAAGGGCCGCGTAGGCATCGGCGAGATGTCGCACGACTGTCAGGAGCTGCGTCAGCTTGCTCTGCTGCAGACTCTGGGTGAACTGCTCTTCATCGGCGACCAGCACCAGATTGCCGGCCGGAATCAGGATCGCCAGGTTCAGGACCATCCAGTAGTCCAGCGGACGAATCTCATGGGCACCGGTGAGGTCCAGGATGAAGCGATCGGCTCCGAACTGGAGTGCTTCGTGAATCTGGGCTTCGATAGCCTCCCAGCGGGACTCCGGAATAGCCGGAAGTCGGGCGGGACAGGCCTGAATGAGCGTGATCGCGTGGCTGGACATGCCGGGCACTCCTTGGGGCCCCCTGTATGGGAGGCATCAGTAGTGTCCGGTGCGACTTAAAGAAAGTTTCCTCCTCTGAATCAAAAGTAAAGACGGTCTTGGGCCGGGTTATCCACCGCGAGCCCGGACAAAGTGCTGCCCGGGGAGGCTCCGGACATATCCTTTGAGCTCCAGCACCATGAGGATGGCTGACAGGTCGTGCACTGCCATATTGAGGCGATGGGCGAGGAGGTCCACCTGCTCCGGGTCCAGGGAAAGGGCGATGTAGACCTCTCGTTCCAGCCCCTCCAGCGACTCCGGGGCTTCTTCGATGGTGATAACACTCTTCGCCAGGATCAGTCCGCAGGCCTCGATGAGGTCCTCCACCGAGGTCACCAGTGTGGCGCCATCCCGGAGCAGCTGGTTGCTCCCTTTGGCGGCGTCATCGGAAATGCGACCTGGCAACACCATCACTTCGCGATTCGCCTCCAGGGCGAAGTTGGCGGTGATGAGGGCACCACTCTGGACTGGCGCCTCGACCACGAGGGTCGCCCGACAAAGGCCAGCCACAATGCGATTGCGTTGCGGGAAGAGGGGTGGACCCGGAACCGTTCCCGGCGGAAACTCCGTGAGAATGCCGCCGCCTGCGGTCAGGATGGCGGCGTAGAGGGCTTTGTGCTCGGCGGGATAGGGAACATCCAGGCCACCGGCGAAGACCGCGATGGTGCGTCCGGAGACCTGCAGCGCGCCCCGATGGGCGGCGGCATCGATGCCATACGCCCCTCCGGAGATCACCATGAACCCGTGCCCCGCCAGCTCCCGGGCGAACTGCTCCCCCATGGCGCGCCCGTAATGGGTGGCGCGACGTGTCCCGACAATGGCGATGCTCATCCGCAGGTCCGAGGGGAGTCGCCCCTGCGAGAAGAGGAGCGGCGGGGGCCAGGGCGTGTCGCGGAGCGCTGCGGGATAGTCGGCATCCCACCAGGAAATCGCCCGGGCTTCGAGCCGATCCAGCCCTGCCCGGAGATCTTTGGACTTTAGCTCTGGCAGACGCTCACAGAGGCTGTTGACAGTCCGGGTCGTGAGCTCCGGGATCGCCTCCAGCTCTTCTCTCGTGGCAGCCAGGATCGCTCTGAGCGAGGGAAAGTACCGACACAGCGTCTGGAAGTGACGGCGAAACGCGCCCGAGTGCATCAGGGCACCGAGGGCGGGCCAGTCCTCTTCGGTGAAGCTGAAACCTGGCGGCGATGGGGCGGCGGGAGCGCTGGTGAGGGGAACCATGAGCGGGGGCATCCTGCTGGTGGTGGCGTACTGGCAGGAGTGATGCCGCTGCGTGTGCCCATTCCTCGGTCGTGGCAAGATTCTTTTGCATTTTCAAAAGCGACAAAATGTCGCAATTGCCGACGAAACTAGGTACGATGCAGCCTGCCGCAGCAGCACCAGCCAGCAGTCGTCGCGAAGGATCGCGGGGAGGAACCAGGCATGAAGCTTCGTGTCCTGATGGTCGAGGATGACCCGGATATTCGCTGGAGCCTGGGGGCCGATTGCCGTGACGCCGGGTGCGAGGTGTTCGAGGCTGAGAGTCTGGCGGCCGGACGCGCCGCGCTGGCGCAGGAGCCGGACCTCATTCTCCTGGACCTGGCGCTGCCGGATGGCGACGGGCAGACTCTCCTGACCGAGGCCCTGCAGCGGCATCCGGGGCAACTGGTGATTGTGATGTCGGGTCATGCGACGCTGGAGCGGGCGGTCGAAATGATGGCGCAGGGGGCATTTCATGTGTTGCGCAAACCATTCACGCACGAACTGCTGGTGTCGCTGCTGGGACGAGTCCGGGAACTGAGCACCCTGAGATACACCGCGGCGCGGATTCGGGAGGGGCAGCCGGGGCTGATGCCGGCGCAGGGTGAAGCGATGCGTCAGGTGGAGTCGCAGGTGTCGCTGCTGGCTCCCACTGCGGCCAAAATCCTGTTGCGCGGACCTTCGGGGAGCGGGAAAACGTTCTATGCCCGTCAGATACACGAGTTGTCCGGACGCCGCGGAAACTTTGTCGATGCCAACTGCGCGGCGATTGCGCCCTCGCTGATCGAGACTGAGCTTTTCGGGCATGAGAAGGGGGCCTTTACAGATGCCCGTCACCTGAAACGGGGCGTCTTCGAGCAGGCCGATGGCGGGACCCTCCTGCTGGATGAAATCGGGGACATGCCCCTGGAACTCCAGGCGAAGCTGCTGAAGGTAGTAGAAGACAAAGCGATCACGCGAGTCGGGGCGGAGAAAGCGATTCCGGTGGATGTCCGGCTGATCTGCGCGACTCATCGTGATCTGGAGGCGCTGGTGCGGCAGGGGACATTTCGGGAAGACCTGTACTTCCGCCTCAATGTCGGGGTCATCACGCTCCCCTCGCTTAAGGAGCGGGGCTACGAGGACTTCCTGGGGCTGGCACAGACAACCCTGGCGGTCTTCGCCAAAGAGAACAATCGCCGGTTCCAGGGCATTGACCCCAAGGCGGCGGAGTTGCTCTATCTCTATCCCTGGGGGGGGAATGTCCGGGAACTGCGGAACGTGCTGGAACGGATCGTGATCTTCGAAAACGGCGAGATGCTGACGTCGGAGATGGTGCGACGGCACCTGCAGCTCCGGACTGAAGCGCTGGCGGAGTCGGTGTCGCAGGCGAGTGGCTTTATCGCCCGGGAGCCCTGGCCGACGGTGGAGTCACTCAAACTGGACTACTACCGCTTCATCGTCGAATTGCACGATGGGAATCTCTCCCGGGCGGCGAAAGTCCTCGGTGTCAGCCGC
Source organism: bacterium (assembly GCA_022072165.1). Taxonomy (NCBI): domain Bacteria; species bacterium. The sequence continues at coordinate 1,661,724 of JAJVIF010000001.1, read as the reverse complement.
AAGACACTGGAACGGGAGCGGTCCGCCGGTCGGGTGTAGCGGCTCCAGTGATGGTCTGCCTTCGTCAGGCGACTCTCATGCGAAGCGGGCGCGATCCGATCGCGCCCGGTTCGCTTTTTCCGTGAAAGGACCAGGAGTGACTGCTAAGGCTACGGAGCCACGGGCGGTGGCTGGCCACCCTTCTTGCCCACCTCTGAGGTGAACGAAAAGACGAGATTGGAGTCGTGCAGGACGTGGAAGGTCTCCGGGTTCTTGGCGAGGTTGAAGCCCTGGATCTCAAAGAGGCCATCGTTGAAGGCATCGCTGGTGAGCGGCCACTGCTGGGCGGCGATCTGCGTCAGGAAGCTCATGCGGGGATGCTCTTCGACCAGCGAGTCGATGTCCCGGAGATTCACGACGGCGAACCGGGTCTGATTCGAGAAAGTGAGATAGAGGAAGTCCCCATCAGAGGAGACCGCCGCGCCGTGGGGAACATAGGCTTCCCGGGCGAGGAGCGCTGGCAGGTGCTTGCCGCTTACCAGGTCTTTAGCGTTCAGCCGGGAATAGTCGCTGTCGCGCATGGCTTCCCGAATGGGGAGGAGATCGATGCGGTAGATCATGCTGTTGGCGACCCGACGGTCGGTGATGTAAGCCGTATTGGCATCGGGCGCAAAGGCGATGCGGTGGGGACTCGCCTCGGGCAGGACGATCTCGAAGACCAGCTGTCGCTTTTCGAGGTCGATGAAAACGACCTTGTTCCGGGCATTGATGCTGGCGATCGCCATCCGGCCATCGGGGCTAACCGCGAAGTCGCTGGGGCTGCCGGTGAGGTCGAAGATCCCTTCGCTCATCGTGAGGGTGTTGAAGTCGAAGATCCGGACCTTCGCCGCGCGGTCGTTGATGATGTAGAGCTCCGGCCGATTCGGGTGCGGATTCGCCACGAGGTCCTGCAGGTCGCCCCCAATTTCGATGGACGCGAGGCGTCGGCTGAGATTCGCGGCATCCAGGACGGCGATAGACCGGATGTTGAACTGGATGTCGCCGATGCCGGTGGCGACATACTTGCCATCCGGGGAGACGGCGATCGCGCCGCCGGTGGCATCCGGGTCTTCACTCAGCTTCACTTCGGCGACCACGCTGTTCCGCAGGAGGTCGTAGCTGGCGACTCTGGCGGATTTCGTGGAGACATAGGCCCTGGGGAAAGGGCGTCCCTGGGGGTCTGACGAGGCGACTTCCATGTCGAGCAGACGGTCGGCGGTCTTGAGGGTATTGGTCACCCGAGCCTGACTAATGGAATAGATCTGCAGGGTGTCGGGCGCGGCGGTGGCGAAGACCACGGCATCCTTCAGATGCGGGAGTCCCCGGTTGTGGGCGAAGGTCGGACGAGAGAAGCAGCCCGACGCGATACCTTCCCCCCGGGCTCCCATGCTCAGGAGCAGATTGGGGAGTAACAGGAGCCAGCAAAGGCGCATCAGACTAGCGCGGCTCGGTTGTCGCATCGGTGTGAGCCTCCCGAAGCAGAGTGTAGGCACGGGACGGACTGACTTGTGCCGCCACCGCGAGCATAGTACGCGCCGTACGGGGGGTAAGACCAGCCTCCAGGCAGAGTCGGGCCAGTTCCCGGGCCCGGTCTTCGTCCGGTGGGGCCACTTCGGCCGGTCCGATAAGAAAGACACATTCCCCACGCCAGGCCTCTTCCGGCCAGTCCTGCCCCAAAGTCAGCAGCGGTCCCCGGCTGACCCGCTCATGAATTTTTGTCAGTTCCTTGGCGATCGCCCCTTCCCGTTCCGGACCCAAAGCGCTTGCGGCCGCCCGGACTGTCGCACGGAGTCGCTGCGGCGACTCATACAGGACTGTCACCAGAGGTGCGGACATGAGCTGGCTCCAGAGGGCCTGCTGATCCGCCTTATTGCGGGGAACAAAGCCCAAAAACTGAAACGGTGCGCCGGCGAATCCCGAAGCCAGCAGGGCCGTAATCAGGGCGGTCGGGCCGGGAAGGATGTCCAGGTGGAGCGCCGGGTCGGCCTGGACGGCCGCGATCAGGCGGGCCCCGGGGTCGCTGATGCCGGGGGTCCCGGCATCGGAGACCAGCGCATAGTGCGCGCCAGCGTGGAGGTCGGCGAGGAGTCGGGGGAGTTGCGAGGCTTCACTGAAGGCGTGATGACTCCGCAAGGGGGTCGTGATGCTGTAGTGCGTGCAGAGCTTCCGGGTGACCCTGGTGTCCTCCGCCAGGATGGCATCGGCATGTTTCAGGGTTTCCAGCGCCCGCAGGGTGATGTCACCCAGGTGTCCCAGGGGAGTGGGCACCACGCTCAGCGTGTGTGACGGCATAGCAGACAGGATACGGGGTGCTGGCAGGGCGGGCTGGCTTTAGCGCCAGGCGAGGGGCAAGCGCCACGCTTCGATCTGCCAGCTACTCAGGGGCTGCGCCTGGTCCGGCAGGGAGTAGGCGACATCGCGACGATAGTCCAGGGCCAGGCGACTCGCTCCCAGATAGCCATCGACCCGGACCGTACGACGCAGGTCGCTGGTCGCGATGGCCAGGACGCCCGTGCCGTCCTCGATGGCGAGGAGGAACTGGGCATCCTGCGAGCCGGTGAGGACCTGTCCGGCGGGGCCGTAGTTGTCGATGACGATGGCGGCATCCCGAACCGGGCCATCAGTCAGGTCTGCGAGGGGATTCGGTTGTCCTGTGACTTGTCCCAGTGAGCCATCGCATTCGATGCGCCAGAGGCTCAGGGTTTCATCCGGGGTCCGGACCGGCAGGAAGAAGGCGTGATTGTGGAAATCGATGTCGATGTCGTAGACCGCTGCGCCGATGATGCCCCCGGCGGTGGAGCCTCCCAGGGAATACCCGCCGCTGATCTCTTCACGGTAGGTGTAGCCCGCTTCGGGGATGAAATGTCGCAGCTGATTGTTGCTGTCGACCAGCCAGATCGCATCGGCTTCATCGATGCACAACGCGACAATCGGGCGACCGGCATCGATGGTGCCGGCATCGGCGATCGCTTCTCCGGCGAGGCTGTCAAAGATGTGGATCACGCTGCCTGCATGGGTGTAAATGTCATCGAGGGTGGGGTCCGGCGTGATGGACTGGTCGATGTTGCTCGCCACCCAGAAGACCCGCCCCCGGGAGTCGGTCTCCAGCAGGAGTGCCCGGCTGCTCCATCCGGAACCAGGATAGCCAGGGCCGGAGAGCAACGTGCTGTCCTGAGACAGGGGATCGACCCACCAGAATCGATTGTCCGGTCCCTGGGTGATCAGGCCCCCTTCGCTGGTCCGGACGCCGGCGAGGGCGAGAAGCGGCGGATCAGCGGGACCAGAGCTCCAATGGGGGATGAGGTCCTGCAGGCTGTGGCGATACTCCCAAGCTGGGGGAGTGGTGATGTCCTGCCCCAGATAAGGCGTGTCAGGGCAGATGCCGGGAGCCAACAGCCGGAGGGGCCAGGGACCAAGATGCGTGGTCTGGTCGCCATCATCCAGATCGACTGTCACCTGATAGATGCCCGGGGTTGCCAGAGCTGGCAGGAGCTGCAGGAAGCGGCCATCGTGCCAGGGGCTCAGGCCGATTTCATTCTGCCATGCATGGGTCGGGAGGGAGAGCCAACTGGTGGTGGCTTCCAGCGGTCCATCGAGGCGGACCCGGAGGCCAAGCGCGGGAGAGTCATCCTGCAGCGATGCGAGATGGAGTGTCGGAGGTTTGGTGGCCCGGTACTCGCCAGTCGAGAGGTGGCAGTCCTCACAACGGGGAGGCTGCGATGCCGGGACCACCGCGATCGCGATCCGCTGCCAGGTGATGGGCGCAGGGCGATCTGCAGGGCTCGTAAGGAGTGTCAGGTCGGGGGCTAATGGGAGTTCCCAGGGGCGATCGAGGCGCAGGGCACCGGCATCGGTGACCTGCACCAGTCCCCAGTGTGTGCCAGACGTCAGGGACTGCGCCGCGATGAGTTCCCCAAAGAAGGGGAGCTCGCTCCCGGGCAGCCCGGTGGCCTGAGGTCCGCTGACGGGAGCCAGTTCCAGCGTGATGGGGCCACCGGGGTCGATGGTGGGGGCATCCACCATGACCCGTGGGAGGCCGGCAGTCCCGGCGGGGACCCGGGTGATGTCGGGTTCGCGACTTAAGTCAGATAGCGTGGACGTGGCAGCCCGGGCATCCCAATCCCGCACCAGGACCTGGACTGCGGTGGTGGCTCCGGCACGGGTCGCCAGGCGGGGTGGGTTCGGGACTGCTACCCGCTCGCAATCGATGGCTCCGAAGGGCATCCGGTATGCGAAGGTGTCGGTATTGACCTGGACACTGGGGAGTCGATGCAGCCAGGGAGTCGCGCCACCGGTGGGCTGCACATGGGTTGCCAGTAGTGCCAGAGGGAGGTCGATAGGGCCGGCTTGCAGGGCAGTGAGTTCCAGCGCAAGGTCGATGGTGGCGGATTGTCCGGCGTGGAGATAGCCAAAGCCGGTCCACTGCTTCGCTGAAGGGCCGAGATTGAGTCGCTGCCAGCCACCGACTGCGCTCAGATAGTTCCCTTTGGGGTCGCCGCCATTGGAGACCCCGATACGATTGTTCCGCGCTTCATCGATGAGGAGTTTGTACGGGAAGGCATTGGCAAAAGTGTCGGTTGGCAGCAGCCCCCGGGGCTCGAGATAGCCATCGGGGTCGGAGAGGAGGGAGAGGTTGGCGCGGACCGCATCACCATAGAAGCGGGACCAGGGGCGCTCGGCCGGTGGGACGTCGGCGAGGACCAGTAGCCGGCCAGCGAATCCGAGGTCCGCCCGGTTTTTGGCCGAGGCGGGCTGGGAGAGCTGCGGGGCCGGGATCGGGTGGGTCACACGGAGAGTCACGACCAATGAGGAGTCGGTCCGGCGGACTGCATCGATCTGGAGCTGCGAAGGTGTCAGAAACGCGTTGAGGGCTAACGTCGCGAGCTGGTCATTGCCGGCGGTTTGTCGCGGGGGCTGGGCGGTGAGGCGGGCAGTCGCGGTGGCGGAGTCCAGGTGCAGGGTGGCGGTCAGGGCGGGCCACTCGGTGTAACCCTCGGCAGTGATGGCGATAGGGAGCGCAGAACTGGTGGGGGCTGCATGGTCGGGTGAGGCGACTGGGGATCCGGTGGCACAGCCAAGCAGCGCACTCAGTACGCCGATAGCGCCTGCCCATGTCCAACGCGGCAACGCCACGGTGGTCCTCCGGCGGGTGGAAGCTGAACTGTCCGGGGATCGGATAGTGAAATTTTACCACGATTTGTGCCAGCTTCCAGATGGAGCGGTCGTGAGAGGGGGGGTGTGGGGAGAGGAATGGGTGTGTGACGGGGAAAGCACCGAGGCGTGACGCCTCGATGCCCATCGACTCGGAAGTCGACATAGACTGCGGTTTACCCCACGACGAAGTTCACAAGGGACGGGGGCCGGGCGATGACTTTCCGGATTGTGGCCTCGCCGATGCTGGCGGTCACCTTGTCGGTCTTCGCCAGTGCGATCAGCGCGTCCTCGGTGATGTCCTGTGCCACCTGAAGGTTATCCCGTAATTTGCCATTGACCTGGACCACACAGGTGACAGTCCTGGAAGCCAGCACACTCTCGTTGTAGGCGGGCCAGGGAGCGGCGAAAATCGAAGTGGCCATCCCGCAGGATTCCCACAGGTCCTCCGCCAAATGCGGCGCGACCGGCGCGAGCATCCGCAGGAAGGCCCCGACCGCAGTCGCGAAATCTGGCGCGGTGCCGGGGAGTCCCGGCACCAGGTCGCCGAGGAGATTGTTCGCCTTCATGAGCCCGGAGATCACGGTATTGAGATGCTGACGCGGCTCGAAGTCGAGGGTGATTTCACGAATCAGGGCATGCCAGGCCCCAGCGGCTTCAGGACTCGCAAACTCAGGCGATGGTGCGGCCAGGCGATCCTGCATGGTCGCGAGGAGCTCGGCATGTGGCGCGATGGTCCGCCAGATCCGGTTAAGGAACTTCTGGGCGGCATCAACCCCCTTGTTGTCGAAGACCTTCTTGCCATCCACTAGCCGCTCGTTCTCGATGTGGTCCGCCCAGTCGATCTGGGCATCCGGCGGAGCAGCGAAGAGGATGAAGGTCCGGACCGCATCCGCGGAGAAGAGCGCCACGAGTTCCAGGGGATCGACCGTGTTCCCTTTGGACTTGCTCATCTTCTGGCCGCCCCAAATGACCATCCCCTGCGTGAGAAGGACCCGGGCCGGCTCATCCAGGGGAATGAGCCCCATGTCGCGCATCGCTTTCGTGAAGAACCGGAAGTACATCAGGTGCAGGATGGCGTGCTCGATGCCACCGATGTAGCAGTCCACGGGCAGCCATGCAGCGGCATGAACGGGATCGACCAGCGCCTGCTCGTTGGTGGGATCGCAGTACCGGACGTAGTACCAGGACGAGTCCACGAAGGTGTCCATGGTGTCGGTTTCACGTCGCGCCAGCCCGCCACAGGTAGGGCAGGTGGTGTGCAGGAAGTCTGGCGCGGTCGCGAGGGGCGAAATCTGGCCGGTCGGCTTGAACTCCACATCCCGGGGGAGGAGGACTGGCAGCTGATCTTCGGGGACCGGCACCATACCGTGGGTGTCGCAGTAGACCACCGGGATCGGGCAACCCCAGTAGCGTTGCCGGGAGAGGAGCCAGTCGCGGAGGCGCCACTGCACGATGCGCCGGCCCCACCCTTCCTGCTCGGCCCGGTCCATGATCTGGGCTTTGAAGGTCTCTGATGGGAGGCCGTCATAGTCTCCCGATGCCACCATGATGCCCGGCTCGGTGTAGGCGGCATCTGACGGTGCCGGTGCGCCATCGGGGGGGATGATGACGGTCTGGACAGGGAGGTCGTAAGTAAGGGCGAACTCGTAGTCCCGCTGATCGTGGGCCGGGACCGCCATCACCGCGCCGGTGCCATAGTCCCCCAGCACATAGGTGCCGACCCAGATCGGAACCGGCTCGCCGGAGGCGGGATTTTTGCAGTACGCCCCGGTGGGCATCCCGCGCTTCGGGGCATCTTCAGCCGTCCGCTCGTAGTCCTTCTGGCGCGACACCTCATCGACAAAGGCGCGGAGGGCTGCCGGATCCGGGCTGTCGGCAATGAGCTCCGCCACCAGCGGATGCTCCGGTGCGAGGACCAGATAGGTGACGCCGTAGAGGGTGTCAGGACGGGTCGTAAAGATGGCGACACTGCCGTGGCGGGAGACCAGCGGGAAAGCCGCTTCCAGGCCGTGGGAGCGACCGATCCAGTTGCGCTGCAGGGACTTCACGGAGTCCGGCCAGTGGGTCAGGGTGTCGAGGCCATCGAGGAGTTCCTGGGCATAGGCCGTGATGCGATAGAACCACTGCTCCAGGTCACGTTTGGTGACCAGGGTGCTGCAGCGCTCGCAGGCGTTGTCCACTACCTGTTCGTTTGCCAGCGTGGTGTTACACGAGGGACACCAGTTGACCCAGGCCTTCTTGCGATAGGCGAGGTCCTGTTTCAGGAATTGCAGAAAGAGCCACTGGGTCCAGCGGTAATAGGCGGGAGTACAGGTCGCCACTTCCCGGGACCAGTCGTAGGCCCAGCCCATGACCTCCATCTGTTCCTTGAAGCGGGCCATGTTGCGCTCGGTCCAGTCCCAGGGATGGGTGCCATGCTTCAGGGCAGCGTTTTCGGCGGGGAGGCCGAAGGCATCGAAGCCCATAGGACGCATGACCTCGCGTCCGTTCATGTGCTGGAACTTCGCCAGGGCATCGCCAATGGTGTAGACCCGGGTATGCCCGATGTGGAGCCCTTCGCCCGAGGGGTAGGGGAACATTTCCAGGAGGTAGTACTTGCGGTCGGCAGCCGGGAGGCGGGAGGGGGGGACCGCGAAGGGGGCTGTTGCGCGCCAGCGTGCCTGCCACTTCGGCTCGATGGCCGCGGCATCGTAGCGATCAGCGCGCTCCTGGGGGGTGGCAGAGGAGGTCGGGGAGTCAGCGGCAGTCATGAGTCAGCGAGTCCTTGCGGAAAAGATGCGAACAGCCCGGCGCGAGCCGGGCTGTGATGGGTGTTGGAAGAGCCACACGCACGCGCCCGGGGAGTTTACCGGAGGAGGGGGAGTCCCAGCAGTGCGAGGGCATCGGCGTGTCGGATCATGCTGATGAGGAGTGTACATCTGTGGCAGGTGGTCGGGCGTGTAGCTGCGAACTCTTTTTGAGATGAGGTCAGTGCGTTGCACCAGTTTGTCAGAAAAACATGATATTTTTCTGACAAAGGAGGAGTCGTGAAACCCCTGACCACCATCGGTTCCCGCATAGCCGCAATCCCCCCTGGCCAGCCTTTTGCCAGTCGTGAACTGCTGCCTACAGGATCACGTGCTGCGGTGGATCAGGCCCTGTGCCGCCTCGTGAAATCGGGGAAGCTGCGACGGATTACGCCGGGGGTGTATGTCCGGCCGGTCCGCCATCCGTTGCTGGGAGAACTGGCACCGGACATCGAGGCGATACTGAGCGTCAAGGCTGGTGGATTGTTGCTGCCGTCGGGGGCCGCCGCGCAACATCGATTTGGACTTACGGACCAGGTACCAGTGGTGCCAACTTACTACACCACGGGCCCGACCAGATCACTGCTCATAGGTCGGTTACGCTGCCGATTGCTGCATCGGTCCGCTGGTTGGTTTGCTTTGGGGACCGGACCAGTCGGCGAGGCGGCAGTCGCACTGCGCTCGTTGGGGCCAACCCAAACAAATCAGGCCGCGATTGCCCAGGTGCGGGAGCATCTCCCTGTGGAAGCATTCGAAGCACTGTTGCAGGAACGCTGGAAGCTCCCCGGCTGGCTGCGTGTACGACTGGAGCAGTATCAAGCTGCGCTGGAGAGACTCCCCTGACCAGTTACTTTGAACTTCCTCCCGATGAGAAGCGAGCCCTGCTTAACACAGGAGCTCAGCGAACCGGTCGCCGGGCAGAGGTCCTGGAAAAGGACATCTGGGTCTGCTGGGTACTAAAACAGGCGGTCGCTGCGGTCCCTGCTGGGATCCGACAAGCCTTCAAGGGCGGGACCAGCCTTTCCAAGGCATACGGTGTCATCCAGCGATTTTCAGAAGACATCGACCTCTCCTGGGACTTTCGCGATCTGCTTCCTGATAACGATCTATGCGTCCCGGGTCTCTCCAGGACCCAGCGCAAAGCGCTGGGGGAGCAGTTGATTCAACGGGTAGCGAGTGAAATAGAACAGTCTGTGCTCCCCCGACTTCGAGAAGCGGGATCATCGCTGACTGCCGCAGCGGGTCCGATCGTTGTTGAACTCGCGAACCGGGAGACCATAGTGGTGCAGTACGAAGCCGCGTTGTCGGGCTACACGAAGTACCTGAGCAGTGAGGTCAGGCTGGAGTATGGCGGACGCAATCTCACTGAGCCATCAGAGACCGCGATTGTCCGGCCTTATCTGGAGGCGCACTTTCCCCAGCTCAGCTTTTCCGGGTGCGAGGTGCCTGTGCTGGCGCTGGAGCGGACTTTTTGGGAAAAGGCGACATTGATCCATGCTGAATGCTGCCAGCAAGAGGCTTCGGACAAAAGATCTCGACCCCGGATGTCACGCCACTGGTATGACCTGGCGCTGATTAGCCAGATGCCGCGGGGGCGAGCAGCGCTAAAGCGGCTAGACCTGCTGAAGTCAGTTGTGACTGTCAAAGAGGCATTGTTCTACTCACAAACGGCAAAGTACGCTGATTGCGTGAAGGGGCAGTTGCGTCTGATTCCTGCTGGCACCCATGCTCTGGAACTGGTCTCAGACTTTGAGGAAATGAGGCGAGAAGGTCTGCTGCCGGAAGACGCGCCGCACTGGGATGAAGTGTTGGGACAACTACAAGCGTTGGCTGATAGCGTCAATGAAGCGGTCACTGGTCCCGGCTCGACTGCAATCTAGGATTCCCGGCGTTCCGGTTCATTGAGGCCTTCGCCGAGCATCCGGGCGACTCGCTCGATGTGGAGGGCGCGTCCGGTGGACGGATCGATGTCGATGATCACCCCGTGCGCCTTCACCGCTCCGCGGGCGACCTCGAGCCGGATCGGGAGCTTGGTCCGCATCCGTTCCAGCGCCTTTTCCCGGTCCATACCGATGACCGAGTAATCAACCGCCACTGGTCCCGTATCGCAGATGAATGCCGTGCCGCCGGGAAAGATGCGCTCATCGGCGGTCTGGACCTGTGTATGAGTGCCCACGACCGCGCTGACCCGGCCGTCGCAGTGATAGCCCATGCCGTACTTTTCGCTGGTCGTTTCACAGTGCATGTCGACCAGGATGCAGGGCGTCTCTCTGCGTAGTTCTTCGATGGCGTCATCAACATAGGAGAACGGGTCGTTGACGTTATCCATGAACGCCTGCCCCATCACATTGATCACCCCGAGCTTCGGTTGTCCGGGTTTGCTCAGGACCACATGGCCGCAGCCGGCCAGCATCGGGGGATAGTTGCCGGGGCGGAGGACCTGGGGATAGAGCATGAACATCTGAATGTGGTCTTTTGCCTGGAAGGTGTGGTTGCCCCCGGTGAGGCAATCGAATCCGGCTTCCAGCAACTGCGTAGCATTGGGGAGATTGACACCGACCCCGCCGGAAGCGTTCTCCGCATTGGCGATCAGATAATCCGGTTGGTAGTCCTTGCGAATCGCCTTCAGCTCCCGCAGGAGGGCAGTCCTGCCGGGGCGTCCGACGATGTCTCCGAAGAAGAGCAGGCGCATGCCAGCCTCGATCCAGTGGTGCGATGAGTGACCCTACTGCGACAGAGCGTACAGGATGCCTCCCGGACTTGTGGCGACTTGCTGTAGCGCCTACACTTATGATGCGCTATATGGCAGCGTGAAAGAGGCCCGCGATGTCGCATCGACTGCTGATCATCGACGATGACCTGGCTCTTGCCTGGACTTTGCAGCTACTGCTGAAAAGTCGCGGGGTGGAGGCCGATGTGGTGCTGACTGGCCAGGAAGGGATTGCCGCGCTCATCGCGCCCCAGGCGACGTATCAGTTGGCGTTGATCGATGTTCGGCTCCCGGACATCTCCGGCTGGGATGTGCTGGCGCAGGCCCGGACTGCGGGGAACAGGACACCGGTCGCGTTGATGAGTGGCTACCCTCCTCAGACCCTGGAAGAGGATCCCCGTCGCGGGGATGTCGTGGCGATCTTCAGGAAGCCGGTCCCACTGGATGAGGTCCTGTCACTCCTTGCTGGGAACGCTGCCGCCTGATCGTTGTCGCCCTGTATCCTAAGCCGTATGCGGATCGCCTATCTCCAGCCGGTCAGCGGCATTTCCGGCAACATGGTCATCGGGGCGTGCCTCGATGCCGGGGTCCCCTGGGACGCGCTGGTAGGGGTGCTGGAGCCCCTGGCGATCGGTCCCTGGACGCCGTTGCAGGAGTCGGTTCTCCGGTGCGGGATGCGTGGCACCTGCTTCAATGTCGATGTGGATGATCCGGTGTATCGGCCGGGCGATCACTCCCACCCTTCCCCGCCGAGTCACCGGCATCAGCCGCTGGACGAGCCGGGTCATGCACCTCATCGGCACTATCCAGAAGTGGTCGCGATGGTGGAAAGCGCGGGGCATCTGTCTCCCTGGGTGCGACATCTGGCGCTCGATGCGTTGCGACGCATCGGGGAGGCGGAGTCAGCGCTGCATGGGATTCCGCTAAGCGAGTTACATCTGCATGAGATCGGGGCGATGGACACGATCATTGATGTCGTGGGGAGCATGGCAGCGCTGGAATGGCTCGGCGTTGCGGCGGTCTACGGCGATGCTGTGCATGTCGGGACCGGCCACCGGACGACCGCGCATGGAGTGGTCCCCATTCCCACGCCGGCGACCCTGTCGATTCTGGCGGGGCAACCGCTGGTGATGGATCGTCCGGGCTTCGAACTGACGACTCCCACTGGGGCAGCGATCCTGATGGCCCTCCTGGATGCCAGCGGGACTGTCGGGGCTCCTCCGCCGCCGGGGCGTGTGATCGCGACAGGTTGGGGTGCCGGGACCGCTGACTTGCCGGATCGCCCGAATTTGCTCCGTCTGACGCTGTTCGAGGCGGACCCCGCCCAGCTCCCGACCTCCGACTGGCGGACCGATACTCGCTGGGAGCGGGATACGATCGTGGCGCTGCGCGCCAACATCGATGATCTGTCGCCCGAGCGGTATCCGCCGCTGGTGTCGCAGTTGCTCACGATGGGAGCGCTGGATGTCACCACGACCCAGACCATCATGAAAGGGGGGCGTCCGGGTGTGCAGCTGGAAGTGCTGACGTCTCCCGGATTGATCTCTGCGCTCCTGGCGCTCCTCTTCGAAGAAGGGATCAGTCTGGGATTTCGGGTGGTCCCCCAGGACCGGGCGGTCTTGCGCCGGGAGGCGGTCGGCGTCGTGCTGCAAGATGGCCAGATGGTCGAGGGAAAGCGCGCCTGGCTGGGTGAGACGGTGGTCCGGGAAAAGCCGGAGATGCGGGAAATCGTGGCGCACGCTGCAGAATCAGGTCAGCCCGTGGGATCGCTGGTTCCCCCGCCCGCCGCAGAGCGTCCGGAGGCCAACGAGTACGGCGAGTTTGATAACGTGGAGTTCATCCTGAGTCTGCTGGAGGCATCCCGAACGGACCCGCCAGCGTAGGCTGCGGTACCATCCCCGGTCGAGATGCCACAGCACCCGCGGAGGCCTTGTGAGCGACCACGGACATAGCAGTCATGACCATCCTTCTGGCCTGAACATCGCGCTGATCAGCAGTGCGATGCCCCCCATGATGTGTGGGGTCGGGGATAACGCCCTCGCGCTGGCGCGGACGTTGGTCCAGCGGGGCCACCGGGTCACGATCTACACCCACCTGGAAGCTGAAGAGTTGGTGGAGGACGGGCTGCATGTGCGTCCGATGGTGGGGACCTGGAACTGGGCGGGGTGTCATGCCCTCGTGCAGCAGCTGATCCTGGATGATCCCGATCTGGTGCAGATCGAGTATCCGGGTCGGGCGTTTGGCAGTCAGACCGGACCGGTGAATCTGCCCCTCTTTCTCAAGCTCCGCAAGTTCAAGGGACCCGTGGTGGTCCGTCTGCATGAATGGCAGCAGGCGCACTGGCTCCGACGTCTGGCGAGCTGGCCGCTGCTGAACGACGCCGATGGAGTGTGTGTCCCAACTGAAGTTATTCGCGAGGGCCTGCTCTTCACGCATCGGAGTCTCAAGGATCGCCCTGCGGCTGTCATTCCGGTGGGTCCTGTAGTTCCGCCCGATGGTGTGCCTGCGGCGACACAGGAGCAATGGGCCGCGCAGTTGCTGGCCTGGGGAGTCCCGGCCGATGCCTTCCCGCTGTTGCTGAGCTTTGGCTTTGTTCGTCGGGATAAAGGGCTGGAGAGCCTGGCAGCAGCGATTGCGGAATTGAAGAAGACCACGCAGGTGCATGTCCTGCACCTGGGGCCATTTGAGCCAGCATCGGATCCACAACAGGAAGCGGTGCTCGAGGCGATTTCGCAGTACCAGATCATTGACCGGATGCACTTTGTCGGCGCTCAGTCGCTGTCGCTGCTGCCAGCGACTCCCCCGCTGGGTGTCGCGGCGGTGTTTCCGTATGTGGATGGCATCTCGGATCGCCGGAGCGCTGCCATCACCCTGGGGTCGCTGGGCTATCCCGTGCTGACGACCGAGTCAGCGGACGACGCTACCAACGAACACTGGCGCGGCCTTGCGACGCTCGTGCCGTCGCAGGAGAGTGCCGCCCTGGCTGGCGCGATCCGCCAGCTGACTGCCGCTGATGGCTGGCCCGCCGGGAATGCCGCGGGCTACGCGGCCCGCTTCGACTGGGAAGCCCTGGGGGCTGCCTGGGAAGCGTTCTACGAGGACGTCTTTGCGCGGTATCGCGTACTGGTGGATCCCGGGTACTACCCAGCCTCCCAGGCCGATCTGGCAGCCCACCACGACGGTGGGCATCACTAAGGCCCCGCTGTCGCCCCGGATTGCCCTGACCCATGACTGGCTGACGGGCTTCGGCGGCGCGGAACGGGTCCTTGAGGTCCTGGCATCCCACTTTCCCGACGCTCCCATTGCGACCAGCATTTATGACGCCGCCAGGTTCCGTACTACGTTTCCGGTGGAGCGGGTCCGGACCTCGTTCCTCCAACGCTGGCCAGGTGCCGTTCGTCGGTATCGGGACTACCTCCCACTGATGCCACTGGCCTTTCGGCAATCTGATGTGCGGGATGCTGAGCTGGTCCTGAGTTCCTGTCATGCGTTTAGCAAAGCGCTGACTCTGCGTGCCGATCAGGTGCATGTCTGCTACTGCTACACGCCGATCCGGTATCTGTGGGGAGAACTCCAGGCGGAGTATCTGAGCGCATTGCCGCGCCACAAAGCCCTGGCGCTGCAGTTCCTGTCGAAAGGACTCCGTCGCGCGGATCTTGCAGCAGCCCGCCGGGTAGATCGGTTCATCGCGATTTCGCAGGAAGTCCGGGGGCGGATCCAGCGTTTTTACAACCAGGATGCCGCTGTGATCTATCCGCCAGTCTTCACCGATCAATGGCGACCAGTGGACTCGCCGAGCCGGGATTACTTCCTGGTGGTGAGCCGCTTCGTGCCGTACAAGCGGGTTGAACTGGCGGTGGCGGCCTGCGCTCAGCTGGGACTGCCGCTCAAAGTGGTGGGCGAGGGACCCGAAGAGGGCATCGTGCGGGCGGCTGCCGGCGATGCTGCATGCGTCGAGTTCCTCGGGTTTGTCGATGAGGGGGCGTTGCGAGAACTGTATGCCAACGCCACTGCACTGCTGTTTACTGCGCATGAAGATTTCGGACTCGCCCCACTGGAGGCGAATGCCTGCGGGACGCCAGTTGTGGCGTATGCGGGTGGAGGTGCCCTGGAGACGGTTCGGGCTGGGGTGACCGGAGAGTTTTTCGCGACCCAGGAAATTGGAGCGTTGATAGATGTGCTGCGGGAGTTCGCGCCATCGCGCTATGACCCCGGTGCACTCCGTCTCCATGCGGAGACGTTCGGGGTGGCGGCGTTCCTGGCGCAGCTGGATGCGGAGCTGGCGTCGACCTGGCAGCATCGCGGCGCATAATGCAGGGATGCTGTCGCCGCTTCCTGACATCGACCTGGTCGATGCGGTCATCACCGCCACGCACTACACCCCGGCGCGTCGCCATGTCCCGGGCTTCTGGCGCGCCTGGCTGACGCTGGCGGATGGAAGTGCCGTCCAACTCCTCGGGGCCGAGGTCCGTGGGCTGCAGGACCTGGGGTTCGTGCAGGGGCCGATCACCGGCATCGAGGAACGGGCGAGTACGCCATTCGCGACCGGACTGGCACCTGGGGCGGTGTATGAGAAGTCGCGTCCGAGCCGCATTTTTGCGCTGCTGGGCGCACTGAACTATCGCTTCATTGCGGCGCAAAAGGGCGAACTGGTGGCTTCGGAGTTGCGGCAGGTTTCGGAGCCCGAAACCGCACCAGCGGCGAGTCTGACGCTTGCTGCGCCGATCCCCTGGGAGCAGGCGGTCACGATGCTGCAACAAATGCGGCTGCTGGATGTCGTGACCCTGCCGGGCGACGACGGGATGCAAATTCGGATTGCGGTCGGTGCGCCCCGGGGGACGTATGTGCTCCTCGGTACAGGCGGGCAGCAGGTCGTGGATGGGGGGTACCCCGGCGACTCCGGCATCGGCACCGCACGACTGGAGCCGACCGAAGACGAAGCGTTCCAACTGACCCTGGAAGCTGGTGGAAAAGGGGCAGGACGTCCAGCGGTGCGGGCCATTGCGACGCAATGGCGGGTCCACAAAGTGCAGCCGGCGTTAGCCTGAGTCCGGGCGCCAGCCGTGCGAAAGCTCCTTGCTACAATGCGGCCATGCGCGACGTCACCCGAAAAATCGACACCTTACGCACCGCGACGGCCCAGACCACGGTCCGGATCGGGGCAACCGGCAGGCAGCATCTTGCCGCCGGTACTCTCCCCAAAGGAGATCCCTACGGCATCTGTCAGGCTGCCGGGATGCTGGCCGCCAAGCGGACCAGCGAGCTGATCCCGCATTGTCACAACCTTCCTCTGGATGGCCTCGACATCGCCTTTGAGCAGACCGCCGAGGGGGTTGTCATTACCGCCCACGCCCGCACCGTCTGGAAAACCGGCGTCGAAATGGAAGCGCTCACCGCTGCGAGTGTTGCCGCACTGACGCTCTACGACCTGCTCAAGCCGGTGGAAGCTGATCTGGTGATTGCAGAGACCCGTCTCACCCAGAAGGCGGGGGGCGAGAGCCAGTTCGAACAGTTCTTTGCTCAGGTGCAGCCCCGCTACGCCATCTTGGTGGCGAGCGATCGGGCCTCCGATGGGACCTATCAGGACGCTTCCGGCGCGAAGATCCGCGAGATCCTCGCGGGCTATCGTGGTGTGGAAGCGGGGTATGCGGTCCTGCCGGATGATCGCCAGCAGCTCGCCGCGCAACTGGCCGCGTGGACCGACAGCGGCGCGGTGGACTTCATCTTCACCAGCGGTGGCACGGGCATCGCCCCCCGGGATGTCATGGTGGAAGCGACCGCCGGGCTTATCGAGCGGGAGATTCCGGGCATCGCCGAAGCAATGCGGAACTATTCGCAGCGTCGTAAGCCGCTGGCGATGTTCACCCGGGGCCTGGTGGGGGTCCGGGGCAAAACGATGATCATCAATCTGCCCGGTTCGCCCAAGGGTGTGGAGGAGTGCATGGAGGCGTTGCTGCCGTTCGTGCTCCATGCGGTGAGCGAACTGGCGAAGGCGGCCGCTCCGACTCCGGCGGCACAGCAGCCTCCGGCGCAGGAGCACCATCCCCTTCCGATGGGGGCGCAGCCCGCCATGACTCCCGCCGCGCCGATCGCGGCAGTCGCACCGCCACCACCGCCCGTGGCGGCGCCTGCACCAGCACCAGCGCCAGTCGTGCCTCCGACCACCGGCACCGCACCAGTTCCGCGCTTTGATCCGGTGACCGGGGCGCCGCTGGATGCGACCCCTGCCCCGATCGCCGCCGCGCCCTTCGAGCCCCAGGGGGCCAATGATGGCGGGGCTGCTGCACATCTGGATCCAGGATGGCGCGGCACCCTGTACTCCCCGACGGTGACACCGGAGCCACAGCCAAGTGTCCCGTTGTTCGACCCCAACACGGGTGAGCCCATCGGCTATGCCCCCGCCCCGGCTCCGCCGATGCCGGCGGTGGATGATGCGACTCCGCCGCCGATGCCCGGGATCATCCCGCCACCGGTCGCGCCGACTGCTCCGGAGCCGCCGAAGCCGGATGACACCTCGATGTTCACACTGCCCAGCTAGCGCTCCGGCGCATCGTGAAAACCCGCACGGGGTGGCCAGGTCGGTCACCCCGTTTTCATTTGGAGAAGCGCAGACCGGAGGACTTAGGTTTCATCGGAGCCTGGCAGAAAGAGCCCCAGCCGTCCAGTGAGGTAGTTCAGCACGAGTTCGAATTGCTCCAGCAGGTCCGTCCCCAGAATCAGCAGGGGCATGAAGCCGATGTGGAGCTGTTTCGCGATGGGCATATCGGCGATGGCAAAGACACAGGCCGGCCAGCGGACCGGCCCGAGGTCCAGCGACATGGGGGGCGCATAGAGGGGCGTGATCGTACGTCCATCCATGCCGAGGAGGGGAGTGCGACCGGGTCGGAGTTCCGGCGATTCCGGTGTGTAGCCTAAAGCGCGGGCGGCGTTCCAGTTGAGGATGCTGCGGGGCGCTCCTAGATCGAGAAGCGTCGTGACCCGGACCCGGTCGGCCAGGGTCGCCTCCAGTTCGAAGAGCCAGCCATCCCGCAAATGGGCGTTGAGAATCCCTGCATCGGCGGCCTCAAGTCGCGACCACTCCGCGGGGTCCCGGGCATCATCGCTCGGGGTCAGCGTGAGGGTCCGGGCCGGGAAGTGGAGCGCGACCTCGAAGTGCTGCAGAAAGTTGACTCCCAGGACGCCATCGGGGGCATGGCCAAACTGCTGGCGCAGGGGGTTGGCATTGACCTGGGTGATCTGGACCCCGGTTCGGGTCTCGCCTGCGACCGTGAGGGAGGGGAGCATCACCCCTTCGACACTGTGCCCGATGAGCCCCCCGGCGGCGTGGGCGGTCGCGCCCCGGACCCCGGCAATCGGGAGCCGGACCCGCCCGAGAAAGCTGGTGGAGACACAGGTCATGCTCGCGCCGGTGTCGAGGAGGAACTCGCCGGTGACCGGCGGGTCGCCGATGCTGACGGGAAGATAGATGTGTCGCTGTCGCAGCACGAACGGATGGGGTCGCATGGCAGATGGATGATAGGGGAGAGTGGGCCACTGGATGGTGTTGAGATTTTTTCAGAATGTTCGCCCTGAAGGGTGACAAATGTTTAGTCTTTTTGCTACCCTCTCGCGAGGCGACGACCCGGGGGGCAGAGAGGTCGCGCCAGGGGTGCTGTATGGCAACACGGGCCATCGTTCATCTGGACATGGACAGCTTTTTCGTTGCGGTGGAGCGACGCCAGGATGCCCGGCTGGTAGGAAGGCCGGTGGTGGTTGGTGGTTCCCCGCGCGGGCGAGGGGTAGTGGCATCTGCCAGCTACGAAGCCAGGGCGTATGGGATCCACGCCGCCATGCCGATGGCGGAGGCGTTGCGTCGCTGTCCGGAGCTGATCATCTGTCACGGGCATTTCACGGAGTATGTCAAGTGGTCGCGACGGGTGCGGCGCTTGCTGGAGCAGGCGATCCCTGTGGTGGAGCAGGCGAGCATCGATGAGTTCTATGGGGATCTCACCGGCACGCGCAAGCTCTTGGGGGATCCCGCCCCCTATCTGCAGGGAGTCCTCGCGCAGATCCGGAAAGAGACTGGACTTCCCTGTTCGGCAGCGCTGGCAACCAACAAGCTGGTGGCGAAAGTGGCGATTCGCTGGGCGAAGCCGAATGGCTTCTGGGAAGTCCCACCCGGGGCGGAAGCACGTCAGTTCGCACCGCTGCCGGTAAGTGCGCTGCCAGGGATCGGGCCGGTGACCGCGAGTCGCCTGGAACGCCAGGGCATCCAGACACTGGGGGATCTGGCCGCGATGCCGGCCACACATCTGGAGGTGCTGTTCGGGCGTCACGGACCGAGTCTCGCGACGCGGGCACGCGGCGAGTCCGATACGCCGGTGGAAGGGAGCGCGGCCGACGCGAAGAGTGTTGGGCATGAGGTCACTTTTCCCAGGGACCTGGCGGACCCGGAGCGTCTCAAAGCGTTGTTGTGGGAGCTGGCGGCGAAGGTGGGCTACAAGCTGCGGCAGGATCAGTGTGTCGCGCGGACGCTGACACTGAAGCTCAGGAAAGGGGACTTCTCGACCCTCACCCGGAGTCGGACGCTTCCGGCGGGGACGAACCGGGACTATGCCCTGGCCCGGGTCGCGGAGGACCTCTTCAACCAGGTGCACCGGGCGGGTCAGCCGGTGCGGCTGCTGGGGATTCGGGCATCGGGTCTGTTGACCTGGTGCGAGCAGCAATTGCTGTTCGATGCCCAGGCGCAGGCTGCCGAGCAGGAGTTCTACACGACCCTGGATGCGATTCGGGATCGTTTCGGGTTCGGGGCGATTACCAACGGGAAGGCGATGCAGGCACCCGGGAAGCGCCTTGATCCGGCGGCGGCCCGCACGAGTGATGACGAGTCGCTCTTCGCGCTGGGGAGTCGACAGGCGGTCGCCCGGGTGATGGAGCAGCAACCGGAAGTCGCGTCGCAGGCCTGAGCTGATGCTCAGTCGAGACCGGCGGGAAGGGGCTCCAGATGCTCGTAGGGCGTGTTGCGCTTGATGGGGTGGAATCCAGCCTGGCGGATCAGGGCGCGGCAGCGCTCTTCGTTCATGCAGTAGGTGGTGCCGGCACTGGAGACGACGTTTTCTTCGATCATGGTGCCCCCCATGTCATCGGCACCGAAGAGGAGCACCAGCTGTCCGACCTTGTCGCCCTGGGTGACCCAGCTTGACTGGAGGTGGGGGAAGTTGTCGAGGTAACACCGGGCGACCGCGGTCAGACGGAGGTACTCGTAGGTCCAGGCGGGGTCGACCCGCTGCATGGCGGTGTACTTGGGCTGGAAGGACCAGTTGATGAAGGCGGTGAAGCCGCCGGTGCGGTCCTGGACTTCCCGGAGGCGACGCAGATGCTCGATGCGGTCGGCGATGCTCTCGAAGTGTCCGTACATCATGGTGGCGGTGCTTTTCAGTCCCAGCTGATGGGCGGTCTCCATGACCTCGAGCCAGACATCGGTCCGGGTCTTGAGCGGCGCGATCCGGTCGCGGACCTGGTCCACCAGGATTTCCGCCCCGCCGCCAGGGATGGAGTCGAGGCCCGCCGCAATGAGCCGCTCCAGGACCGTGCGTATCGGGAGATCTTCCAGATGTGCCAGATGTTCGATTTCGCTGGGAGAAAAGGCGTGGAGGTAGATCGGGTGTTCCGCTTTGATGTACCGGAGGGTCTCTTCGTACCAGGCGAGGCGGAGGTCGGGGTGATGCCCGCCCTGAAACAGGATGGTGGTCGCTCCGAGGGCTTTGGCTTCATCGATTTTGCGTCCGAGCTCTTCCCGGGAGAGGACATAGCCTTCCTCGTGGCCGGGTGGACGGTAGAAGGCGCAGAACTTGCAGTAGGTCACGCAGACGTTGGTGTAGTTGATGTTGCGGTCGACGATGTAAGTGACGATCGGTTCGGGGACATGCCGAAAGCGGACCGCCATCGCTGCCTGGCCGAGCTCATGGAGCGGCGCTTCGTAGTAGAGCCGGAGGGCCTCGTCATCACTGATACGTTCACCAGCGTGGATGCGGTCGAGGATGTCACGCACCGGAGCGATGTCCCCGAAATCGGGGGCCTGGGCGAGCTGATCCAGCGGAGCGACAGCGACTGCCATACGGAAGGACCGTCCTTTCCCGCTGATTCTACGCGCTGGGCGGGTCCGGGGGATGAGTCTTCAGGAGGAGCCAGCAGGCGACTGGCAGGGTCGCGACTCCCAGGATATCGAACGCCGACCAGGTGCCAGCAGGACCAAAGAGGGTCAGGGCCAGCTCCTCCGGGAGCAGCAGCGGAACCGCATAGAACCCATTCACCAGCATATGTGCCCAGACCGCTGGCCAGATCGACCGGGTGACCAGCGAGATCCAGCCGAGGTAGCAGCCCAGCGGCAGAATGAGCAGCTGGTAGCTGCCGGACCCATGCGCCATCGCGAAGAGCCAGCCGCTGACCAGGATGGCGAAGCCGATGGGGAGCCGGCGGAGGAGTCCCCGCAGGACGAAGCCCCGATAGAAGAGCTCCTCGGTGACCGGTGCGCTGAGCATGATGAGTCCCGCCAGAATCCAGCGGAGGGCTCCCCCGGTGGTCTGGAGCGCGGTGCTCATGGCGGCGGCTTCCTCCGGTGGCTCCTGGAAGAAGTGCTGGTGGAGCAGGGTCGTGAGCACCACCACTCCCAGGGCTCCCAGGGGGGCGATGGTGAGGAGGAGCCGGGAGCCCCAGGGCGACAGCAGGGCCACCCGTTCTTCGGCGGGGACTTTCGAGCCCCGGGCACCGATGACACACATCAGGAGCGCGATCAACTGGGTCAGTGACAGGGCGACCGCAATGGCCGGAGGCTCCCTGACGAGCTGATCAATGGCCGCCTGCGATGTCAGACGGGAACCGAAGAAGGTCACTATCCCCATTGCGCTGAGCAGGGGGAGGAGCAACGGCGCAGCGAGAGAGGGCCAGATCCGGGAGGGCGGCGTGGGATCAGGGGCGAGGCGATGGGGACGCAGATCCGGGGAGAGGGGCATCAGTTCAGGGGGGTGATGGTCGGTGCCAGGTCCATCTCCTGGGCGCACCGGGCGTAGTCATCCCAGGTGAGCTGGTCCGGATGTTTCCCCAGGAGGCAGACCATGACACCCTGCAGGACATTGGTGCCGAAACTGCGCCCATCCATGAGGGGGGTAGTGGTTACCAGGGTCGCGACTCCCGCCTGGCGCAGTAACTCCACGTCTTTCTCAGTGGTGGTATTGGTGAGCACGATGCTGCCGGGGAGCTGATCGGGAAAGTACCGCCGGATGTAGTGGAAGTCCCCGGCGACAAGGTCCTGGCCGGCAAAGTATTGCGCCCGCTTCGACTTCTTCTGCTGGCTGGTCTGCTTGTCACCTGTGGGATAGAGCATCTCAAACGGGAGACGAGTCGCGATGGGGAGCATAAAGAAAGCCATGGTGTTGAGTGCCCGGAGGGAGTGCAGCGCGATGGGGATGTCCAGGGCGAAAATCAGATCGCCGTAAGTCATCCGCAATCCCGCCTGATCCAGGGCCTCGGCCATCCCCCAGCGGTCGACCCCGGAGACGAGCAGCCCCTTCATGCCGCCTTTCAGCAGTCCGGACGCGGTCATGCGTCGCACGACCTCCCGCTCCCAGGAGTGCTTCAGCCCGGAGCCATCCACCATCGGGGACTTCTGAGCCGCCCGGTAGAGCTTCAGGGAATCCTGTATGACATAGCGGTGTTGTCCCCGAAAGAGAAAGAGGTCGGTCCCGCCCATCCCAAAACAGTCGACCTGCCCATCGAGTTCGCGAATCAGTGCGATGGCGCGATTGGGATCGCCATCGGTGCCAATGCGCCGCAGGAGGAATTCCTGTCCGAGGAAGGTCGCCCGGACATCCTTGTCCCGGTCGGAGGAGCCCAGGGAGACCGAGACGACGACTTTGGGGTCAGACATAGCCGGGGATGGTACTCCTCCTGCCCGATCACTCCGCCGGTGCCGTGGGACTGGCCGGGAGGATGCGCCAGGTGAGATTGACATCGGCCAGGAGGGGGTCCAGCACGCCGATGTCGGTGGTGGCCTGGAAGGCGATGTACGCCGGGGCGGGGGTGGCCAGGAGGTCCTGCAGGAACTGGGCGAGGCTGAGGGAGTCGAACTGGGTGATGCGACGGTCCCCCATGAGGGGAATGCTGCCGCGGGCGATAGCTTTCTCGCTGATCAGGGGGAGGATGAAGCGGGCGGCTTCATCCGCTTCCTCATAGGTCGGACGCTTTTCAAGCCGCCACAGATGAATGATGTCATCGCGGGCAAAGACGATCGTGTCGGGGACTACCCGCAAGCGGATCGGGACCGTCCCCCCCAGGAGGGTGTTCTGTCCGGCCTCGAGGATAACCGCTGCCCGTCGATCCGGAGCACGGTGGAGCAGGGCTTCATGGGCGACCCGCACCGCTTCGGCGGTCGGCCAGGAAGCGGCCAGTCGTGCCGGGAGCCGGACTTCCTTTTGCAGGGCGAGGAGCGCAGTCTGGAACTGGGCGACCGTCAGATCAGTCGCGAGGTACTCGCTGGCGAGGGTGGTGCCATCGGTGATGACGATGTCGCCTTCTTTGTACGCTTCAACAGTCTGAGCAAGCTGTGAGGTTTCCTTCCGGAGCTGCGCGATGGCCGTTTCCTGCTCGAGGATGTAACTGGAATTCGCCTCGATTTCACGGGCGAGTTGCGTGCGGCGACGGGTCAGTTCTGTGATGCGGTTGGTGAGACTGGTGGATTGCTGGCGGAGGGTGGCGTTGTCCTGCTGGACCGTCTGATTTTCTGCTTCCAGCCGGGCCAGTTCCTGTCGTGATTCTTCAGCAGTGGTGTTGATCCGCTCGATTTCCTTTAGCAGCGAAGCCTGCTGATCCTGTGCGACCTGGATCTGCCGCTGGGATTCGGCGATCTGCGCTTCGGCCTCCCGAATTTTTGTCCGGGCCTCCTGCTGGAGGCGGAGGACCTCATCGGCGGACTTCGCCATCTGCTGCAGCGACGCATTACTCAGCAGCAGCACGCCGATCGTGAAGAGGGTGATGAGTCCGCCAGTCAGGGATGTCACGACGATGGCGGAATCGCGGGGGCGCAGCTTGAAGAGGCTGATCTTGCGTTTGCCGACATGGCGCCCGAGGAGGTCTCCCAGGTAGGCCACCAGCGCGCTTACCAGCGTCAGAATCGCCGCCAGCCAGAGGAACGAGGTGCTCATGCGCGATGAGGATCCCAGTGCGGGATCAGGGGGCGTTGAGTCGCCAGGGCCAGGATCTCGGCAGGCTGGGGAGTCGCAACACCGACTTTACGGACCACCACGCCGGCGGCATAGGTCGCGAGGAGCATCCCGGCGGGCAGTGGCCAGCCAGCGCCTGTGGCGAGCCCGAGTGCGGCGAGGACTGTGTCGCCGGCACCGGCGACATCAAAAACCTCGCTGGCGACAGAAGGCATCTGCCAGCTCCCCTCGTCGGTGAAAAGTGTCATGCCAGCGGCCCCTTGAGTGATCAGCAGGGCGTCGATGCCCAGATGCTGCCGCAGTTGCGGACCGGCCAGCACCGGGTCGGTGGGTCGCTGATCCACTGGCAGGAGTCCCAGAGCTTCGCTCCGGTTCACGCTCAGAAGGGTTGCGCCCCGAAAGGCGGCGGCGGAAGCGGGCTTCGGATTCACGAGGACCGGATGTCCGGACCGGGTGACCGCCGCGACAAGGGCGGGAATGCCCTGCGGACCCAGGGTCCCTTTCTGATAGTCGCTAAAGAGCGTGACCTGGCACTGGGCCGCCTGGGACTCCAGGGCGGTGGCCATCGCCCTCCAGCCCGTGGTTTCCGGGATCTGGGCGGGTTCCAGGTCGAGGCGGAGGAGTTGCTGGGTGCCGACGAGGACCCGGGTTTTGCGGGGGGTAACCCGCTCCGGATCGGTGAGGAGGGTGGCTGTGGAGTCTCCGAATTCTGCTGCCCAGATTGTGGCGATGTCGGTGCCCGTGGCGTCGGGCCCCACGACTCCCACGAGGTGCGGGACACCACCGAGCGCGGCCACATTGCGGGCGACATTGCCGGCGCCACCAAGGCGCATTTCGGAGGAGGTCAGGCGAACGACAGGGACCGGGGCTTCAGGTGAAATGCGGTCCGCTGCGCCATAAAGGTATTCATCCAGCAACAGGTCGCCGCAGATCAGGGTGGAGAGACCCTCCAGGAGCGGCAGGGCGGCTTCCAGCCAGGGGACGAGGTCCGCTGGCGATGAGGGGAGGGGCGGCAGCATCAGGTCGCATTATGGCGGATGGGAGAGGGTGTGACGCCACGCCGGAGGCACTCAGACTCCACCAGATGCCACAGCAACGGCACCAGGAGCTCGTGATGTCCGATGATGTGCATCCCGCGTCCGCCAACCTCTTTGGCCCGCGTCACAGGATTGAGATTGGAGCGGTAATGCACCTGCATGTCGAAATTCACGCCCCAGATGGGTCCTGGCTTATGGCCCAGGTTTTGGGCGACCGCGAGAGCCTTTTCGATCACGACCGGCATGATGACCGCGCTCCCCAGATTCCAGAGGAGTCCACCCTCGGTGAGTTGTGTCAGGACTTTGGCGAAGATGCGGAAGTCCCGCATGGTGCCAGCCCCAAGAATCGCCCCATCGGCGGTGGGGTAGTAGTGATAGACATCGGTACCGAGGGCGAGATGGACGGTGAAGGGCATCCCGGCTTCATACGCCGCCCGGAGGACCGACAGATGGCCAAAGGGGGTGGGGACCGCGCCGCTGGCGAGGGCATAGCCAATGCTTTCGCCGAGGCCGAGTCCTGCCGGAACGCCGGTGTTGAAGGCGTCATTCAGGATCGCGCCCGTCTCCTGAGCCATGCCGAACCGGCCATCGACAATGGTTTTGCCGACCCATTCGCTGGTCTCGCCATAGGTGGCAATCTCGACATCGTGGACCAAAAAGGCGCCGTTCACACCGATGACCGAGAGGACCCCCCGCTGGATCCAGTCGATCAGATAGGGGGAGACACCGACTTTCACAACATGGGCACCCGTGGTCAGGACCACCGGCCAGCCATGGGCGAGGCAGTCCACCAGGTGGCGGGCGGTGTCGCGGAGGTCGATGCCAGCAAACTGATCGGGGAGGGCATCCCACAGAAAGGCCCCGGCGGCGCGATCCAGGGACTTGACATCGACGAAATCGGCCGCCCGGACTTTGTGCTCCCGGGTCGCGATGGGCTGGAGTTGCAGGGCGGAGAGATCGAGCTCCGGATAGCGTGGGACAGGGGGGTGCGCGGTCATGGGGAGGATGATAGCCGTGATGAAATGGCAGCAGGTTGGCGCGGTTTTAATCAGAACAACAGGGGTGCTACAGAGGCAGCCAGGGTGATGGCTATCGGGCAAGATGATGGGTCACAAGCCGAGGGACCAGAGAAGGGAGGGAATGTCAAGGGCGGGTCTCGGGGCGACATAAAGCGGTATGGTGCGGGGGGCCGAGACTGTGGATAACTCCGCACCACAACCTTCCGTCAGACGCCTTTCGGAGGGCGGCAAACCGCAGGAGATTGAGTCTGATGTTGGCTGATCAAGAGGTCCATTGCGACCCACCGCTGCAGGCCGGAAGACATAGCGGAGGCATCGCTTCAGGGAGAGGAGTCCGCCGGCTTTAAGAGAATCTGCATTGTTGCTTGCACCGGGGGGAGGAGGGGTGTAGACTCGGGGCTCCTTCCCGCGGCGCCTTTGCCGATTGCCGCATGGGAAGCGGTTCTAGCGAACCGCCTCCCGGCTTCACCATCGGCGGAAGTCAGCCAGGACGGGGAGTCGCCAAGCGGGTGTTCAGAACTCGTGGAGAAGTCTCAACACTAATCCACAGGTCTCCCCACGGACCTCAACTCATTCCAGGTGACGGGTAACGCGCAGGATGGCTGACCCCTCCCCCCTTAACGCCGCCGCTATATGGCAGGCCGCCCTTGATCAGTTGGCCGGCACGTCGACTGATGCCCTGTTTCAGGCGCTCCAGGCGATGGCCCAGCTCAAGGCTATTGATAGCGATAAGGTGACCATTGCTCTGCCCTACGAGTACCTGCGCGAAGTCTTCGGGCGCGATGAGCGGGCCCGGCTGAGCGAGGTCTTCTCCGCGCTGCTGCAGACTCCCATGCAGGTGGAGTTCGTGGTGGAGCAGGCTCCTGAGGCGCAGTTCAATGACTTCGCCCGCCGCAAGCGGGACGCCATCTCCCAGCGGAAGCAGACGCTGTTGCCGTCCCAGGAGGGCGTCCACGGTGCGCCCCCTGCGCCGCTGCCGGGGGTGAATCCGCATCTGACCTTCGGGGCATTCGTCGAAGACGAAGCGAATCGTCTGGCGCTGGCAGCAGCGATGACCGCAGCGACGGATCCGGGCCGGATGTACAACCCGTTATACCTCTTTGGCACCACCGGACTGGGCAAGTCGCATCTCCTCCACGGCATCGCCAATGCCTGGCTGGCCCGTGGTGGGCAGGGGAGCGTTCAGGTCGTCTCGGCAGAAGACTATGCCAACGAGCACATCGAATCGATCCGCACCCGCGACACGCAGCGGGTCCGGGACCGGCAGCTGCAGCAGTCCCTGCTGCTGATCGATGATCTCCAGTTTCTGATGAACAAACCGAACTGCCAGGAAGGGTTTACTCATCTGCTGAAGAGCTTCCTCGACAGCGGACGGCAGGTGGTGTTGACCGCCGACCGGCGTCCCAGGGACCTGGTCTCCTTCCCCGAGCATCTGATCTCCCGTCTGGAAGGGGGACTGCTCGCTGAACTGGGTCGCCCGACCCTGCCAGGGAGGATGCGGATGCTGCAGGCCAAAGCCCATGACTGGAAGCTGGATGTCGCGCCTTCCACACTGGAACTGATCGCCACGCGGCTGCCGGGCAATGTCCGGTCGTTGGAGGGGTGTTTGCGGATGCTCCAGGCGCAGCAGGGGCTGCGCGGCGGTGCCCCGCTCCCCGCGGATGACATCGAAAAGCTGATCCAGGGCTTCCTCTCGACCGCCTCTTCCAGCCGACGTTCGGTGCATCACGACATCAACACCATCATGGAAGTGGTCTGCCAGCACTACCGGGTTTCTCCGGCGGACATGCTGGGCCGTGGGCGCACCAATGCGGTCGTGCATCCACGACACATTGTGATGTTCTTCGCCAGGGAGCTGACCAACATGAGCCTGGCGGAGATCGGTCGTGCCATGGGGAATCGCGACCACTCCACGGTCAGCTATGCCATCGAGCGCTTTCAGGGGCGGGCCACCATGGAAAAGACGTTGCAGCGGGAACTGGAGTTTGTCCGCAGACTCCTGCTGGGCGAGGAAGTCCCTGATTCGAAGTAGCCCGGCGTACACCACCGTTCTGGCGTATCAACAGCAACGCACCCCCCCGGGGTGCGTTGCTGTTCGTACCAGTGGCGTGATGCGGTCAGAGGAGCAGGAGTTTGAGAATCACCAGCGCTCCGACTTCCCGCCCCTCTTCGGTTACTTCTACGGCGACAGTCGCGAAGGTTTTCCCCCCTTTGATGAGCCGTCCGGTGGCGATGGCCGGGGCGTTGATGGGGCGGAGGTACTGCACCTGCAGGTCGGTGGTCGTCATCTGCCCGCGACCCAGCGCCATCATCACGACAAAAGCTGCGAGGGAGTCGGCGAGGACGGTGATCATCCCGCCATGCAGCGTCTGGTTCATCCCCATATGCTCGGGTCTAAAGTCCCAGCGCTGCGAGCAGGACTCCTCCGCCAAAACTGGCGGATCGATGTGGAGAGCCCCGAAGAGCGGTGCGCGCTGATACAGATCGTGACAGAGGGCTTCGCGGGCCTGTCGCTGGGCATCTGAGAGAGACATGAGCGCCTGACCTCCTGGCCGGTTTGTGACCGGGTGCGGGTAGAATCGCGGCTATGTTGCCTGAAGTCGTGACCCCACCACCCGGACCCGCTTCGCGCGCGCTGCTGGCGCGGCTGGCAGCTGTGGAGTCGCCCAATGTGACAGCGCAGCAGGGTGCCATCTGTTGGGAGCGCGCGGAAGGGTGCAATGTCTGGGATGTCGATGGCAATCGCTACCTGGATCTCACCGCCGCGTTTGCCGTGGCAGCGCTGGGCCATCGTCCCCCGAACCAGCTACAGGCCATCGCAGAGCAGAGTACGCTGCTGGTGCATGGGATGGGAGATGTCCACCCGAGTGCCGTCAAGATTGAACTCCTCGAAGCCCTCGCGCGTATTGCGCCGGGAGACCTGAGTATCAGCATTCTGGGCAGCAACGGTGCGGATGCGATTGAAGCCGCGCTGAAGACCGCCAATCTCCGGACCGGGAAGCCGGGGGTCGTGACTTTCAGTGGGGGCTACCACGGCCTGAGCTACGGGACTCTGGCGCTGAGTGGTCGGGATGATTTTCGCGCACCCTTCGCGCGGCAGCTGACGCTGCCTGTCGCACGGGTGCCGTATCCCGATCCCTATCGTCTGCCGCCGGGGATCGCCGATCTCGATCAGCTCATCACCGACTGTCTCGCGGCGGTGGCGGTAGCGATGCTGGATCTGGAGACCGCCGGGACTCCCTGCGGAGCGGTGGTCGTCGAGCCGATGCAGGGACGGGGCGGGATGATCCTGCCTCCGTCGGGATTCCTGAGCGGCCTGAAGGATCTCTGCTCGGCGTTCGGCGCGCTGCTGATTTTCGACGAAATCTACACGGGGTTTGGCCGGACCGGTCGCTGGTTTGCCTGCGAGCATGACGATGTCATCCCGGACCTGTTGTGTGTCGGGAAGGCGCTGACTGGGGGTTTTCCGCTGTCGGCCTGCGTCGGGACGCCATCCGCGATGGAGGCGTGGCCGGTGTCGCAGGGAGAAGCACTCCACACATACACCTATCTGGGGCATCCGCTGGGCTGCGCGATGGCGCTGGCGATGTTGCGGACGCTGGAAGCCGAAAACTGGCCAGGGCAAGTGGCAGAGGCGGGTGAGCGCCTGGCTCCACGGCTGCAGGCACTGGCCACGAAGTACGCGGTCATCGGCGAGGTCCGGGGTCGCGGGTTAATGTGGGGTCTGGACCTGGTGGCGGATCCGGTGAGCCGGATGCCGGATGGGACCCGGGCACACGCCCTGGTGGCAGGTTTGCTGCAGCAGGGGCTGCTGACCCTCCCCTGCGGGACTGCAGGGCATGTCCTGGCGCTCTCGCCACCATTCACCATGTCTGACGAGGAGTGGGACTGGGTCCTGGCGACACTGGACGCGGTTCTGGCAACAGTATGAACAGCTCCAGCGCGACCGCCCCGGCACCACCAGCCCTGCTCGAAGCCGTCGCGGCGTTTCTGGTCCAGCATCCCGGACCCGCCCCGGCTCCCGACACCGCGTTCAATGCCCTGGCTGGCGAACTCTTCGCCTGGCAGTACGCCCGCATCGTGCCGTACCAGCGTCTCTGCGACGAGCGGGGCATCACTCCGGAGTCGTGGGATGGCGACTGGCGGTCCATTCCCTCGGTGCCAGCCGAAGCCTTCAAGCAGCACACGCTCTTCACCTGGCCCACCGATGAAGCCGCAGTCTGCTTTCTGACCTCAGGCACCACGGCCGGTGAACGGCGTGGGAAGCACTGGATGCACCAGTTGCGGCTGTACGAACAGAGCGCCTGGAGCTGGTTTCGCACCTGTGTGCTGCCGGATGCTCCAGCGGGTCTGGTCCCGGTCTATCTCGCGCCATCACCGCAAGTGATTCCGGAGTCGAGTCTCGCCCATATGCTGGGACTCATCGCGGAGCAACTGGGGCCGACCACCGACCCGTTTTTCCTGCGCCCCGATGGCGTCGATGTCGCAGCACTGGAAGCGCGGCTGCAGGACTGCTGCGATGCCGGACAGCCGGTCTTCCTCGCCACGACGTCCTATGCGCTCTCCTGGTGGCTCGAGCGGTCGAAGTGGACTACCCCCCTGCCGCCAGGATCCCGGGCGATGGAGACCGGGGGCTTCAAAGGCTTCGTGGCGCGGTACAGCGCCGCTGAACTAACCCTGACCGCCCGGCATCGCCTGGGCATTGAGGCCAGTCACTGGGTGAGTGAGTACGGCATGACCGAACTCTCCAGTCAGTGCTATGGCGCGAGCCTCCGGGCAGCCGTGAGCGGTGATGTCGCGGCGGAGGGGCTGGTCGCGCCGCCCTGGATGCGGCTCCGGGTGGTGGACCCGGCTTCAGGGACTGATGTCGGACCCGGAGTGTCGGGCCAGATCGCTTTTTGCGACCTGGCCAACGTCGACAGCGTGGCGGCAATCTACACGCAGGATGTCGGACGACTGCTGGAGACTGGTCATCTGATGCTGGAAGGGCGTCTGAAGCAGGCGCCGGAACGGGGCTGCTCGTTAACGGCGCTGGAGATGCTGGGGCCGGTGTAACTTCTGGCTCCATCACCATCGCTCCCCACACTAAAACAGGGCACCCGGTGGGTGCCCTGTGGTGTGTTCAGGAGCGGCGGCGACTTACAGGTACTGGAACGTCCCGCGTCGCACCACGACATCCTGGCGGGGTGCCGTGCCCGGGGTCACCCAGGTGCCGTAGAACTCGTTGCCG